>JBFMGH010000553.1:0-5360 GCA_040752795.1 Cyanobacteriota bacterium
AGTCATTTATATTGCTATACATAACTTACTTATTAATTGATAATCGAAATCAGTCTTTCAAAACCTGTAGAAAAATGTTAATGTAAAAAACTCTAAATTGTAATATTATTGTTTAATTATGGTGGTAAACACTGAAGGGAAAGAAAATGGGTAAGTTTTACATAACAACAGCTATAGATTATGTAAATGGTGCTCCACACATAGGACACGCTTATGAAAAAATCTTGACTGATGCTATCGCAAGACATTATAGAAGCAGAGGCGACGATATTTTTTTCTTAACTGGCACCGATGAGCACGGTACAAAAATTCAAAAAACGGCTTTAGAGCAAAATAAAACCCCAAAAGAACTTACTGATGAGAACTCTAGTAAATTTAAAGCAGCCTGGAAAGATTTAAATGTTTCTTACGATGGCTTTATTCGCACAACTGAATATAGACATTATGCTGTGGTTAATCATATATTCAAAACTTTAAAAGAACAGGGTGATATCTATAAAGCTTCATATACAGGTACATACTGTAACGGATGTGAAAAATTTATTACCCCAAAAGAACTTGTAGATGGAAAATGCCCGAATCATAATGAACCACCAGTTGAAATCAGAGAGGAAAATTATTTCTTTGCTATAACAAAATACAAAGACAGGCTAATTGATCATATTAATAATCACCCCCAATTCATTTTACCAGAGTTTAGAAAAAATGAAATACTTAATCAGCTTGAAAATCTGGAAGATATAAGCGTCTCAAGGGCCCGGTCTTCTGTTTCATGGGGCATTCCGGTGCCGGATGATGAGGAACAGACTATTTATGTCTGGATAGATGCTTTAAGTAATTACATAACCGGTATAGGTTATTTACAAGACGAAGAAACTTTTAATCGTTACTGGCCAGCTAATGCTCATGTCATAGGTAAAGATATTACAAAATTCCACGCTATTTTTTGGCCCTGTATGTTAATGGCAATGAACATAGCATTGCCCGAATCACTTGTTGTACATGGATTCATTACTGTAGATGAATCAAAAATGTCAAAGTCAATCGGCAATATTGTTAACCCACTGGATGTTACTAAAAAATATGACCTTGAAGATCACGATGCACTTAGATATTATTTATTATCTAATGCCCATTTAGGTAAAGATGTTAACTTTACAGAAGATGACTTTGTTAATAAAGTTGATGCTGACCTGGCTAATAACCTAGGCAATTTATTAAATAGAACTCTTTCTATGCTAGTCAAGTATAATAATGGTATAATACCAGAAAAAACAACCTCTAATGAGTTATCATTATTATGCGAAGAAACCAGGGCAGGTGTTCTTGAAGAGTTTAATATCTATCAGGCGGGTAACGCCTGTAGCTTAATAATTAAACTGGTTGACAATGCTAACAAATATATTAATAATAATGAACCATGGGGCAAAGCTAAAAACCCTGAAACCTTTAATGAATGCCTTGATGTATTATATAATGTGCTGGAAACTTTACGCTGGGTCTCTATAATGATAATGCCTTTTGTCCCTAATATAGCAGATAAAATGATGTATCAACTTGGTATGTCTAAAGATTTTAAAACCACGACACTTAATTCTCTTAGCTGGGGAGGACTTGAACCAGGAATGATTATTGATAAAAATTCTATTTCACCAGTCTTCTTGAGAATAGGGTCTCAGCTGGCTACTGATAAAAAGAAAAAATAACACTTTAAACTGATTTGAGGTTATAATGAGAGGAAAAGTAGCAATATTTATTGACGGAAACAATCTCTTTCACGCTGCAAAAACCGCAGGTGTAGAAATTGATTATTCAAGACTTTTAAAACATCTTTGTGGAGATGACCGACTTTTAAGAGCTTTTTTCTACACTGGCGTAGATGAACAGGCTTCAAAACAAGCCGGATTTTTACTGTGGATGAGAAGAAATGGCTATAGAGTAGTAGAAAAAGAAATAAAAGTATTTCCTGATGGCACTAAAAAAGCTAATCTTGATGTTGAAATTGCAGTAGATATGCTCAGCCTTGTAGATAAATACGATACAGCCATACTAGTCAGCGGAGACGAAGATTTTGCTTATGCTGTTAACGCTATAGCCTATAAAGGTGCCAGAGTTATAATAGCTGGTTTTAGAAACAATACATCGCCAAAATTAATTGATGTATCAGATAAATTTATCATTCTTGATGAAGTAAAAGAAGCTATATCTAAAATCGAAAATATTGATTACCCACATTAAAACTTATTTCAATATTTTCAATATTATTATACCCCGTAATACAGGATAAATAAATGGTTAACCTTATTGATTCTCATGCCCACATTGACATGCCAGACTTATTAAAGGATATCGATAATGTTTTAACACTGGCAAAAAACACTGGTTTAAAAAACATTATTATACCCGGTGTTAACCTTGAAGATATGCCAGAAGTTATTAAGCTTATTGAGAAATACGATCATTTATATGGAGGAGCATCAATACACCCTCAGGATGTCGAAAAATGGAATGATAAATCATACATTGAACTTGATAGGCTATTAAAACATTCTAAAATTATTGCAGTCGGTGAAGCAGGCCTTGATTATTACTGGGTAAAAGACAACAAAGAATTGCAAAAAGAGGTTTTTAATGCTCATATAAAACTGGCCAGTGAAAATAACCTGCCATTAATAGTTCATAGCAGAGACGCCCATGAGGATACATATGTATTGATTAGGGCTGCTGCCGAACAGGGATTAACTGGTGTTATGCACTGTTTTTCTGGAAGTGCTGAATTAGCTGTTGAATATACAAAACTTGGGTTTTATATTGGTCTTGGCGGGCCAATAACTTTTAAAAATGCTAAAAAGCCTAAAGCTGTTGCCGAAAAAGTGCCTATTGAATTTTTAATGATTGAAACAGATTCTCCATATCTAACACCTCACCCTTACAGAGGCAAAAGGCCCAATATGCCACATTATGTCAAGTATGTAGCTGAAGAAATATCTAGAATTAAAAATCTTTCTTTTGAGGAAGTAGCCGAAATAACAACTCAAAATGCTTTGAAACTATTTAAAATTAAGTAATTTAAATTAACTTATATTATAATAATTAGTTATGCAAAGAAACGGAATAATAATAACCTTTGAGTCAACACATTTAACAATGAAGTCTAACAAATTGTTAAAAGATAAGTATATGTGCGAGGTTATACCAGCCCCCAGAGACCTCAGTAAATCTGGCTGCAAGATAGCATTACATATATCAGAAAGATGTAACCTGAATGAAATTAATGACATTTTAGAAAAAGAAAACATTCAAATACTTAAATTCATTGAAAACTTATAATATTATAAGGCTTCTATGCTTGTAATCCTTAAATAAAATATAAATTATTAAAGACTCAGGCTTAATGGGGTTAAGTTTTTGTCTCAAAAAAAACAGGATCTGATTTAATAATTTTATTAAATTCTGTGCATAAAAAACTCAGAAAAATCAAATTATTAATTTTTTAAACGGTCATAATATCACAATTAAGTGTACTTTAGTAGATTAAAAGAAGTGTTTAACCAGCTATGCCCGAAAATTAGTTATTTAAATCATTCCTCAATCTAATATTTCCGAAAGCAAATCATTATCTATTTTCCTCGATTTTGATAGTTGATTTAAATTTGTTACAGTGGATAATAAATGTAGCAGAGTATAAATATAAACAATAAGAATAAATGTTCCACCTTTAATTTTTAATTTGTCACTACAACTAATTTACAAAAATAAAGCCTAAAATGTAATTTAAAAGGAGTGTTTATGTACTGGGCTAGTTTTTTACACATTTATCAACCACCTACACAAACAGAAGAAATAGTATTAAAAGTTACCAACGAAAGTTACAGAAAAATAGTTAAAATTTTACTCGACAACCCTGAAGGCAAGTTTTCATTTAACATTAACGCTAGTTTGACTGAACAACTAATTAAATACAAACTTGATGACGTAATAGAAGGAATAGGACAACTAGCAGAACGTGGCCAAATAGAATTTACTGGCAGCGCTTTATACCACCCAATATTACCGTTAATACCTGATAGCGAAATAGAACGACAAATTGAGCTTAATACAAAAGTTAATAAAGACGTCTTTGGAGATATTTATAATCCTGTAGGATTCTTTCCTCCAGAGATGTGTGTGAGCCATCATTTAGCTGAAGTAGTTAAAAAAATGGGCTTCAGATGGATGATATGTGATGAATTAGGCTATAAAGGCAAAGTGGGAACTGTTAAGTATGATAAAATATATGAAGTTGAAGGATTGGATGATTTTTATGTATTCTTCAACAACAGGGACGTTTCATCCAAGTTGACTTTTGGCTTATATCCAACTATAACTGAATTAAAGAGAGAAGTTCTCAATAATGTATCTGAAAATAATTATTTATTAACTGGAACAGACGGTGAAATTTATGGTCACCATAGAATAGGCCAGGAAGTATTATTAAAACAGGTACTTGAAGATCCTTCAATAGACCTTGTTAAAATTACTTCATTAGTGGATCTATTTAAAGAAAGAGAAGTGGTTAAAGTATTAGATTCTTCATGGTCAGCCTGGGAATATGAGTTAGAAGATGGTGTTCCATTCCCTCAATGGAACTATCCAGATAATGAAATACATAAGATGCAATGGGATCTTACTTACCTGGTTATTGACACTCTTAACAAACTAGACCAAAAGAAAGTCAAAAACTACGAAACCTCTAGAGATCTTTTAGACAAGGGGCTTCATAGCTGCCAGTGGTGGTGGTCAAGCTGCCGCCCATGGTGGAATACTTATATGATCGAAATGGGTGCAATGCAACTTTATGATGCCATTAACATTATTAAAGAAAACATTGATTTAGATACATATAATAAAGCTTTTCAACTAGCACATAATATAATTGATACATCAAAATACTGGCATATCAATGGAACAGCATCAGATCTTAAAGCTAAATACAAAAGTAAAGTTCCTGCATATTTTAATGAATTAACCTTTGGTTAAATCAATCTTTCTGAATAAATAGATATAGACTAAATTTAAACTTTTAACACAATTAAATCTTGCTTCATTAATAAACTTAAAGGGTGATAGAAAATATCACCCTTTTATATTTTCAATTTAACTATTCTGCTTGATGAGATTATATTTAAAAAAAGCTATCATTTAATTATAAGGTTGAAGGAGTACGGAATGAGAAATTTATTATCAAAGTTTGAAGAAGTATCCCTAATAGTTTATAGTTTGACACTATTAACGATTTCCGTCTCAACCATCCTACTTTTAACACACTTTACAAGTTACTTCACAATATAACTTACCTAATCCACAATAATATCTACCTT
>JBFMGH010000554.1:0-3284 GCA_040752795.1 Cyanobacteriota bacterium
AATAACTATAGTTATAAATGATTTTAAACATTCAATATAAGAGAGAGAGCTTTAAAGGCAATAATGCCAATAAAAACAAACTGCCGCAACACAAATCAAATAAAGGTTGCAGCAGAAACAAAAATGCTGATTACATTAAAATTAATGCAAAAGAGGACAAAGACCCTCCCACCCAAAAGAAAAAGATAAATATTCCATATATTACAGCGCTTATTTCAGCTGCTACACAATTATTTGGCGGGGCATGCCTTGCTATATCTGCCTTATTACCGGCAAAAAGTGCTGACATTGAGCCTCCAGTCATACCTCAATCTGTTATTGAAGAGCATATGACTCAATCGCCCGGCGAAATGTATATTGAGGCTATGCCAGAAAATATTACTATTCAAGAAACCCATACTAAACAATTGACTCCTGATGAAATTAATCAGCAAGCACAAAATACAATGAATAATATTAAAGATATACTTAATAAAATGGGCTGGGCTTCACTTGCAATAGGTAATGTTACTAGCGGTATAGGCATAGCTGGCATGGGCTCAAAATTTAATCAGCCAAGCATTTTATTAGGAGGCCTTGGTGTATTAGGTTGCGCACCTATTATGGTTATAGACCCATCAATACCACTTAGAGGCGCACTATGTGTATTTTTGGCCACATTTTTCTCCGGTTTTGCAAATAAAATAAGAAATGATTTTGAACTTAAACCAGGAGATACACCAAGAGAATTTGATTTAAGTTTTCTAAAAGAAGGAAAGTCTTGGAAAGGTGCATTGACCAACAGATATGAGGCCCAGCAATTTGCCTCAAAAACTTATGACATGATGAAGTTTGTTGCAAAAGATCAGGTAATGCTTCTAACTAGTGCTGGTCGTGCAGTTGATCAAAGTGTTAAAAAACTATTCGGCATAAGAAAAGAACTCCCTGATTTTATGACTTTAAAACCTTCTTCTGAACAAAGACGAATATCATCAATGCTGGTTTACGCTGGAGGACTACCACTTTTAGCATACGGGGGAAGCATAGAAGCCTTAACGCCTATTGCCAATGCCTTAATTGGCGCTGGTTTTTCAACTGGCAACCTTGGTATGTTTGCCATCGGGAACAAACAGGAAGACTCTACACGACCAGCCTTACTAATTGGCGTACCCCTGAAATTTATCGGTGATTTTATGATCACTAAAGATTATGGTTTTGGCCTAAGCCAGATGGGTTCAGCTTCTCATAATTATTATGTAGCAGTTCAAAATAAAAAAATGGCTAATAAAGCAGATTTGCCACAGGCACAAAAAACAGACAACCCTGAAAAAACAAAAAAAACAAAGAAAAATAAACCCGATAATGAATTAGAAACAAAAAATTTAAAGCAGAATTACAAAGCTTTAGAGCGAAAAGAACTGGCAAAAACAAAGCAGGCTTTAAAATATCACGACAAAGAAAAAGGTAAACAACCTGAAAGAAAAAAGTTATTTAGAACATGACTGTAATCTTGTTATTTTTATCATTAATTGAAGCTCTTTTTATTTAATCACATACCCTATATAATTATTCTAACAATAGTCAGTAATATTAAAGGTATTGTTGTTGAACTTATTATCAGACAACTCATCACTTATAACCATGTCAGGTATTGCGTGCCTTGCTATTCCTGCCGCATTAATAGTGCTATTTATTTTTGTAAAAGTACTGTTCAAAAATAATGATAATGACCAGGCTCGTATAAGACAAAGAAAACCAGAACAAAAAGTTGTTGACGAGTCGTTAAGTATTAACAATACAGGTATTGCACTTATAAATCAGGGTGATTATGAGAAAGCTATAACCATTTATTCTGACGCATTACAACACTACAGAAAGAATAACTACATATGCATTAATCTTGCCAATGCCTATTACTACGATAAACAATTCAACAAATCATATGAATTTTATATGAAGGCTATAGAAAATGATAGTAAAGATTATATAGCTTTATATAACGTGGCACATTGTTGTTGCGCCAGGGGCTTTTATGATATTGCTGCTGAATACTTTGATAAATCAATTCAATTTAATTCTCTGCTGACAGATGCATATTTTTATTCTGGGCTCTGTCACTATAAAGCTTGCAATTATGATAGAGCAATAGAAAGGTTCCACCATTACCTTCATTTTGCATCATCAAACAAATACGCATATTATTATTTAATACTTGTATTGATAAGAAAATTTCATAGAATTTAACTATAAGAAGATTTTTTATGTGTGGAAGATATACATTACAAGATGCACAGGAGTTTTTAGAGCACGTTTTTAAAATATTCGATGTGCCTGAATTTATACCAAGATACAATATAGCCCCTACACAGCAAGTAGCAGCAGTAAGAAAAATTGCCAATAAAAACCAGCTTGCTTTTTTGCGCTGGGGACTAATACCATTCTGGGCTAAAGATATAACATTGAGCGCCAGAATGATTAATGCCAGAGCTGAATCTGTTTATGACAAACCTTCTTTTAAAGCTGCTTATAAAAAAAGACGATGCCTTATTATTGCTGACGGCTTCTATGAGTGGGAACGAGTCAATGGCAAAAAACAACCATACTATTTTCAATTAAAAAATTCTCAACCTTTTGCATTTGCAGGCCTCTGGGAAAAATGGAATAAAACCAAACAAACAATAGAATCATGTACTATTATTACTACAACAGCTAATGAATTAATGTCTTCTATTCATGAACGGATGCCTGTTATTATCGATTCTAATGATTATGAAATGTGGCTTGATAGCTCATTTGATGATATAAATATTTTAAATACACTATTAAGACCTTACCCTGACTCAAAAATGAAAATGCACCCGGTAAACGATAGGGTAAACTCTCCAATATATGACTTTTCAGAATGCATTGCACCCTTGGTAAAATAATATACCAATCCACGGAAGTAATCGATATATGGCTTTAAATTATTCTAGGGTGTTTTTGTGTGCGTAGCAGGCAAAAACACCCTGCCTCTATAATCTGGAATCTATAAATTACTTTCAAGGATCAGTATATATCTTTAACATGCAATACAAAATTTTCAGAAAGTTTATATATGGTATGTTATTGATGATGGAATAGGCATAAATTCCATTGACAAAGACCTTATTTTCACAGACTTTTACCAGGGGGAACAAATATAGTAAACGCATGAAATTATGAGACATAACTGGAAATCATGAGGGTGTTATGCCCGCCTTCGGCGGGCATAACACCCGAACCCTTTATTTTCTGAAGTCTATTTTATTTATGCGTTCATTATA
>JBFMGH010000555.1:0-4456 GCA_040752795.1 Cyanobacteriota bacterium
TTAATTAAAGACCTCTCATAAATAACCTGATTAATTCATGAATTTGTTTCATCTAGGTAAAACCTTCTTCTAATGACATATTTAAAAAATACTGGATTTACACACTGTAAATTCAGATGATAGCTCTCAAAAGAAGAGGGGGGGGTTGGCTTGCTAAGCAAGCAAAAACACCCCCTGTAACCTCCTCGCTGATTCCTGCTTTGTGAATAATTTGGGATAAACTAATGTTTTATAAATATCAGGGCTTAGTGACTAATAAATGGAGCCAAAAGCCCCACTCAGCAAGCTTTTTAATTCTGACACAATTTCTCTGCTACATTAATTCTTTTGAAAATATATACGATTATGTATAAATCTTAGTTATTATTAACCGGGTTAATTTGTGAATTTGTTATATTTACGTCAAACACACCCTACAACCTCCTCGCTGATTTCTGATTTGCGAATAATATGGGTTAAATATTTCTTTATCTTTGAAAAAACTCTATACAGTTACATAATTCTGTTATCATAATTGGTTTTTCAATAAATACTATGTTTTGAGTATCATTTAAATTTTTATAAAAATGATCATATTGATGCTTATTAACAACAACAGCAATATTACAAGATTCATTTAAAGCTATATCTCTTATATATTCAGTATTATAATGATTTTCGTTAAAACTCGAAATATCAAAAATAATGTTTTCAGGACATTCTTTGTTTATTAAATCCATTAAATTATCTGTTGCAATGATAATTTGATGGTTAATGCTGTGTAAAATATTTTCAAGAGAATATGTACTTGATGTGCCACTTTCAGTAATAATAGTTTTTTGTTTTTTATCAGATTTATATTTATTAAAAGCATTACACTGAAAAAGTACTTCTGGTTCAACATGTCTTAAACTGCTTTGCACCATATCTCTCACGTTTTTATTTACATCAGATAAATTTGCATACATATCTTCCAATGATACGTTTATATAAGGATATTTAAATAACTTGTCCGGTAATTCTTCAATGATGTCAGTTTTTAAAAGGCCACCTGAAATGACTCTAGCAAGGTTTTCTGATAGTTTAATAAATACAACATTTCTTTTATATTTTTCATATTTGGTTTCCAAATTAAACACTTCTGAAAAATCTCTATTTGATAAGGATATTGGAATAACAACATTGGATGGAAAGCCCCATTTAGTTAATAATTTTGAACTAATTTCATTATGAGTAAAACCTAAAACATCTTTCTCTGCTTTATAAATAGGAATATTATTATAAATACTATACTCCAGGACTTTTTTAAACTCTTCCTCAAAATGATCATCTAAAATTGCCAGGCCAATATTATTTAACAACCCGGACATAAAAAAAGTTTCTGGTTGAGAATAATTAACAAGATATGCAATTTCTCTGGCTATAATCCCTACCGTAAAAGAGTAATACCAGAGTCCTATTCTATTAAAGCTTATTTCATCTGGTTTCTGCTTAAAATAGTCGATGGTTCCGAGGCCTATCGCAAGGTCTTTAACACCGTTAAATCCTATGTTTTTAATAGCATCTTTTAAATTATATACCCTTGTTCCCATACGATTATAACAAATAGAGTTTGCTAATCTTAATATTTTGGCAGTAAGGGCATGATCTGTTTTAATTACTTTAGCTAGATCATTAATATCTGTATTGACAGAAGATGTTAAAGATAATAATTCTGAAATAATAAATGGCAAAGTTTTAACACCAGCAATTTTTGATATTCTACTATCAATAGCCTCTTGAGAAATTATTTTATTTTGAGTAACCATTTGAGAAGATTGTTTCTTATCAATAACATTTGAAGAAATTGCAGGTTTAGAACTTTTTTCCATTTTAAAGATTCTAATATCATTTGCCATAACAGGTTCACCTAATAATTTATAGGTTTTTTTTGCAAATGTTATAAAATCCATATCTGATAACGAAATTAGATCATTAATACCGGATTTAATAAGGTTATAACATTCATTTTGTTTTAAAGTTGAACTAACTTTCATTATTGGTAATTTATTATAAGGAGTATTATTTCTTATATGATTAAGCAATTTTAGTGAACTACCATAGGATATATTGTGTCCTATAATAATTAATTTCACATCAAGCCGTGGTATTTGTAAAGTTGCTTCTATTTCATCCTTAGCAGATATTAGTTGATAATTTTTATTATCATTAAAAAGTCTTTCTACTAAAGTTTTAAATAGTAAACTATTATCAACAAGTAAAACAGTTCCTTTATATTCACCCATAAAAACTCCAAATTTAGTCCATATACAGAGGTAAATATTCCCTAATTATTTTAATATTAAGATAATTGATCCATTAAAAATTATTTTATTTATAATATAATATCTTTAAAATAATAAAATTACATATTTTCTTTGTACCTCTAATAATGGATTCAAATAAATGTCTGAGACTGAAAACAACTGTAAATTAAATGCTAACAATGATATTAGCGATATTAACTACTTAACAATGCTTGACCCTGAGTTAAGAACACCCTTGCATGCTATATTAGGCTTTTCAGAACTTCTTGAAAAAGAATATTTTGGTAAATTAAATGAAAAACAAATGGAATATATTCAACTCATTAGCAAAAGCGGTAAACACATTCTTACTCTTATGAATAATGTTCTTGATATTATTAAGATTGAAACTGATGATCTGGAATTAAAATGCGAAGAGTTTTGTCCTGAAAAGGCTATTGAAGAAGTTATAGCATTTTTTGATATTGATTTTAAGTCTAATAGCATTTCACTGATCTATAATATTGATCAAGAAATTAAAACTATATTTGGAGATAGACAAAGATTTAAACAAATTCTGCATAATTTATTAATCAACGCTTTAAAACTGACTCCTGAAGGCGGTAAGATTGATGTGCATATTTTGAAAGATTCTGATAATACGGCAAAAATTTCGGTTATTGATGATGGAATAGGTATTGAAGAAAAAGAATTAGAAAAATTATTTCCTGAACTTAATCAATTGAACAAAGAAAGAACCCCCATTGGAATCAATATTAATTTAACTCTTGCTAAACGTTTAGTTGAAATGCAGGATGGCAAAATGGGTGTTGAAAGTAAACTCGGAAAAGGAAGTGAATTCTGGTTTATTTTACCCATATCCCCAGATTAAACTTTTATTAGTTGACAACAAGTTCATCAAATAACAATAACTATAGTTTCAGAGTTTTGCTCCAAATGCTTTCTTTATTTGTGTCTTTAGGTGTTTCTTTTTGACTTTCAATTTTATTTATTAGCTCTTTATATGTATTTTCAAGAGTACAAAATTTTTCTTTTAGTTCATTTATCGTAATTTGCGATATTTTTAATTCTGCAGATGCTTGAATAGATTCTATTTTCAGTTTTTCATTATTATCTCTTAGTAATTTTATTTCTTGTTTTAATTCAAAATATTCACTATATAGCTTTTGATATGAATCTTGTTCTGCTTTAGATCTATCATCAGCTAAATCTTTAATATTTTGTATCAATTGTTCAAAAGTTGAAGTTTCCATATTAACAATATTATACTGGGGAGTTTCTCTTATAATTTCAGCATCTTGAACGGGTTCTTCGTGATTATCAACAGGTTGATAACTTTCAGTTTTTACAGGCTCCCCCACATGGTTGGTTGGTTGATAACCAACATCAATCAAAATATGGATTATTTCCTTTCCTCCAAGGGTTTTTTTACAGGTTGCCAATTTCCCTTTTTCAATTTGTTTTCTTACCGCAGTTGTTGATAACCCAACCATATTTGCATATTCTCTTACACTGACTTCTTTCAATAGTTTCTCCTTTTGTCAACCGGGTTGTTATCCTCGTGGCAACTTTTTGGCAACACGTTGTCAATTATGGTATCACTTGACTACCACAAATGCAAGTAGTAAATTATTCTTTGAACAATAAAAAAGAGACTGCTACCATTATGGCAGAAGCCCCTTAAGTTTAGTGTTTGTTTAATATTAGCTTCTTCCAATGGTAGTGTCAAGTGTTGCTTACATTTTGGAGGGCTTCTAATATGGTTTCATGTAGTTTTGTTGATTTTGAGCAAAAAAGCTATTCTTACCAGCATATCCAGGGCGTATTGCTTAAAAATTTAAATATAATTGCCTATAAGATCGGCCTTTCAAATAGAAATTACCGTATAATGGCAATATTAATCAGTTATTGGAATATGAATGTGGGTATGGCTTATCCTTCTATGGATATTATAGCTAAAAATGCTAAAGTGAGTAAATTTACAGTATTACAATCTATTAAACAACTTTCTTCTCTTAATCTTTTAATAATTAATAAGATGGGATTAAGAAAAAATTGTTATCAATTTAGTGAATATATGTTTAATGGCCATTTGGTTCAGCATGAAAAACCAGCAGATAGTTTTCCATGTGAAACCAGTAGATATTCAAACATATATAAAAATTCAACAT
>JBFMGH010000556.1:0-2870 GCA_040752795.1 Cyanobacteriota bacterium
ATAAGCAAATTAAAAAGTTTTCAAAAAAATCCACAAAAAATTCAGAACTATTTTTCTGGTGTAAAAGTACATTATGCAAGTGCTTCTTAATCTTTTTGTCAAACTTTAGGAGGTCGGAGTAATAATAATTTTTTACAAAATATTCATACGTATGTTGGTATTATACTTTAGAAATGTTCAAATAACAATTTTTAAAATATTAATCGGGTTTTTATTGACCAAATACATAAGATTGCATTATGAAATTTTTAAGTGTAAAATACAATTAGAAGGGAATGCAAGGCAATTTAAGTCTATAAGATAAATAATTATATAATTTTAATTGATTATAGTAAGTTTTAATATCTTCATTTATATATGTAGATTTATTTTGCAGAATAATTGCAATTTCTTGATTGACTATTATTGGTTTATGATATTCTAATTTTGCCAAACTGTTTTTATCATCCTGTGTTACGCAACTGTATCAAAGAATTCTCTATATGAAAACTGTTTAAAAAAAGCGGTTATAGTTATCTTGCTTTAATAAAAGGTTTTAATTTTTTAGAGATGAATTCTTATTGAAGATCTATAAGCTTTCATGTTATGTAACCCATTTTATAATACTAATAATCTGTACTTTTACTGGTAGTTTTTTGCATTTGCCTGAATAAAATGGGGTAAATTATTCAAGAATAACCTTAAAGCCTTGTTAAAAACATTAATGAATCCTATTAAAGTCTATTTATGCTTAAAAACTTTAATAAAAACTAACAATTGTGGTTCCTACTGGATGAGTAAATTAGAGAAAGGACTTTTTAAATGCAAAAATTAGCCCTAAGAGAAGAAGAAACTATAGTAAATATGTGTTATGCTAATATATATTTTATTTATGGCCTTATATACTATGAAAAAAAGGAATATATTAATGCAATAAAACACTTCCTGATGGCAAAAAAATTTGATCCATCACTAAAAGATGAGGTTGAAATGATAATAATTGAATTGATAAAGCTTAATGAAGCATATAATGAAGTATTATGCAAATCAAGGAAAGATTAAATTAATATTATTATGGTGCAAAAAACTATACCTGATAACTTATTTATAAATACTAAGATCAAATGATCAAAACCTTTAGTGTTAAGCAAAATTATTAAGTAAATATACAAACATTTTTAAGGTTATTATAAAGGAGAAATTATATGAAAGACTTTAAGTTAAACACTATCCTTAATAATGAATTGCTTCAAAACCTTTTTGAAGGCATTTGTATAGTTGATTTAGATAAAAAAATCAGGTTTTGGAATAATAAAGCTGAATTCATTACAGGATATACTTTTAACGAAGTAAATAATAAGAATTATTTTGACGTGTTAAAACACTATGACAGAGATGAAAAAGAAATAACAACTGAGTCTTTACCTATAGAAGTTGCTTTTAAAAAACAAATATTTGTTGCAAAACAAGCGTTAATTTTTAGCAAGAATCATGAACGGGTTTCTGTAAGAATTCATGCTATTCCTACATTTGATGAAACTGATCATATTTCTGGTGCCATAGAATTTATTGTTTTGGATTCTGATTATCTATGGCTTATGAGAAAAAATAGGGAGCTTACAAAATTAAGCCATACTAAATCATTATTTTTAGGAATGGCTGCACATGATTTAAAAAATCCTTTAACTCTTATTAAAGGACTAAACCTTTTTATGCTAAATATTGCTGAAAAGCAATTAAACAATGAATTGATCTCTATGATTAAAAGAATAAATTGTAACTGCGATAAAATGACTAAACTAATAGACTATTATTTAAATGTATCCAATATTGAACTAGGTAAAATTGAATTAAATAAAGTAAATACAAATATAGAAACCCTTTTAAATTTAGATAATTATTCATTTACACTATTCGCAAATCAAAAAAATATTAAATTAATTGTCAATATTGCTCCTAATTTACCTAAAATAGAATTAGATCCAGATAAAATTACACAGGTGATAGAAAATTTAGTAAATAATTCAATTAAATTCTCTAAAGAAAACACTACAATAACCTTAAATATTGAAAAAGAAGAAGATAAACTTTTAATATCAATAATAGATAATGGGGAAGGTATTGATCAAAAAGATTTAACAATGATTTTTGAACCTTTTGAAACTGCAACACAGCTCATATCTGGTACAAAAAGTACTGGACTGGGCCTTGCTATTGTTAAAAAAATTATTGAACTGCATAAAGGTACAATAGAGGTTTCAAGCATCAAACACAAAGGGAGTGTGTTTAAAATAAGATTACCTTTAATTGCACAAAATCATCTGATAAAAGCATAAACCCGTTTGCTTACAGTTTTATTTGTTTTTAATAATTTTAAGAACCAGATTAATTTTCTCGGCTTTGTCTGGATTAAGTTCTTTTGCTTTATTCAAATCCTCAACAGCACCTTTATAGTCTCCTAATTTATATTTAGCAACTCCTCTATTGTTAAAAGAATCAGCATATGTAGGGTCAAGATTTATAGCTTTACTAACATCCTTAATAGCACCTTTATAGTCTCCTAAATAGTGTTTAGAAAGTCCTCTGTTGTAATAAGCTTTGGGATCATCAGGGTTTTGTTTAATAATCTCATTATATTTTTTAATATCGGCTTTATAGTCAGTTATCATAATTTTTATGCCCCTTTAATCATTTTAAACTTTTAATAAATATTTATAAACCTTTGTATAAGCATTATATCAATAGTAGGTGTTTATTATTATGTTTATTTTAATATTTACGCTTAGTGTAAAAGAGATTGGCTTTAATTATTAATAATAATTAATATGTTTATACTTATCCTTAAAAGTAATCTATAGATTCCAGATCATAGAGGCAGGGTGTTTTTGCCT
>JBFMGH010000557.1:0-10757 GCA_040752795.1 Cyanobacteriota bacterium
ATTATTTCCTGATGTAATAACAGCATTATCAGTAATAAAAGCATCAGAAGTTAAACTTTTTAAAGTAAGGTTATTAGAAGTGTTAACAGTTGCCCAATCTTTTATAAAAGCATTTTTCTGTGCAGCCAGATTGATATTACTTGCAGATAAAAATGCTCCACCCTCTATTGCCACATCAGCATTATTAGAATTAAGCTTTATAAGGTTAGCTGCACTTAATTTACACTCATGATCAACATAAGAATAATTATTTGCATTTAATATAATATTATTTGAACTGGTAATTATTGGTTTATCTTCTATAAAGGCGTTGTTTTTAGCATATAAATATATGTTTGCTGCCGATACATTAGCTCTACCTGAAATAGAAGAGTTAAATCCAGAATTCAGTTTAACTCTATCAATTGCTGTAACTTTAATTGAATCATTAATATAAGTATTATTAGCATAAATATCAATATTATTCGCAAAAATTTGCTGTTGCTGGTCTCCTTTAATGTATGCATCATTTGCTGCTGCTATTTTTAAATTACCATTATTAAGAATAATACTGCCTCTATTAGTAAAGTTACTTTTAGCAACAATATTGACATTACCTTCTTCAAGAACCAGTTCAGGGCTAAAATCTATTTTACCAGTATTAACCATATCACTAATATCTGGGCCAGAATCTTTATTAAAAGCTTCTTCAGTAGCAAAAGAATTCAGTATACCATTATTTATAACATTTCCAGAATTCAGGTTAATATTAGCAATAGCATTTATTGTTCCTTCATTAATTATTTCTGAATCAGGATTAATAGACGATTTATTATTTATTATTGCTTCTACATATTTATTATCAGGGTTTTCAATGTCAATAAAGAAATTATCAATAAATTTTACTGTAGGAGTAATTGCTGTAAGACTACCAACATTAATAACACCACTTTCTCCTATTGTTATACCATAAGGGTTAACAAAAAAAATATCTCCGCCTATCTTACCTTGTTTAATGGAATTCAATATTCCATTAATAGTTGATGTTTCAGATTTTACAAGATTAATTAGAATATCCGATTTTCCTGGCAGTTTTAAATTTACTATATTACCTTCAGATACATTAAATTTAGCGAATGAATTAAACGCTTTGTTATCTATAATAGTTTTAGTAGAAACGTTTGTAGTATTTGCGTTAACTTTTATCGTTGTATCTGTATAGCCATCTGGCACAATTTCATTTGCTTGCACATTATTAAGATTTATCGATATAATTAAACATATCAAAATGCCAATAACACGAAGTTTTTCCATAATCTCCATCTCAACTTCTTTTTTTAAAATATAAATTGTAACTTATGTTCTCTCTGCAAAGTATTGATATCATTTCAATTAAGTCTATAAGTTTTGTTTTGTTATTATTCGCTGGACATTAATTGTACTTACTACACTTATACCATATCAAGTTATAAATTAAAGGGTTTCATTCAAATCTTTTCAAAAATTAATAAAATTTATATTATTTTACCTTCAAAATCATACTTGTTTCTGAAGAATTTATACCAATCCACGGAAGTAATCGATATATGGCTTTAACCCGGATTATTCACAAAGTTTCGGAAATAGATCTTTGCCGAGGGCCAAAAAAAACCCGCAGGGTGGGCCTTTTTGGCCCGATCCTCTAAAGCCTGGCCCCTGTTAAATATTTACAGTGTGTTAAATGCATAAATCTTTAACTTAAGTCATTACTTGAGCCTTGAGAGTTTGTAACAAATTCACGAATTAACCGGGTTAAATTATTCTAGGGTATTTCTGATCTGTTAGCCTAAAAACTATTCTATTGCTAAGGTTATACATTTATTATTTTTTAGGGGTATAAATAAAAATTAAATTGTTATTGCATTAATATTAATTAAAAATTATATTGTAAAAAATTATATTGTATGAATCTTAATAAACTCATTATTAGTAACCAGTATCAATAATGTATTTAATATAAAATAAAGGGCTTTATATGAAAACTTTTTATATAAAAAACTATGCTAAAGGAGAATTAATTATAAGAGAAGGTGATTTAGATAATAAAGCTTATATTATAAACAAAGGATATGTTGAAATATCAAAGTTTAATAAGAGCGGAAAACGATTAGTAATTACACAAATTGGTCCTGGCCAAATTTTTGGAGAAATGTGCTTATTTGATAACAAACCAAGATCTGCTACTGCTATTGCATTAACAGACACAGAATTAAAGATTATCTATAAAGAGCATTTTTTAACCCTCTTTAAAGACATTCCTCAAGAGTTAAAACTAATTTTTGTTCTTTTACTTGGTCGATTACGTAAAACAACAGAACTTGCAAGCTTACTTGCAGAAACAATTCAAGAAAGAGAAGTTGATTGCAAAAAGTTCGAAAAGAGTCTTAATAAAGTTGCCTATCCTTCTTAGAGGTTTTAACCCATAACATTTAACCTCTGGCCTTTAGATTCTTTGTCATTCTTACTATTCTGAACCTGCATAGCCTCACCCATAATAGATTGAGCCATTGAAGCTATAGCATTATCTGCAGCAGAAAGATCCCCAGGTGCTGTTGCTGCATTATAAGCAATTTCAGCCTCTTTTAACGTTTGCTCTGGAAGGGCTTTATTAACACCATTAGGAACCTGAATGTTTACATGACCACCAATTGCTATACCATTAGAATCATATTTAATATTTATACTTCCTGCCTGACTTCCGCCTGCCTGCTGATGAGCAAGCTCATGAGAATAGACTTTATTATAAGATTCACTTTTAAAATCATTAAAAGCCTGAAAGGCTTCACCTTTTGAAGACAGCTGATTTGTTTTAGGATTAGTATACAACTTTTTTGGCGTTTTATTACCAAATGACTGATTTACTTCCTTTGGTGCTGATACATTTCCAAACATAATTTCTCTCTCATTTGTTATTTATTAACACTTAAAGCCTACATATTATTACTGTTGATTATTCTCCTTTCAAAATTATTTTATTCAAATTTGATAATAAAGGGTAAAACCCCCTATTTTAATTATGAATTCTTAGAACATTTTAGAACTGAGTATTTTGTACTATGTCTACTAAGTAATACTGTTTATTTTTTTATTTATACCAATCCACGAAAGAAAAATATATATGAACTAAATTTACTACAGGGATAAATTTATTAAACTTTATCGATATAACGACTATTTTCGAGAAGTGATAATTCTCTATATTAAGTAGACTTATTAATTTATTAATAATTTAAGAACAATTTAAATAGCCAATACCCCTGTAAAATAAGAACCATACTACTAAAGATGTAAAGAATTACTCCTTCTTTGGAATACCAATAATTGCCAAGTACTCACATAATAAAATTAACACGCAATGAAAATATTATCAGGAATACATGATGACCGGCAAACGGCTTAAAGGAGTAACTTATGAATAGAGATAGTCAAAATGTTTTATATAAACTTAGAGAAAATGTAGTCGTTAAATTACCTTACAAAGATTTTGATGCTCAATCTTCTGAAGATTTCAGAAATTTAATACCAGGTTTTACTAAAAAAGTTATAAATAGTGTTCTGATATTAGATTTTTCCAATGTTACTTTCATCAGTGGCAGCGGGGCAGCTGCACTAATGTTTGCCTGGAGGCTCTGTAACGAAAGAGGTATTAAACTAATATTAACCAATTTAAATATAATCTCTTTAGAATATCTAACATCTAAAGCCCTTGACAGCATATTTGATATAACTAACAACCTTAAAGAAGCAGTTTCATTGAGTGAAAAATATGCTGAAGAAATGAATATGTTTCAAAAGAAAGTAAATGAGCTTGAATCCTTTTTCGGTAACCCAGCTAAAGACAATAGCCAGACTACTTCAGCAAAAGTGTATAACTTTGTCTCCAGTACTGATTCAGATTTAAAAAGAAACATAAACTAGTAATATTTATCTTGTTATCCATACCCCTCCTTCAATACCTTAATAACAAATACCCCCCGAATAACTATTTCCTGATAATATAAAAGTGCAAGTTATCAACTTGCACTTTCCTTTTGGAACTGATTTATTCTATTTTTCCCGGAAAACAATAATAACCTGGTTAATGAATGGGTTAGATTTACATAAAACCTGCTTCTAATGACATATTTTAAAAAAACTGAATTTACACACTACTACATCCTCGCTAATTCCTGATTTGTAATCAAGATAAATTACTGTAAATACCTGCCACAAATTTATACTGATCCTTAAAAATAATTTATAGATTCATTATTTATATGGAATAGAAAACCAGGTTTTCTAGTTATTAATATTTAAAGGTTATAATAATCCCGTATAAATTTTTTACATCTTTATATAAATTTTATTTAAGTTATTGCCTTTGAAAGTTATTATTTTGCTTTTAAGTTCCTTAGGTATATTTCTTAGATCCTTACCGGTTGTTTCCTGGGCAACAACCTGCTGTAGAATCGGAAGCACCTGCTCTTTAAAGCACACATTGTCTTTTGACTTGAACCCACAGGCATTTTTATGGCCACCACCATCACCAATATCTTTTTTCATAAGGGCTTCAGTGGCCTTATTTGCTAAATGATCAGTAAAAACATGACCCGGAATATATGTTTCACCTTCTAAAGAATTATATCCATAACTTCTTATAGACATGGTAAGGTATTCAGGTTTTGTTGAATGTTTTACTTTAGAGGCGAAAACCATTAAACCACAGTTTTTATCCTGAACAATTTTTTCTTCAATCCTTTTCTTTATTTCTACATGTATATCTCTATCACTTAAATTAAGGTTTTTATTTTGTTCATTTACCATTTCAGCAACCTTTTCAAGGTAGCTATCATTCATAATATAAACATAATAAAGTGGATCCGATTCAGTTGCAGGTTTTACCTCAATACCTTCTATAGTTATTTTGCCATCAATAATGTCATCAATTTGTTTATTCAAATCTTCTGGCAAAGATATTCTTGTAGTGCCTTTTATATCAATTTCTGAAACAGGTTTGTCACTATTATATATTAACCAGTTAAATATATTCCGTGTAATACTTTCAAATTTACCATTTTTCGACTGTACTTTTTTACCTGATAATCTGGCAATTTTAATATTTTCAGCATTTCCTTTTTGCGTGTAAAGCCCTCCAGCATCTGTGACAATGCCTCCGGCTACTGCAATTCTGTAATCGTGATAATATGCTGGATTATACTGAGCAATAGTTCTGGTTTTAGCTTCATCTACTATTTCTTTATCCAGCTCACCTACCATTTCAGCAGCAGAAGCACGTGATTCTCTCCAGTAAATAATGTTTGCTTCTTTAATGCCTCTTTTTTTAAATTCATTAACCCATTTTTCCTTGTTACTAATATCTCCCGGGTCATCCGGATGATGATCAATAATTATAATTTTGCTGGCTCTTGCCATTATATTTAAAACTTCATCTGTTGTAGCCCCAGGGTCATAAGAATCTGTAATAACTGCAACATCAAAATTAGGGTTTTTTCCATAACATTTCAGGTCTTTTTTAATTTTTTTTATAGTTTTAATAAAATCAGTAGCAGAAATATCCTCTATTGGTGAAGGCATCTGGGTAAATGTATTTAATGGTTTATCATCAATAACTCCATGTACTTTAACACCCATACTTTGTAAAATACCACCTAATCCTATCAAACTTCCATAAGCATCACCATCTGGTCTTGAATGCGAAGCAAGAATAGCTGTTTTTATTTTGGGATCTGTTAGAATGTCTAATATTTGAGCTTCTTCAGGGGCAATATTTTTTGACCAGCCAAATGTTATATCTGATGAACGACAATGCCCAAACAAAACATTAGAAAGGTTTTGCTTGTTTTGATAATGAATATTTAAATCGTCATTAAGTTTCTTTATAGGTGGATTATACTTAAGATGACTTGAGTTTACTTGTTTAACTATCATTCCTGCACCTTGTTTGAATTTTTCTATATTCTATTATTAAAACCTGCTAAATATATTTTGTTGCTAACTAAAAAAATTTAATTAAATTCTTGTTTTATATCAAATTGCACTCGATCAAATACTTATACCAATACACGAAAGTAAACGATATATGGCTTTAAATTACTCTAAGGTGTTTTTGCCTCTATAATCTGGAATCTATAGATTACTTTCAAGGATTAGTATATTGTCACCCTGAGCGAAACGAAGGGGCGCAACAGCATTATTAATCTGATTGAATGACGTTCGTACTTGATTGAAAGAGTATTATTAGCTTTTTATTAACAGGCAGATGTCATAAGGTAATTGACAATATGCAGATCTGTTGGCTGACCAAACTTATCTATATATGTTTCGACAAAGTTTTTCATGATAGTTTTAATATCTGTACCCTCAAAGCCGGGTATACCACCGGACGCAACAAAGTTCATTGTGGCTTCTTTAGCACTGGTATAAGCGTTAAAACCAGCAGACTTGGACTTATTAGCACAACTACCTTTTGCTCCGTCACAAAGCACTCCACAAGTACTGGCAACCATATTTTTCATTGAATTTAAAACAACAACAGATTTTGTAAGCCTTCTGCTTTTTGCCTGGTCCTCTAAATGATACAATAAATATCCCATACCTGCTGCAGAACCTACACCTGCTTTACACAGGCAACCACACAAATTAGATAGCATACCTGTATATGCTGTTGTATATGCTGTTACAACAGTTGCAAGTGCAATTGCTCTGATCAGCAACTCTTTTTCTTCTTCATCAAAATTGTCTATTGTTTTATTCAAAGTGCTTTCAGTTAATGTTGTCAATGAAACAGATATAATTAAACCCTGGTTACCACTTCCGACATTAGTCATTACCGGTATATTATACCCAGACATTCTGACATCTGTTGCTGCTGCAACATTAGAAACTATTTTATTAACTGCCTGATCAAGGTGAGTAATCATTTTATGAGCAAAACCTATTCCATCACCATAGACTTCTTCAAGGCCAAGTCGAGCAACTTCAAGGTTCATAATAATCCCCTGCCATATGAGTTCTTTAACATCTTTAGCAAGGTTATTTTCTACTGTATATATCATATCTTTTACAAGCAGATCTTTTAATTCAGTTAATGTAATATCCTCTATTTCAGAAAATTCAGCTTCTTTGATAAGGTCAATTGCATTATATTTAATGTTAATAATGCTTGAATGATTCCCCCTTATTAAG
The DNA here is from genome assembly GCA_040752795.1 of Cyanobacteriota bacterium. Lineage (GTDB taxonomy): Bacteria > Cyanobacteriota > Vampirovibrionia > JBFMGH01 > JBFMGH01 > JBFMGH01. Next base: position 7,204 of record JBFMGH010000557.1, read on the forward strand.
GCCTCAGATATTGAACCATCTTTAAAGGTTATTTCTGCTTTGATAAAAATGCCTGATTTTTCGCGTTTGGTTAATTTAAATTTATCTTTCAGATTAGAGTTATTAATAGATTCTAAAAGCTCTTCAGGTTTATTATTAAGAGAGTCAAATATAGCCAGTTCTTTATCTGGTGAACTATATAGGCCCAAAATAGCAGCCAGATCAATGCCATGACTGTGATTAGTGCCCGGAATACTAACATAAAGGGCATTTTTCAATACATTTGTATCAATCGTCATATGTATTGCTTCAATATCTTCAATAGTTTTTTCAGGTAGATTTTTTTTAGTTTCAATTTTTCTATCATCTGAAATAAAAGATGGTACATGACCACTTGCTGCATAGAAAGCTATTGAGGCTGCAAGTGCAATAGCTGCTGGTTCTGTACAACCTATTGCTGGTTTCATATACTTACATATAAGTTTATTTATATCAAATTGTTTGCATAATGAACTGTTGGACGAAATTATAGAACTAGACAATTTAATTCTTTGCTCCTATATTATGTAACTAAAGGGATTGAATTATTTTGTTATAGTTATTTACAGGTTTTAAAATCCAAAGAAGTTTTTCATTTTGCCAAGAAGGTTTTGAGATTTTTCTACTTTTTCATTTATTGTTTCTTCACTAGATTTATCCTGGCTGTATCTATCAAGCTCCAATTGCCTACCGGTGATTATTTCACTTATTCTATCAGCTATAAGGGGGTTATTCATAATTATTGATTTAAAAGTATTTGAATTAATTGTTAACAATTCACAGTCGGTTCTGGCCATAACAGTGGCTGTTCTTTCCGAGCCTGTCAGTAATGACAACTCTCCAAAGAAGGCAGGTGGGAAAAGTTTTTTCAATGGTATGAAATTTTCATCTTGGTCTTTATAAAGAACCTCAACCTCTCCATCTTCAAGTATATAGAACGTATCACCTGCATCTCCCTGGTTGATAATTATCTCATCTACAGCAAAGTTTTCTACTGTAACACCTTTAGCAAGAGTTTCTAACTCATCATCTGTTAGAACTGACAAAAAGTCAACACCTTTGAGAGATTTTCTAATATTTTGAATAATTTCAAAAGTGTCTTCAGGTTTAACTTCATGTAAATAGACATCTCTTATAGGGAAAGGTATTACTATATCGTTGCGTTTAAATTGATACCATATTTTTGTATAGATTCTGTCTGTAACTTCTTTAAAGAACCTGAAGTTATCAATAAACACACGTATTTCATAGTCAATTGAGAAATCATTATAATTAACCAAAATTATTGATGGTTCGGGGTTTTTTAGTATAGATTTTTCTTCGATTTCTTCTTTGAGTATATCCATTATAACCTTTTTAACAAAGTTGGGTGGTGACTTATAACTAACTCCCATAGGTATAACAAGCCTGTGAAGTCTTGTAGGCTTAGAATAATTAACAAAAGAAGTTTTAGCGATTTCGCTATTTGGTATAGTGTAAATATCCCTGTTAAGTGTCCTTATTTTAATAGCACGCCAATCGATATCTGTAACCTGACCAATATTGTCATGACACATAATCCAGTCACCTTTTTCAAAAGGACGCTGCATTTGCAGTGCCAGACCTGCAAAGAAGTTGCCAAGTGTATCTTGTAAAGCAAGACCTATTACAATTGACAGAACACTGGATGTTACTAATATTGACGTATCAAGACTAAAGTATTCATTAAGTATTATTACACCAACTAATATAAAAGCTCCCAGTTGAATAAGATCTTGAAGAATTTTAGGTATGCTTATTTTTTGCTGGTGTTCAAGGAAATACTGAATAAATACCTTAATAAATATTTTTATCAGAGCCAGAGAAATTATTAATAAAGAGGCAACGTGCAAATACAAATGTACTTTGGGCGACGATTCTGACAGAAGTAATATTGAAAATCGTAATATTACAAACACATCAAGCAATAAAAGGCTAAAGTGTAGCTCAGGTCTTTTACCAGATCTGAATAAATAAAATAATACGCCTGATAACACTAATATAACTATGCCCAGTACTATAGTTAAGCCGTGTATGGCAATCAGTTCCATAATAATGTATAAACTCCTTTGTCAGAATGACTTTTATTTAAACTTATGATCTCTTTAGAGTCAATTAATTCCTTATTTAATTATATTTTAAAGAAATCAAGACAAACTAGCAAATGAATTCCATTTTATCAACATATACAGGCTAATTGATAATTTCTAACTATCCAAATTATAATCACAATTAACTTACCATCTATTAATAAATCATAAACCTTAAAAAAATAGCAGGTAAACAAATATTAAGTAAATGTATCTCTTTGTAAATAAAAAAAATTTAACATAGCTATTTCAGACTTATATATTAATTATTGAACATTTAAAGAAGCAATACCTTAAAAAGGTTTAATATATACTGTTTTCGTAACAATACATATTGATTATTATATTTTTGTTACAATATTGAGTAAATTCTGACAAATAATTTTTTTTTATAATTATACAGGGAAATTATTTAGAGTAATTTAATGTTTATTTTCGAGGATGAGTAAATCATTGCAGATTTATTCAATTCATAAACTGCTTATTTATAGCTAGATATTCCGATTGGGGTTTCTGGAATTATATTTAGTATACCAAGAAGGGAGGTAAGTGAGAGAGAATAAGATCGCTATTAAAGCGAAGCAAAAACTGGTAGGGGGTATAATGGTATCTGGCGTTGCATCAAAACCTGGTGTTAGCGAAAGGAGAATAATAAACATTTGATGCAAACTAATTTCACTGACGCTGGTAATATCTTTCTTGAGGGATGAGAATGGAAGATTAAAAAGTTTTTTAGATCTAAACTTATACCAGCTTGCTATATTGAATAAGACTTTAAGACATTATAGCTAGTGAACTGAAATTTAGCTCATTTATTTAGCTGAATCAAACGAAATTGGCCTTAAAGGCCAATTTCGCATTTATAAGTTTTTGTGTAAAATTGCATAAAGTGCTTTGGGCAAAGGTTTTCTATTAGCTTTAAAAATTGTTTCATCAATAGAATTAATGCGAAAGTAAGGTGAAAAAGTTTCTTTCAACTGATCCGGAGTAAACCTATAAGGTCCTTCATTGCCAGGTTCTTTCTCACTAAAGCATTTTAAAAATAAAAAACCTCCAGGCTTTAATAAATTATGAATTATTCTAGCGTAATCACTTCTATTTTCCGGTGCAAGAACATGAAAGCAACCTCTATCAAAAATATAATCAAACTCGGGTTCTAGTCTTGTTTTTAAAATGTCATCATGAATAAAACGAATATTAACTTTTTCAGAGATAGCTCTAGCAGAAGCTTTAACAATAGCTGTTTTTGATATATCAGTTGCTATAACATTTAAACCCATTTTTGCTAATTCAATAGCTTGTGTTCCAGGGCCAGTTCCAATATCCAGAATAAGCTTATTCTGAGTATCCAGGTGTATTAAAGTATTAAATAAGTCATGATCAAGAACAGGATTATACCAGGGCATTTTTTCTACTTCTTCATCCTGA
>JBFMGH010000557.1:10767-13617 GCA_040752795.1 Cyanobacteriota bacterium
GCTCTAAATGCATTTATTTCTCCTTCGGAAACAATAATAGCTTTATTTTTATTATAAAAGCGTATTAATAAATTAAAAATACCTTTAAAGGGTTAAATTAATCTATTAATAAACGAATTAAGAGATTAAATAATTCTAAATTATGGCAATTGACTTCAATTAAACAATAGCTACATTAACAATAACATTAATGCATTATTTAAGAAAATATATTACTGGTAAATAATTTTAACCGGTTAATCTTGATAAGAAGTGTTTATACCAATACACGGAAGTAAACGATATATGGCTTTAAATTATTATCGGGTGTTTTTGGCTGCTGCGCAGCAGGCAAAAACACCCTGCCTCTATAATCTGGAATCTATAGATTACTTTCAAGGATAAGTATAAATATATTATTTGATAGATTATTTACCGTAATTTTTAACTATATGTTTTATTTCATTATTATTTAAGTAGAAAAAGTCACTGGATTCCTTTGGATCAGCTTCTGGTTCTTTAGTATTGCTGGCATAATTCATATCTGCTGTAGTAACAGCACCTTCAACTTCGCCTCTAAATTGTTGCATGAGAGCATTATGTAACTTGGCATCGTTAACAAGCATTTGTCTGGAAAACTCAACTACTGAGTCAAAGTTCTTTTCAGAAATACCGGTTTTTGCAAGTTCAGCCTTAAACTGTTCCGGCTTGCTTGTTTTCATCTGTGCAATTTGTTGAAGTTTTTTATCAGTAGTTTTAGCTTCATCAAGGGTTAAGTTATGAGTGGTTACATCATTTTCCTGGCCCTTTGGCGTATTTGCAGCAAAGTTAAAATATTGAGCAACCTGTTGCCCGGTAAAATCACCTTTATATTCACTTAATTCACTTTTTGAAGCAGCTGGTTCTTTGTATGTTACTCCATTCATAATATAATCATTTGTAGCACGGTCAAGGTCATCTGCAGATAAAACAACTTTTCCATTACCAGTTTCATCAACTAAATTAGCCAGTGTTTCAGCATCTTTAACATCAAAAACTTTATTATTATTTATATCAAATTCAGGTCTAATATTACCCTGTTTATCATGAATAGAGTGAAGAAGGTTTTCAGCATTATTAGCAGCATTTATCTGCTGCCCTGGGGTATAATCACTTTTTGCCGAGCCTTTTTGCGCCAAGCCTTTGTCCCATTCAAGCTGCTGTATGGCTAACTCAGACTCTTTTCTATCTATGCCACCATCTTTATTGCCTTTTATGAAGGTTTGTTCTCCTTTAACACCTTCTTCAGAACTATGAGGAGTATAGTCTTCATTTAAGCCCTTACCCCACTGAACATTTTTAACAGCTGCAGAATCATTAGACTTCTGACCTTCTGTAATGCCTCTTTCAGGAAAAGTTTCCCATCCACTTCCCTGTGCATAGGGTTTCATTCCATCAACTGAACTAATTAAATTCTTTGCCTGATCAATACCAATTTGAAAAGCATTGTATATTCTTTGTGTTACAGTTGTTTTTTGTTTATTAGAACCTGATATATGTAAGGTATCACCATCCTGATTAGCAGCATCAGCAGTGTTTATTTTACCTTTTAATAATGCATCGGCTTTTGCTAATGTTGCTTTAACTGAAGCTGCAAATTTTGCCTCTTCACTAATCTCTGTTTTCGCTGTAGGTAGTGTATTTTCTGGTTTAAAATTTACATTTTGCAAATCTGTCATAGCACTTTCTGCCTCATAAGAAAAATATATAACCAAACCCTCTTATTAAATAAAAACAAATTTAATGTTGAAATTTCCTTGATAACCTTAAATTACTAATAAATGTATAGTTGTTTGAAATAATTAATAAGAGGTTAGCGACTAAACCATCTGATAGTAGGTTATTTCCAGGCCTTGCTGGTATTATTACAAATACACAGTAAATCTTAAGAAATTGTTCTATATTAATAAGTGTTTTTAAAACCCTTACTCTATAGATGTTTAAAGAATCTTTATTCACTTCATACATTAATAATATTTAAACGTGGATGTAAACAGATGTAAATTTCTTTAAAACCAGCAGTTAAACAACTGTTTGAAATATTTAAATCTTCTTTATTTTTCAAGCATTATCAACTTCTATTTTTACAATTTTTCAATTATTAGAGCCACAATATTTAAATCTTTACTTATATATTATTATCTACAGAGGGGGGAGACAATAATGAGTATTACAATGAGTAAAATAACTCAGGTTTTACAACCAGTAAAAAAGTATGGGGGCAAAGCAATAAGGAACACTGCCCACTATGGAGGCAGAACAATAGGAACAGTTGCCGGTGGTGGGTTTAGTGTCTTTGGATGGTTTACCAAGGGGTGTGCTAATTTGCTTCAAAAACTTGCAAAAAGAGTAGACAAACTAGGTAACGCAGAAGTTATTGCAGGAAGAAAGCTCACCGGTAAAGCACTGGGTGAAAAACTCTCAAATATATTTAATAAAGATATTATCTTTAAGAAACTCGCTTCATTTACACAAAACTCTAAAGCTACTCAGGTTGCAAAAACCATAATAGCTTAGAATTGATTAATAATTCAGCCCGTATTATATACAAACCGGAAACCCAAAAGAGGTCTATCGGGTTTATTTTATGAATATACCAATCCACGGAAGTAAACGATATATGGCTTTAATTTATAATAGAGTGTTTTGAGTTCACTAATTACCTTTTTCTGCAAAGGTATTATTTAACCCTGTTAATTCGTGTGAATTTGTTACTTTTACGAAATGTGTCTTCTAATGACATATTTTAAAAATACTGGATCTACAAACTGTTAATTCAGATGATAGTTCTCAAAAGAAGAAAGTGAGTACTCCGCACTGATTTGTGATTTG
>JBFMGH010000558.1:0-4063 GCA_040752795.1 Cyanobacteriota bacterium
CTTAATAATGCTAGTTTATAGTAATTAATATTTAACATGTTCTTATACTAGCATTATGTTCATTAGAACAAAAGGGGTATAAGAACTTTTTTTAAGTTTTTATATTAAAATGCGTAACTCCTGTTTATAAATCAAATTTCTTCTTGAATGTCAAGAATAAGTTTATATAATTCATTTTTACTTATATTGAGTTCTTGAGATAACTCCTTAGCTATGCTTGATATAGAATTACCAGTTGCAAGGCTATTTGCTATAAGTTTTTTCATATCTGCAATACTTAAATGATTCTGAGTTGGGCTAATTAGATGTTCAATTATTATTGTAAATTCCCCTCTGGGTTCTATTTTAGTAAAATGATTTATTGCATTATCCAGGCTGAAATATAAAATTTCTTCATGTATTTTTGATAATTCTCTAGCTATAATAATATTGCAATTATCATAAACTTCTTTAAGGCATTCAAGAGTATTTAATACCCTTTTAGGAGATTCAAAAATTATAATAGGGTAGTTTATTTGAGATAATTGATTAAGGCATTCTTTTTTTTGTTTGTAGGTTTTAGGTAAAAAACCATAGAAAAGAAACCCGTCTGTAATAATATTTGATGCACTTAATGCACATGTCAATGAAGATGGACCGGGCAGAGGAGTTATAGGAATATTATTGTGTATTGCCTGGGAAATTACTTCTTTTCCCGGGTCTGAAATCAATGGAGTTCCAGAGTCAGAGACTAAAGCGACATTATAATTTTCACGTAATTTTTCAATTACTAGAAGAGATTTCTTTTTTTCTGAAAACTTATGATAGCTTATTAATGGAGTTTGTATGTTATAAAAATTTAATAGTTTCTTTGTTACTCGGGTATCTTCGGCAGCGATAAAATCAACTTCTTTAAGTATACGTAAACACCTTAAAGTTATATCTTCAAGATTGCCTATTGGTGTTGGGCAAATGTATAGTGTGCCTGCGTTATAATCTGTCTTCTTTTCTTGCAAGACGTTTTTTTCTGCGCTCTTCTTTTGTACTTTCTTTTTCACTTAACACTTTTTTTAATACTTCAACTACTTTAGGGTCAAAATGGTTTGCTTCTACTTCCATATCAAGAATACTGAGTGCTTTCTCTTTAGGCATAGCTTTTTTATAAGGTCTATCTTCTGCAACAAGAGCATCATACACATCAACAACCGCAAGAATTCTTGCCTGTAATGGTATATCTTCAGCAGAAAGGCCATCCGGATAGCCGCTGCCGTCAAGTTTTTCGTGGTGTTTTCCTGCAATTTCTGGTACTCGTGCTAAGTCAGTAGGGAAAGGAATTTGTGATAAAATTCTTTGAGAATGAACAGGGTGAAATTCAATGTCCAGTCTCTCTTGAACATTAAGATTACCTTTTTTTATACAAAGGTTGTCATATTCATGAGGTCGTAAGTATTTTCTTGGCTTGCCATCAGATGAAAGAAAGGTTTTTCTGTAAATAGAGTCAAGCTTTGCTTGTTTTTCATCGCTCATGAAACCTGGTTTATTAAACTCTTCAATATCATTTAAATCTTTATTTATATCTTCAAGTATTTTAGTAAGTTTTTCATCTGGCCAGTTGTGTTTCATTGCTTCACAAATATAGAATTGGGTAATAAGGTGGAATCGTTCCCTAATAGTTTCCATTTGAGAGCTAGAAAGTTTGTTTTCTTTGGTTAAGACATTTTCTCTAACGCCAATTTTGCCTATATCGTGGAAAAAAGCAGCATACTTAAGTTCTTTTAGTTCTGATTGGCTGAAGCACCCAAACGCTCTTCCTACTTCAATTGCATATTGAGCTACTCTGCCAGAGTGACCAGCTGTACAAGGGTCTCTGGCATCAATAGCTTTTGTAGAATATCTTACTAATGAGTCAAATAGATTATCCAGCTCATTGTACAATCTTAAGTTATCTAAAACCACAGCCGCCTGATTTGCCAGTGCTTCAACTTGTGGAATCATTAGTTCGTCAAATGGAACAAACCCCCTCTTGCCACTAGCATTCATTAGTTGGAGTACCCCAATAAGGTTCCCTGAATGGTTAAGCATTGGTATAACAAGCATTGATAGTATTTGATATCCAAATTTTTTATCCATATCTGGGCTGTGATAAGGGCTTTTAGTTACATCGGGAATGTTTAAGGTTTCTTTTCTATAAGCACAAAGCCCAGCCAGAGATTTTTCGTTTATTGGTAAAGTAAAAGATTTAAATTTTCTTTGAAATTCAAATTTTGACTTTGGAGTGGCTTCTAAAGTATCATTTTGAGTAACTTTAAAAGTTAATAAATCTTTTTCTTTAATATATAGACTACCTGCATCAGCTTTTGTAAAGCTTCTCAGTTCTTTCAGAATTAATACAAGCAATTTATCAATATTATGTTCACTTGCTAGGCGAATTACAATGTCACTGAAAGATTTTAATCGATGAACTAGTTCTTTATCTGCCTCTTGAAACACAGTAATTTCTCTCATTGAATTAATCCCTGCCACATATATTTGGTTATTATTGTAGAAATTTATTTTATCAGATAATTGAAAAGATTTAAAGCATTTTATATCCTTAAACAATACTTTTGCAAAGTAAAATTGAATTTTATATATAATCTTTTATTGATTATAACCTACAACGGCATCGGGGTTTTTTGAAGAGCTTATGGATTCAAGTTTTCGACTTAAAATTGATAAACTATAGCAGATAGCAAAATAAATAATTGCAATAAAGATTAAAATTTCAAATTCATGGAATGTTCTGCTATAAACAATTTCTCCCGCACGAGTTAGCTCGATTAAACCTATAATAGAAGCTAAAGAAGTATCTTTGATAAGAGCAATAAATTGACTTACAAGGGCTGGAGTCATTCTTGAAATTGCTAAAGGAAGTACAACATATGCCATCATTTGAAAATAGTTTAACCCCAGGCTTCTTGCTGCTTCAGTGTGACCTCTCTCTATAGATTTCAGGCCACCTCTGACAATCTCTGCTATGTAGGCTGCTGTAAATATTATTAATGCTACGGCTGCAGAAAGGAAAAAATTGGTTTGTATACGTAAAACATATGGTAACAAACCAAAATGAACAAAAACAATGAATAATATTAATGGTATTGATCTAACGAATTCAATATAAATAGTTGCTATCCAACTAACAAAAGGAAATTTTGAATGACGTGCAACACCAAATATTATACCAAGAATAGAGCTGCCTAAAATGGAGACAAAAGCTAACTGGCAGGTCATAAATAAACCTTTAGCCAAAAAATCAAGATTGTTAGCAATATCTTCCCAGTGCATAGTTAAGCTCTCCCGGGTATTCTAAAATAATATTCTATTAAATTTGTAAATAAAGATATGATTCCAACAAGAACCATATAGATTAAACAGCCTATAACAAAGAATTCAAAGAATCTAAATTCGTCTACAGACCCCTGGTAAACTACATAGGTAACATCTGTTACGGTTATAAAGCTTACCAGAGAAGAATTTTTAGTTAAATTAATAAATTGATTGCCAAGAGGAGGAATAATAATTCTAATAGCTTGAGGCAAAATAATAAGTTGCATTGTTTGAAGGGGAGAAAGCCCGAGAGCCCTTGCTGCTTCAAACTGTTCTCTTGCAATAGATTGTATTCCTGCTCTTACTACTTCTGTTATATAAGAACCAGTATATATACTTAAAGCGAGTATTCCACAGGTTATAGGATCAAGTTCAATTCCTATATTTGGCAGGCCTCTGTAGTAAAGGTATATTTGAACAAGTAGTGGTGTATTTCTAAAAAATTCAACATAGCCAGTGCCAATTGCATTAATAACTTTATTTTTTGAAAGTCTTGCAAGTGCAGCACTGGTACCGACAACAAGGGCTATAATGCTACTAATCAAAGAAATAAAAACAGTAATTTTAAAACCATCAATCAATAATGGTGTAGCATCAACTATTACCTGCCAGTCGAAATTGTAAGTCAATTTATAATAGTCCTACTGTTGTGTTTTACCGCTATAGACGAATTCTTCCATCCACTTGATGCGGATTTTTTCAAGTGTTCCATCCTCTT
>JBFMGH010000559.1:0-2875 GCA_040752795.1 Cyanobacteriota bacterium
TGGGCAAAGAGAAAAACATGCCCCGTGAAGTGCAATGTTTTTAAGGTTATTTTTATCCAGCGATTCTTTAATTTGGGCTAATTCTTCATCATTTGTATTGTCAATATTATCTGCTCTGGCAAACATTCCTATTTCAATATTAACCCTATTTTGATTACAGAACTCAATAGCTTCAGATATTGTTCTAAATGCCAGTGATGATACAAATAATGTTAATTTTTCTTTCATTTAAAACCCTTTTATTTATAGTTATATCAATCCACGGAAGTAAACGATACATGGCTTTAAATTATTCTAGGGTGTTTTTACCTGCGCAACAGGCAAAAATACCTGGCCTCTATAATCTGAAATCTATAAATTACTTTCAAGGATCAGTATAATTTTATATAAAAAATATTAAAAAGTAATCAATAATTAATTCAGTTATACAGAATTAGCAATTATTTTGTTTGTTAATCCCTACAAGCAAATGTTATATGATATTCTTCTGGCGAGAGCATTTTTCCTTTTGAGCACACCGGGCAGTTTTTATTTATTATAACCTTGATATTTTTAAAGGTTGTTAATAAACCATCATATATTAACAGGTTATTAGTATTTAATGGCAAGCCTAGCAGATATTTAATAGCTTCAGCAGCCTGAATAGAACCTAAAACACCAACACATGCCCCCAGAACACCAACCTGTGAACACGTTGGCCCAGTGCCACAACCCGGCGTATCAGGGATAACACATCGCAGGCATGCCGTTTTTCCAGGTATAACCGTAAGTGTTTGACCGCCCAATGCAACTATTCCCGCATGAATCAATGGCTTACTCGCTTCAACACAGGCATCATTCATTAAAAATTTTAATGGTAAGGTATCAAGACAGTCTATAATTATGTCATAACCTGACATAATACCTACAACATTATCTATTGTAATTCTTTCATAATGAATATCAACCTTAATATCAGGATTCAAATTCTTTATAAACATTTTCGCTGATTCAACTTTAGAAACTTCAAGTTTTTTCATTGAATGAATAATTTGCCTGTTTAAATTTGATATATGTATAATATCACTATCAACTATCCCTATTTTGCCAACACCTGCTGCTGCAAGATATGCTATAACTGGCGAACCAAGACCTCCTGCACCACAAACCAGAATACTGGAATTAAGCAGCTTCTCCTGACCTTTTCCGCCAATTTCTTTTAACGCTATATTCCTACTATATCTTAGTATCTGTTCTTCATTAAATTCCATAAACTATGCTTTCTTTACTAAAACAATATAATAATTTTCACTTTTAATTAATTCTAGAATTTCATGCCCTTCAAGTCTTAAGCTCTCAGGCACATTTTTTGCAGACTCACCTTCATCAATCCATATTTCAAGAATATCGCCAGAATTAAGTTTATCAAGCTCCAACTTTGATTTTACAAAATTAATCGGGCAACCTGTTGTTCTCAGATCAATTTTTTTTACAGAATTAATCAAATTTATTTCACTCCTTCTACTGTTATTTCACCGCAATAACACCTGGGATATTTAGGGCAACCTTTAGGATCAATTTTTTGCCAGTCAGCCTTAAAACATGGCCTTGAATTTATATATTCACATAAATTTTCAAATATCTCTGAATCTTTTACTGACTGATTCTCTGATATGCATTTTAAACATAAATAGTTATCTAAATAACCAAGAGCTATATTTATTATATAAACTCTTTCACATATACAACCCTGACATTTAGAACACTGTAAACATCTATAAAAAGGGTCATCTATAAAATTATTTTTTATATCAATATTATTCACTGCAGTTTAAATATTAATAAATTATCTTTTCAAATATAATAATAGATAATATATCACACTTTAATTAAGAGGAAAGAAATGCACATTGATTTATTGTTTTCACCACTTGAAGAATTAAGGTGTAATGAAATCAAAAATAAAACTGTAATAGTAATTGATGTATTGCGTGCCTGCTCAACTATAACATATGCTTTTAACGGTTATAACAATGAGGATATCAGTGTTCTAAAAGGTGTTAAAGAAATTATACCGGTAAAAAATATTGAGTCGGCTTTATTGCTTTTCAATTCCCTGGATGACAAATCTGATTACCTACTTGCCGGAGAAATAAATGGATTTAAACCTGAAGGGTTTCATCTTGGCAATTCTCCAAAAGATTATGAGGTCAATAAAATTTTTGGCAAATCTTTAATCTTTGCTACAACCAATGGAACCAAAACACTTAATATTTTTAAAGAGGCAAATAATCTTCTTATAGCCAGTTTTTTAAATGCTTTTGCAGTTACTTTAAAACTTATTGCTCTTGATAAAGATGTTATTATAGCCTGCTCTGGCACTGAGGATGTTTGTGGCCTTGAAGACGTTACCTGTGGTGGTCTTATTTGTTCCAATATTAAAGATCTCTCTATGGAAAAAAATCTTAAAATTAATTTTTCTGATAGCTCTATCATTGCAATGAAAGCATATCAATCCTTCGGCAATGTTCTGGATATTTTTAAACAATCTACTCACGGACAACGTTTAATTAAAGCTGGTTTTGAAAATGATTTGCTTCCATGTAGTAAAATTAATAAATTTAATATTGTACCCACTTACTATAATGGTAAAATTATTCCAGAACTTGTTAAACCTGTATCTTTTTGCAGCTTGTACTATTAATTCAAGCTTTTTATGACTTTGTTTTTCGAAACTCTTATTAATAAACACTCAGCTTTTATTGATATTTAAAAATATTTATTTATTATTAATTATACTATTCCTTGAAAGTAATGATAGATTCCAGAGAATTGAATGTAGGGTGTTTTTTGTTGCTGCGCAACAAAAAACACAATGTAGTAAATTTAATCAATA
>JBFMGH010000560.1:0-6019 GCA_040752795.1 Cyanobacteriota bacterium
GCAGGCAAAAACACCCTGCCTCTATAATCTGGAATCTATAGATTACTTTCAAGGATAAGTATAATCAGCAATATTGTCTTTTGTAACGTTATTATTGATATTAATAGGTAGGCTAGTTTCTTGATGTAATTATACTTTGCAATAATACGTTACCTGTTTGTTCTGTAGATAAAGTTTATTCTTAAAGTACTATATTTAAATGTGTACTAATGAGTTAAACTTTTGTTAATTTTATTATGTAAAAATATTTAGCCGATTTTTAAATATGGTTTATATACTTTAGAAATACTAATTATTTTCTTTTTTAAAAAAAGTGTGTTTTTTGTTAATAATAAAAATAAAATTATCTAATAGAAATCTTTTTAATAAGCTCCATTTACTAGGAAAAACACGGAAACTATGGTAAATTGTTTTTATAAAGTTATGATTCTTTGGTTGCTATTATTTAGAATTTCTGACTAGCTAAATTATTCTTAGTTTATATTGGTAACTTTTTTGAGAGAGATTAGAGAGAAAATGAAATAAGATTTTAAACAGAACTCGAAGCATTTAACGTGTAAATATTGACTTTGGGTTTGTATGTTTATCTAACACAGAGTGTAATTTTTATCACACTATATATTTTATGTGTCAATATCCCCTTGTCAAAAAACATCCAAGATTCCCAAAAATGTTCTAAAGAAATAATTATGTTCCCCCTGCATCTTACAACTTTCGCTGACACCCTCAAAAGAATTGAGGGTTTTTTTTGTTTTATTATTATACTGATCCTTGAAAATAATTTATAGATTCCAGAATATAGAGGCAGGGTGTTTTTTGGTGCTGCGCAGCAGCCAAAAACACCCTGGGATAATTTAATGCCATATATCGTTTACTTCAGTGGATTAGTATAAACTGAATGATTCATAAAATTTAAACATTTATATAGAAGCTGTTTCTACTGTTGTGTTTAGAATAGGTTTTATTTATACACTGTAATTTTAGATTACAGCATTCATAAGAAGAAAACGTTAGTTTTACCAATCTATGCTGATAAAAACACCCTGTTATTTGCTGGAAGCTATAATATTTTTCAAGGAATAGAATAAAAGAATACTTATGCAGATTCAGTTTAGTAAAATTTAAATTTTATTTTATGTGGGTAAAGTTTATAATAAATTTAACAGAATAATGCAGGTAAAAAAATGCAGCAAGAAGCAAAAAAACTAGTTTCAATAAAAAATATGACAAAGCATTTTCCAATAAAAAAAGGCTTTTTTAACAAAACTGTTGGTCATGTTCAGGCTGTAACTAATTTAGATTTAGATATATGTGAAGGTGAAACATTAGGGCTTGTTGGTGAATCTGGTTGTGGCAAGTCTACAGCAGGTCGATGTATATTAAGACTTCTTCAGCCAACCTGCGGCAGAATTTTTTTTGAAGGTAATGATATAAGTCATACGGATAAAAAACATTTGAACTATTTAAGACGTAAAATGCAAATTATTTTTCAAAATCCTTATTCAAGCCTTGACCCAAGAATGACCGTTAGACAAATTGTTTCAGAACCTCTTATTATTCATAAACTAAATGAAAAAGTTGATATTCAAAAAAGAATGAATGAATTGTTAGACATGGTAGGAATTTCTGGTCATATGGCAGAAAGATATCCCCATGAATTTTCTGGTGGGCAACGACAAAGAATTGGTATTGCCAGGGCTTTAGCTTTAAATCCTACTTTTATTATTGCAGATGAGCCAGTGAGTGCTCTCGATGTTAGTATTCAGGCTCAAATTATTAATCTACTTTTAGATCTTAAAAGGGAACTAAAACTCACTTATATGTTTATTTCTCACAATTTAAGTGTGGTTCAATATGTTAGTGATAGAATTGCAGTAATGTATCTTGGTGAAATAGTAGAGTTAGCTGATGCTGATGTGTTATATAAAAATCCTAAACATCCATATACAGAAGCATTGTTAAGTGCTATACCTATACCAGATCCAATGCTGGACCGTTCGAATAGAATCCTATTAGAAGGAGATTTGCCATCTCCTGAAAAGCCACCATCTGGATGTAAATTTAGAACCAGATGCAGATATTTTCAAGATATATGTAAACTAGAACAGCCAGAATTAATTGAAAGAACTCCCGGACAATGGTCAAGATGTCATTTCGTTGAAACTCTCAATTTAAAGGGTTTATAAAATTATCTATTATTCTTCTGGTAAGGGTTGTTCTTGTTTTGAATCATTTAAGAAATTAACATTGACAATGCCGCTATCTGAAAAAACATAATCTCCAAAACGATCATTAAGGTTGTTGCCAATATTAACCTGAACTTCTTTAACTCCAAGCATATCAACACCACGTGAAATATTTCCGGAGAATGAAACTTCTTCTTTTAATTTGAATTTATCGCTTATATCACCGGGAATATATACAACAGTGTCATACATAATAGTTGCAGGCAAGACCTTTAGGGTAATTTCGGTTCTGTTAAAGTCCTTTTGGTACTGAATTGAAAAGATACTCCCTTTCCATGTTACTCTTTTATTAAGATATTTTTTCTCCCAGAATGGTAAATAGGATGCATTACCGGGTGTTTTATTAAATAAATTTTGTATTTCAAGCCTACTAATCTCTTCCGCAGAAGAGGGTTGTATAAATGCAAATATTATTGCCAGCATTGGTAGGATTGTTTTTTTCATAGGTATTTATTTACTTCCTTGAATTATATCCCTTGAAAATATAATATATCATACTTTTCTATTTATTATCATCCAAAATTACTATAATTTGATCTTCTATTTTAGTGAAAGTTTTTTCTTGTGCGTTTCCACAATTGACAGATATTTCCAGAAAGCCGTGTGATCCGATTAAAGCAACCAGTTCTCCTGATTCTACATCTGAATAACAATTGTTGATAGTCGTTATGTAATTATCATTTACTACTATCTTAATTTTTGATGAAGTTAACAGGGTATCAGGTATGTTTGTTATCAAATTACCAAAATGATCAATATAATCAATGCATCCTGTTATCTTTTTATCGATTATTTTTGGGGATTTATAGTTAAGCAATAGAATTTCATCTTCAGTAATTGAAGTGCCCAGAGAATTTATTATATTCGGTTTATTGGCCAGATGAGCAGCTACAGGTGCATATATATCTCTGGCATGAAATGTATGTGTGACATTGGGTAACCAATAATCTTTATTTTCTAAACGGATTATTTTTTGTGGATCAGATTTTACTAATAATTTAGATATAAAACCATTATTTGGTCCAATAAAAATATAATGATCAAGAACAATAAGCAGATGTTCTCTTTTGCTGCCTACTCCAGGGTCTACAACACAAACAAATATTGTTTCTTTTGGAAAAAATCTATAACAATTATTTAATATCCAGCTTGCTGATCTGATATCCTGTGGTTTTATATCATGACTGATATCTATAGTTATAGCTTCAGGGTAAATATTATGAATGACCCCTTTTAATGTTCCGGTAAACCCATCTTTGGGTCCGAAATCTGTTAATAATGCAATAGTTTTACTCATATTATTTATTGTTGGCTACTTTTATTTTATTATTAATATATTGTAATTTTACTGAAGATTTGTAATTATGCCAACATATTTATACTGGGGTGAAGAAGATTTTAATATTGAGTTAGCCGTAAAAAGGTTAAGAGCTAAATTATTAGACCCTGATTGGGTTGCCTTTAATCATAAACTGTTTGATAATTCAGGTGTTCGAGATATTGTTGAAGCTGCCAGTACAATTCCGATGGGGTTTGGCGAGACACTCATTGAGGTTCATAATTTAAATTTATTTTCTCGAAAAGTCAAAAAAAAAGCTCAGGAACAAGATGATTTTGACTTTGAAAAACCATCTAAAAAAGATGAATTTGATGAAAAAGAAATTGATAACCTTATTAAATTAATTCCTGAATTACCAGACAGAGTGAACCTTTTATTTGTTGTTATATTTCCACGTGGACAAAAAAGAAAAATTGATAAAAACCTGAAAACAACAAAAACAATTGATAAATATGGTGTTATTCAACAATTTGAAGCTTTTTCACCATTTCATCCTGAAAAAATTGAAAAATGGGTTATTGAGGCGGCAAAAGATTATAATGTCAGAATCTCTTCTGATGCGGCCAGAAAACTTGTTGAATGTAATGGTACTGAGCTTAGAAAAATTAATTCCGAGTTAAAAAAACTCACTATTTATAAAGGTGAAGGAAATTTAATTACTGTTGATGATGTTAATGAACTCTGTTCTGCTATTGATAATGTTTTTACTCTGACAAATAAATGGATATCTGCTCAAAGACATGATGCTCTGGTAGAATTGCAAAAAATATTAGATAAAGATCATCCGGTAAGGGTAATAGCAACTCTTCAGAGCTTAATTACAGAATATCTTCACATTAAACTGGCATTGAAATATGGACACAAGTCTACAACATTACATAAAGACCTTAATATGAATCCTTACAGGTTAAAAATGATCATTAAAGACCTGAAGTATATTAGTGATGAAAGGTTATCTCATCTTAGAGAACAGCTAACAATATATGAAAATAAAATCAAAACCGGTCAATTAAATTCCGAACTTGCCCTTGAAATTTTAATGACTATGTGAGGTTGAATGTTTCCAGAACAATTAATAATTGAACAGCCTTTTGCATCTAAACTTTTTATTTCTGCAATAAATAAAAATAGACTTGCCCAGGCTTATATGTTTACCAAGGGCCAGCCTATTGTTCAATATCATTTTTCTATGGAACTGGCTAAAATTTTAAACTGTAATAATAAAATTAACAATTTGCCATGTAATACTTGTACGGATTGTAAATGGATTTCATCAAATACTCACCCGGCTGTGATGACTATTAGCCCCGTTGATTTTGTTCCGCAAAGAGGTGATTTAGGTGATGAAGGTTCTGATGGGTCTGCCAGAACTGCTAAAGCCAAAAGATCAAAGAATTCTATCAAAGTTGATCAGGCAAGGCTATTAAGAAAAAACTTATCTGGATCTTCAAAATATCATAAAGTTATTATATTTACAGGAGCTATAGATGAAAAATTGCCCCCCGAAGAACATGAATCATTATGGCTTGATTATAAAGATAGAGTTAAACCTCCTGAAAGTGTTAATGGAAGAAATAATTGGGTAGCTTCTTACCTTAATTATTATTCTTTTCCTGCTGAAACAGCCAATCTGTTGTTAAAAACTGTTGAAGAGCCTTTTGGAAGAGTATTATTTATTTTTATCACTAAAGACACTGATGATATGATAAGTACAATAGTTTCAAGATGCCAGGTTGTTCCTCTGTTAAGAAGAAAAGAATTGATTATTGAACCGGTTGAATATTTGCAAGAAATTGCATCTTTGTTGCCGCCTAAAAACCCTTTAGATTCAATTGACGTGGCAAAAAAATTGTTGGACTTCTCCAAAACAGAACAAATCTCAATTGAAAAAGTTCTTGAATACATTGAGTTAATTTATAGAAAACAACTGGCTAATTCTATTGATGATCTTTATTTTTCTCGAAAAATTATTGAGCAAATAAATAAAATTGAAACTTCTAAAAAAATGATTAAAAGCTATGTTAATCAGCAAGCTGTATTAATTTCAATGTTAAATTCATTGATATAGAATTCTGGTAAATGTAAAGCATTGTTACGCCAAATCAATACAAATGTAGTGCGGGGCTTCTGCTAAACTTAACTCGAATTATTCACAAATCAGGAATCTGTGAGGAGGCAGTAGGATCCTCTCTCTTCTTCTGAGAGGCTATCATCTGAATTTACAGTGTGTAAATTCAGTATTTTTAAAATATGTCATTAGAAGCAGGTTTTATGTAAATATAACAAATTCACGGAATTAACCTGGTTAATAGGTTAGCTATACCAATCCACGGAAGTAAACGATATATGGCTTTAAATTATTATAGGGTGTTTTTTGGGGGGGGGGAGGCCAAAAAAACCAGCCGCAATTGTGTGGAGTCTATATTTTTATTTG
>JBFMGH010000560.1:6029-11089 GCA_040752795.1 Cyanobacteriota bacterium
CCCCCCCCCCAAAAACCCCCCTGCCTCTATATTCTGGAATCTATAGATTACTTTCAAGGAATCACTCAGAAAAAATCTTTCGAGTTATGATATGCCAGGTTTGTTTAACCAGAAGGATATGTATCTGTTTATTGAATGAAAAATTTTGCATACAAAAAGGGGCAGTTAAACCGCCCCTTCTTTTGTATTTTAAAATCTAGTTATGCGTTCCAAATATTGGTGTTACCCCAAGCAAATAAGTTGTTAATGCTTCCGGAGTTGAATATGTTGTTTTGACCAGCGCCAGCTGTACCAGCGTTAACATTGTTGATGTGTCCAGCGTTGTTTAATGTAATTAAGTCACCGCCGCCTCTTGGTGGTGGAGGTACTGGAACGTTGTCAAACATTTTAACATTATTCATGAATCCGTTGTTAGCAATGTTGATGAATCCGGTGTTAGCTGGTGAAAATACTTCAGCATCAAGGTTGTTTACTGAACCATTGTTTTGAAAATTAACAACGTCACCGTTGCCACCGAATAATTTTACGTTAGCCATTGAGCCATTGTTTTGTGTTTGTGTATGGTCAGTCATATAAGCATTTTGTACGTGACCATTGTTTTGCATTGCTGCATTGCCACTAGCATTGTAGTTGCCAATATAGCCATTATTCATTGTGTTAACTGAACCTTGTACATTTAAATTTCCAATAGTACCCATGAAATTCTCCTCCTACAACTAATATTAAATTCTTACAATTGTTCCCAATAATCCCAGATATTAAATTTTTTATGAAGTTACATAAATTATTCCTTTCTAATAGAGATTAAAGAGAGTCCAAAACTTTTACTTATTTATATAAAAAAAAATTATTAGCTAAAATTGCCTAATTTTTTTGAGAAATAGGCTAAAACTTAATAATAATATACAAAAACAGGCATATGTTCCCTGAATCTCTCTTGTAAAGCAGCTAAGTGCCGATATTTACAATAATTTTTGTTTACAAAGTGTTATAAAATTATTAAAACAATCATTTTTGCTGCAATACGTAATAATACGTAATTTTATGATAATCATATGCACAATTATATTTTAAGCTTTTATTATTCTTTTCATAATATAAAATATTATTGATAGAGATGAAAGGAATTGCTATGTACGATAACATTAAATATACTTCAATCAATGGTCAGGAGTATGTTATTAATGGTGATGCACCTGACTTTTTTGAAGATTTCTCTCATAAAGTATTATTTAGTATTGAAAATACATCAAAAAAAATGTCATTCAGTTATTATGTTGGAGTTGCTCATCAACTATGGGAATTCTGTTGGAAGGTAACACCAGAAAATGAAGAATTGATAGCTAAAGTTAAAGAAATTTATCTTGAAAAAGCCAAGCGTTTAATTGATAGCGGTAAAGAAGAATATTTGGATGTTACTCTTACTGCTGCTAATACACCTAGTAATATTGATAAAGCTTTAGAAAAGCTAAAAGAAGAAGATTAAACAATTTATTGTTCTTAAAGATAAATAATTCCATTATTTTCTACTTTAGGAAAGAAAAACTCGCAATCAATGTTTTTTCTGTTCCAGATTGTTTTAACAGCATTACTAATAATAGAAGGGTCTTCATTTTTATTAATTATACATATTGAAGGCCCTGCTCCACTAATAACTGCACCTAAAATATTATATTTTTCAAGATCTTCAAATATTTGAGTTAACCCAGGAACAAGTTTTGAGCGATACGGCTGATGTAATTTATCTTTTAATGCTAATTTTAAAGCTTTTTCATCTTTTGTGCACACTGCTGAAATAAGGAAAGAACTGCAACTTATATTAAAAATAGCATCTTTAAGAGGTATTTCAGCAGGAAGAATAGCCCGGGCTTCTTTAGTAGATAATTTAAAGTCTGGGTGGCATATAATAATTTGCCATTCTTCTGGCCATAAGAGTTTTTTGTAAACAAGATCATTTTCTTCAGTTATTGCAGAAATTACAAAACCTCCTAATATAGCAGGGGCAACATTATCAGGATGCCCTTCAAGTTTCCAGGCAAGTTTTAATAATGTATCGGTATCAAAAGGTTCATTTTCAAATTTGTTAGCAATGGCCAGCCCCCCGGCAATAGCAGTGGAACTGCTTCCTAATCCTGATGCCAGAGGTATCTGACAGTCAATGGTAATTTTAAAATCCGGGCATTTTCGATTAAGATTATTATAAAATGTTTCTATAGCCTGGTATACTAGATTATTTTTATCTGCGGGTAAACTATTATCTGATTTAGCTCCGGTTATTATAACTTCTGTGGTATCTGATTCTTCAATAGTAATTGTATTATAAAGGCTCAGAGCGATACCTAAAACATCATAACCCGGGCCCACATTGGCTGTAGAAGCAGGTATCTTAATGCTGGTAGCTGCCATGGTTTACTCCTTCATATTGTCTATAGCTTCTTGAGGTGCTACAACAGAAATTATATATGGCTTGCTGAATACTTCTTTTGCTACTTTCTTTATATCTTCGGCTGTAACACTATTAATTAAGTCCGGGTAATTTTTATCCAACTCATATCCCAGGCCTGATGACTCAAACCAGCCAAGATAAAAAGCCTGCTGACCATTTGTTTCATGTGATAACGCATATTGACCATTGATTTTATTTTTTGTATCTGCCAGTTCTTCTTCAGTAATAAGTTCATTTTGAAGGGTTTCAATTTCTTTTTTAAAGCAATCTATCGCCGTATTTATATTTTTGGGGTCTGTGCCTAGGTATAAAACAAAAGCACTATCCTCTTTTCTTGAAGGATAGAAAGAGCCAACATTATATGCTAAACCTTTCTTCTCTCTAATATTTTTTGTTAGCCTTGCACTAAGCCCTCCACTTAAAAGAGAGTTTAAGATTTTTAAAGCAGGATACTCTTTGGTATTAAAGCTTGGGGCAAGCCAGCCCATTGATATTAAGGCGGCTTCAGTGGCTTTAGGGGTTTTTATAATAATATTTTTGTTAAGTGGTTTAACTTTTTTCGATGTAATTACCGCATCGTTACTTTTGCTATCAGCCCATGCCTGTCGAACGTATCTTTCTGCTATTTCTTCAGGAATATTTCCAACTACTGAAATGACCATATTTTCAGGAATAAAATATTTTTTGTGAAAATCAATAATTTCTTCTCTTGTTATATTAGGAATTTCTTTTAATGCAACAGTACCAACCTGGCCATATGGGTGCCCTTTATACATTTTTTCGAACATTTTTTCAAAAGAATAAGATAATGGCTCATCTTCAACAGCTTTAACAGCGTTTATCATTGATTCTTTTGCCTTGTCTATTTCACTCTGGTCAAAAGTAGGATTTTTTAAAATATCAGTAATAACCATAAATGCTTCAGTAAAATCATTTTTAGTTGATTTGCTTGATATTTGAATATAATCATCATAAGTAGCTGCACCTAGATCTATGCCAAGTGCTTCAGTTTCACGAGCTATATCTTCAGCAGATCTGGAAGTAGTTCCTTTCATTAATAAATTTGTAGTTAGAGAAGCTAAAGCTGCTTTGTCTTGAAGCAGTTTTCCATCTTTTATATAAACCTTAGTTGCTACAACATCGTTGGCCGGGTTTGATTTTATTAAAAGTGTTATTCCATTAGGTAAAACTTTTTTAATTACTTCATTTTCTTTAGTCAAAGAAGTTGTTTCAACAGGTTTTAATATTTCTGTAGAATTATTGTTCTCATCAGCAACTTTTTCATTTTTTTCTGGTAATAGTATAGAAACGGCCATTTTGTTAGTATCTAAATATTTTTTTGCCGCATTCATAATATCTTCCTGGGTTACTGAATTGATTTTTTCAACATAGTAGACATATTCATCTAATGTACCTACGGTAACATTATAACCTATTGAGGTAGCTACATCTCCAACTGATTCATTATTATAAATATGATCTCTGGCAACTTGATTTTTGGCTCTTGTGAGTTCTTCATCTGTAACAGGAGTTGTTTTTAATTTATTAATTTCTTCCAGAGTAATGGTTTGA
This sequence comes from Cyanobacteriota bacterium, assembly GCA_040752795.1. GTDB lineage: Bacteria > Cyanobacteriota > Vampirovibrionia > JBFMGH01 > JBFMGH01 > JBFMGH01. The sequence goes on from JBFMGH010000560.1 coordinate 10,048, forward strand.
ACTTTTTCAATATTTTCTGGTTGAAGGTTAAAGTCAAATACAAACATACCTTCATCTCTCATCGGGTAGTTAGAAACATATAAACTGTTAACAAGATTTTCATCAAGCTTAAGACGTTTATATAAACGAGAAGCTCTACCTTGACCAATGATTAAAGCAGCTACATCCAGGCCATAAGTTTTTTCTGCTTCAGATAAAGAAGGAGCATGAAAGCCCATTTGCAAATATGCTTGTTTATAGTCGCCTTTTTCAACTATTTGAGAATTTTTTTCAAGAGGGGCCTCTTCTGGATAATCAGGTAGTTCGAGTCGCTTAGCTTCTTCTTTGCCGAAATACTTTTGTATTAGTTCAAGTACTTCCTCTGTGTTTATATCTCCAACTATTATAGTGGTCATATTTTTTGGAATGTACCATTTTTTGTAAAAATCAATTATTTTTTCTCTAGGAATGTTTTGAATAATATCTTTTGTGCCTAATGTATCATATTTATAGGGGTGCATTTTAAATAGCTGTTCATTTAAAGCGTAAAAAACCTGTCTGTCAGGGTTGTCTTCGGCTCTATTGATTTCTTCAACAACTATTTTGCGTTCTTTTTCAAGTTCTTCAGGGGGTATAGCAGCGTTCAATAGCATGTCTGAATGAAGATTTATGGCTTGATCGATATTGTTACTGGCAATAGTAATATAAAAGTGAGTATAGTCTTTGCTGGTAGCTGCATTGAAAACAGCCCCTTTAGATTCCAGAAGTTTGTCAATTTCACCAGTAGGATGGTCGGGAGTTCCTTTAAATAACAAATGTTCTAAGAAATGGGCGACTCCATTGTTAGTAGGGTCTTCGTTAACTGATCCGGTTCTGACCCAGGTGTCAATAGCAACTATAGGGTTTGTATGTACTTCTTTTATAATAACTTTTTGGCCATTAGGAAGATCAAAAACCTTGATAGGTTTTACAAGACTGTCCTGATCAGAAGATAATACAGGCAGGCCACTTGAGAAAACAAGTAAAAGCACTATATTAAAACACAATAGCCATTTTTTCATTT
>JBFMGH010000561.1:0-16040 GCA_040752795.1 Cyanobacteriota bacterium
GAATTTGTTGTGTGGAAAGACTATGACCATTCTCCAGAGCAGTATTTAATGTTGTAATAAGAGGTCTAAAATCATTATCTGTAATTTTAAGAGTGGAAATATAAATTGGAGACGATTGCCTTGGATTAGCAGATCCTAAATGAGTTTTAGATCTTTGATTTTTGTCATGTGTGGTTTGTCCAATACCTTTTAAAAGTTCTTCAGAGGAAGAGTAGCTTTTGCCAAGTTGTATTTCCTTTATATACGGATAATCAGCAGAATTAGGTTTTATCAGATCTATTTTATTACTATTGATTTTAAAATTGTTATGGATTTTATTTAATAGGTTTATAAGTTCTTGTAAAGAACTTGGTGAGTTATAAATAATACTATTAATTTTGTTTATTTTTACACTACCAAAACCTCTACGGCTTCTTTTTCCTAAACTACCTAGCAATAAAGTTATTTCTAAAATATTTCTAAATTGTTTTTCATTGGGTTTAAGGATAATTTGAAAGGTTTGATTAGGGTTGATGCCGGCAAATTTAAATGTTTTTGTACTGTGTGGAACTGGAGAATAATCCTTGTAATTTAGAATAGTTGACATTATCCTGATTGAAAACTTACTTTTGCCGACTTTTTCATCACTTGAGCCAAATATTTTAGCTTCTTCCTCAATCAGTTTTGTATAATCACATTTACCATTTTTGTTTTCTACCAGGTTGGCATTTATCGCTCGCCACCAGAACCGCATTGCCCCTTTGATCGATGGCGGTCTCAATTCTGGCGTTCTTCCGTTCGCACCGGCTAAAAACATCGGTGTTATAACTTCACATTCAAATGTAATCTTTTCCATTAGTAATCATTCCTAGTAAATACTACCCCTTATATTTTTAGAATATAAAAAACTTACCATAAACAATTGCAAATTAAGTTGCTATATTTTCGGTTTTACTATTTTTATAAAAATGAAATAAAGAACTTCTTGTCTAATAGAAAAAACATTCAACAATATATAGATCATTTTGACCTTCATAAACAGAAAGACTTATTAGAAGCTATGAACCAGTTTTTAGGAGAGTCAAAAAATAGCTGTAAGCAGATATTAATAAGAACAATATTAAGTAAAGTAATTCTTTTACAATGATAAAGTGGAGATCATTTTCTGTAGGAATCAGTTGGTAAGTCTATTAGAATCTGTAGCTTACAATAATCCTTATCCAGAAGAAATTGGCACTGATACAGAGACACCAATCCTTATAACAAAAAATATTAGAATTTCAGCAACAGCAAAAAATGGCAGTGTCTTAATAATCTCAGATTCAGAAAACCAGGAAGCAAATATCAACCCTCAACTGCTCAAAGTTGTAGCAAAAAGTTATTATTGGAATAATCTATTGATGTTAGGTGAAGTTAAAAGTACTACAGATATACTAAAAACAGAGAAAGAATTTGGCAAAACATATGTTAACTATATTCTTGACTTAAGATTTATAGCACCAGACATTATAGAAGCAATTTTAAATGGTACTCAACCCAGAGATTTAACGATTCATAAATTACTTCAGCTCAAAACTCTTGACTGGCAGGAACAGAGAAACCTATTAAAGATATAAACTAAAGTTAAGGTTATGACAGTTGTTTTATTGACGGAATCTTAATAGGTTTGTTGTTCTTATACAATCAGTTTTATATGTAACAATCAAAAGTTGCAAAAGCCACTCGAAAATGTCAAAAGGAGATTTTTGCTCCAAATAGCCAATTAAATTTGATAAAAATGGCTAAATTTTAATCTCAGTAATTCTACCCCCTGGGATAATAGCCTAACAAATGGGCTTTTCCCCTGGCATAAAAGCCATTGCCCTGGCCCTAAAGATTAAAAACCGGAGAGGAAGGGATTCGAACCCTTGTGGCCGTGAAGCCCATTCGCTTTCGAGGCGACGCCGATAGACCAAACTCTGGCACCTCTCCATTAATTTTTATTATAGCAAAAAGTTGTGAAATTATATAATACATATGTATTAACGATTGTTACCCTGCTATAAAATTCACATATTGTTGATGCTATTTGCTTTTGACAATCTATTTTCAACCATTTTTATTAAAGAGTAATACAATTCATCTCTTTGAATATCTGTGAAACCTATGGAATTAAAAATTATTTGATCAAGTTGTTGACGGTCATTTTGTTTTAATTCCTCGTGAATTTTAAAAAGTCTTCTATTTTTCATTGAATTAAAAATATTAATAATTTCAGTTTGTTGATCTGTATTAAAAATATCAGGTTTGATAAGGTCAAGTTGTGAAAGCTCAGGCCCGTATAGATATGCAACACCAATACCATACGTTTTTCTGGCCAGTATTTCAGCTGATAAGTATGAAATTGTTGAATTCAAAAGGGCAACAGCTAAAAGCGGATTTTTATATTTAAATTTTCCGACAAAGAAAACATCGCAGACAGGTATATCTTCAACCCATGGAAACCCAAATCTTTCACCTAAAAACCTGTTTGAAACAAAATGTATATTATCCTGAGATGGTAATGTATACCATTGTTTTCTTTTTATTACTGAGGGTCTTTTATCATATTTTTGAGATTCTCCCCACTCAATATATCTTAAAGCGTTTACTTTGTTGTTTAGATTTAATTCTGCTTTGGTATTATTGCAAACAAATAAAAACTTTTTAAGATTGTTTTTGTCAACTTCATATTTTTCAACTTCTTTTAAAGAAAATAAGAATGGTTTTAAGAATTCACTTTCTATATTCCAGGTATTAATAGTATCATTATTCAAATAAAAGAAATTATTAGCACCACTTTTTATTCCAAAATTTACACTAGCTATCTGCTCTAAGTGAATTAGTTTGTTGTCAGCTTTTTTTATTAAAACAGAATAAATATCTGGTGCTCTTAAATATCTGCCACCAAGCTTTAAACATTTAATAGCCCCGGGGTTAGTTGGAGAAATATTAGCATAAGCTTCATCGAGAAGTTGTTTCTGGCTTTTAAAAATTATTCTAAAATCCTGCTGGTTTTTAGTAGTATTAGGTTCTGAGTTGGTAAAGAGTTCAGGGGGTGCCGATTCAAACGGTATATTTAGAGTTATAAGTCTAATTTGATTATCATTATCAGGGTTATCTATGTCATTCGGGAGAGAGATTAAACTTATAACAGTATTAATATCTGCCTGCCCAAAACTTCTTATATGATTATTATCAATTAAAGCTTTAACACTGTATTTTTTTAGTAAAAATAATTGTAATTCTTTGCCAAAATCTACATCAAGCCATGAATTAGAAGTTATAAAACAGAGTGTACCAGTTTTATTAAGAAGTGATAACCCTATAAAAAAGAAATAGATGTATAAATCGCTTTTATAATTTATTTTAATGAGGGGTTTTCTATTATAATTACAAAAGAAATCAGAATGAATAGTATGCAATTCATCAACAAGAGCATTTTTATAAGATTTTTTATCTTTAAAAGCCTTTTTGTTAGTAATATTTAGAGGCTCAACAATATTTTCCTGTCTTACATAAGGAGGATTTGAAATAACTATATCAAATCCGTTATTATTTTTAAGTATATTTGAGAAATCATTTTTCCAGCTAAAACTATTATTAGACCTTTTAGATACAAATAAACTATCTCCAGTTTTAATATTATCGATTAAATTAAGGTTAAGTAGTCTGTTAGGATCATAATTACCACTTTCAGAACTAATAATTAAAAGATAAAGGTTGAGTTTAGTGGTATTACAGGCCCATTCCATTATGTCTACTGATGCCAAGTTATTTTTAGCAATATTATATCTTATTTCAAACTGATCGTATGGGATATCAATACATTTGCATCCATTTTTTATTAATGAATCAATTAATTTTAAGAAATAAATTAAGAACAATCCGCCTCCACAGGCAGGGTCAACAATTTTAATTTTGTTTAAATGATTTAATATTTCTTTCCATAGGGTTAAATCATTAATTTCTTTTATAATAGAATTTTCACAGGGGGTGCCTAAAGAAAAAACCATTTGATGTAATATTCTTTTGTAATTATTATTTAATTGATTAGAAATATTTTCAGCTAGAGCAAGCTTGCACATTAATTCAATTTCTGCTTTTTGAGTATAGAATATACCTTTATTATTTCTATTATTGTTATCAGCAGGTATTAGAGATGAAAGATCTTCATAAATAAAGCAAATCGTTTCTGGTTGTAAGTTTGAAACAACATAATGTGGGCTATTTAGCAGGGATAATAGTATTTTCATAAAAGGTTCTGAAAACAATAAATTATATCTTGTATCTAGCTTGTTAGGAACAAATAATTCGTTATTTAGCTTATTAAAAAAGAACTTAGAGTTTTTGATATTTAGTAAAAACTCATTAATATTAGTGCTTTTTACATAAGAATCATAAATTATTTCATCAGGTGAAGTATTTATATTTTTACAGTCAAAAAAAATTAAGTAATAAATAAAAATAAAGCGATTAAAAAGCTGAACAGAGTAGTTGAATGACCATAAAGAATCACTGGTTTTATTAAAAAGCTCATTTAATAAAACCTTAAAACAGGTTTTAAATTCTGCAAGAAAACTAGTATCTATTTTATCAGCATTTAAAAAGCTTATATTAGTTTTCTTCATTACTTATATTTGAATTATTATTATCTTCTTGAATATTTTCAGAATTATTTACTTCAGAAGTTTCATTAATTTCAGTTATTTCAGGTTCTTCTTTGACTTCTTCTTCTTTTATTTCAGATTCTGAAACTTTACTTTTGCTACTAATATTTTTATTAGAGGCTTTAGAGAGTTTTTTAGAAGCAGTTTTACAGGACTCCAGAGCTTTTTTTGCAATTAAATTGCCAGGATCCTTTTGAAGAACAGCTTTATAGATATTATGTGCTTTGTCATAATCTTTCTTGTCGAGGTGAATATGACCTAAATGAATGAGGGCATCTTTGTTTGTAGGATCAATTTCAATTACTTTAGAATATTCCTGATATGCACAATCATCTTTATTAAGTTCTTCGCAGCAATAACCAAGTGCCAGATGATAATCAATTACTTCAGGGCTTTTTTTAAGAGCTTCTTCAAACAGTATGCTGGCCTGTTTTAAATTTTTACTTTCCAGATAAGCTATACCAAGCCCATAATAAGCCGGGTGAAAGTCTGGATCAATTTTTATGGCTTTTTCATAATTATCTATAATTGCTTTTAAAGCATTTTGGCGGTGTTTTTGTTCAACACTATTAAGATTTTTTAAATGTGTACTGGCAATATGGTAATAAGTAATTGGGCTTTCTGGTTTGAACTTATGGCTAAAATCTTCTTTATATTCTTTAATAAGCTTTTGATAGCTGAAAGAAGATTTATCTTCTTGTGTATTGTTTGTGCAACCTATTACTGCAACCAGTAAAAAGGATAAAATAACAAGTTTTTTCATTTAAAATATACTCCCCGAAATAGTTTATTATAATTTAGTAAGAATCTCTGGTCCGTTTTTAGTAATAGCTATAGCATGTTCAAAATGAGCAGAAGCTTTTTGATCTGCTGTAACAACGGTCCAATTATCTGAAAGGACATTAACATCATCAACACCTAAGTTGAACATAGGCTCAAGGCAAAACGTCATGCCACGTTTTAGTTTAGGGTTAAAGGCTATAGGGTTCCTCCAATTATGTATAAATGGTTCCTCATGCATTTTTCTTCCTACGCCATGGCCACCGTAATTTCTTACAATTCCAAATCCATATTTTACGGCTATATCTTCTATTGCGCCCGAGACATCAATAAGATTAACCGCTGCCATTGATGCTTCAATGCCAGCATAAAGGGCTTCTTCAGTAGCTTTTAGTAATAGTTTTTTCTCTTCAGATATTTCACCCACGGGAACAGTTATAGCAGAGTCACCAACAAGTTCTCTGTAAGTAGCACCAACATCAATGCTTATTATATCTCCATCTTTCAGGATAACATCTTTTGAGGGAATACCGTGAACGACCTGTTCATTAATTGAAGCACAAATTGATGCAGGAAACCCAAGGTATCCTTTAAATGTTGGAACAGCATTTCTACTTTTAATAATTTTTTCAGCTTTTTCATCAAGTTCCCAGGTTGTTACACCGGGTTTTGCCATTTCTCTTAATTCTGATAGCACCTCAGCTACGATGCTTCCAGCTACGCGCATCAAACTGAGTTCATACTTTGACTTTACTACAATCATTTTATAGCGTTTAAAATCTCCTCGAATATTTTATCTATTGAATTGTTACCATTAATATTTTTCAAGAGTCCTTTACTACTATAATATTCTATTAAAGGTTCAGTTTCATTTTTATAAGTTTTAAATCTGCGTTTAGTGTTTTCCAGGTTATCGTCTGACCTTTGAGTTAATTCACCGCCGCATTTATCGCATATAGTTTCATCTTTAGGAGGTGAAGATTTTAAGTTATATTTAGCACCGCAATTACCACAGGTACGTCTGTAAACAAGACGGTCTGTAAGAATACTTTCATCTACCTCAACATTGAGTACACAGGTGATTTCTTTCTGTATTTCTTTTAGAATACTATCAAGCCCTTCAGCCTGAATAGTATTTCTTGGGAATCCATCCAGAATGAACCCTTTAGTGCAATCAGATTTTTGAAGTCTTTCTTTAATAATGCCAATAACAATTTCAGGTGGAACTAATTGTCCTTGTTCCATAAATCCTTCAGCGATTTTGCCATATTCAGTACCTTCAGCGACAGCAGATCTTAACATGCTGCCAGTATCAACGTGAGGTATATTCAATTCTTCAGACAAAATATCTGCCTGAGTGCCCTTGCCACTGCCTGGTGCACCTAGAAAAATTACCTGAACCTGTTTATCTATCATTGTCTTAAAAATCCTTCATATTGTCGTGCAAGCATATGTGTTCTTATCTGATTAACGGTATCCAGAGCAACACCAACAATAATGATTAATGCTGTTGCACCGATACCCTGTAATGTGGTTATTTCTGTAAAAGTGCAGGCCATTGATGGGATAAGCGCTACTATTCCCAGGCCCATAGCACCTATAAAGGTAACCCTGCCTAATATTCTATCTAATAATTCTGCTGTAGGTTTTCCTGGTTTTACGCCCGGTATAGCGCTTCCATATTTTTTGAGGTTAGTAGCAATTTCTTTTGGTTGCATATTAGGCATAATTGATGCATAAAAGAATGTTAAAAATACAATTAAAGCAAAGTAGATACCATTATAAGAAAAAGATCCGGGGGTAAATATACTGTTAAAGAAGTCCACAACAACTTGAACGGCCGGAGGTGCTTTCATACTTACCTCTTGCAATACACCTAAAACAGTTGCTGGTAGCAGTAAAATAGCTACAGCAAAAATTATAGGCATAACTCCACCGGGATTAATTTTAAATGGAATATGAGTATTTCCGCCACCATAAACCTTATTACCTACCTGCCTTTTGGCATTAACAATAATTATTTTTCTCACTGCTTCCTGCATTATGACAACGAGAACAATAGTAGCAAAGAAAATCAGCAATAAGATAACCAGTGCAAATTGTTTACCGGGGTCATTAGCAACAAGTTCCCATGTCTTTTTGGCATAGACAGGTATTCCTGCAATAATACCAAAGAAGATCAATAAAGAGCCCCCATTGCCGACGCCCTTTTCAGTAATAAGTTCACCAATATACATTACAAGAATAGCACCACTTACCAGTGCAACAAGTGCACCAAGATTAAACAAGAGAGGATTAATTCCTGGTGTATATGCAGAGCTTCTATTTATTAAAGACATTAAAACAACTGACTGGAATATTGCCAGTACAACCGTAAAATATCTTGTATACTGTGCAATCTGTCTTCTGCCAGCCTCGCCTTCTTCTTTTTGAAGTTCTTCAAGTTTTGGTATAACAGCTGTAAGTAACTGCATAATAATACTTGCAGTAATATAGGGGCCGATACCAAGAGCAAAAATAGATATTTTCCCTAATGCTCCACCAGAAAACAGGTCTAAAAATCCAATAATATTGTTACCGCCAGCAAGAGCCATAAATCTTTCTGCATCAATACCATATAGTGGTATTTGAGCTCCAAAGCGGAATAATAATAACATAAGAAGAGTAAAAATAAGTTTTTGTTTCAACCCAGAAGCCTTGAAGACGCTGGAAAGATTACCTAACTCTTCTGGGCCTGGCATTTTCATTTTAGGCATTTTTATACAACCTCTACAGATCCGCCTGCAGCTTCAATCTTTTCTTTCGCTTTAGGGGTAAAATATGTAGCTTTAACTTTTTTAGCTTTATCTATTTCTCCCTGGCCTAAAATTCTCAGCCCTTCAGCATAATTAGGAATAATACCCTTCTCTTTTAAGAGATCCATATCGATCTCTTCATTTTCTAATTTATTTAAATCTCTAACGTTAACAGCATAATTTTTAATAGGGTTAATGAGTTCAAACCCTTTTAATTTAGGTAATCTTCTGAAAGCAGGAGTTTGTCCGCCTTCAAAACCCTTTTTGTTTTTATTGCCGGAACGTTGTCCTTCACCTCTGTGACCTCGTCCGGAAGTTTTACCAGCTCCAGAACTGATACCTCTTCCTTTTCTTCTGACATTTTTAGTTGAGCCATCAGCAGGTTTTAAAGATGTTAATGATATCTTTTCCATTTTAGTTCACCAATTTGTTTATTCTACAGCTACTAAATGAGTGATTTTATTAACCATACCCCTGATAATTGGAGTATCATAATGCTCAACGGTTTGATTGAGTTTTTTAATACCAAGAGCACGAACTATTTTTCTCTGTTTTTCTGGTCTACCAATGAGACTTCTTTGTAGTGTTATCTTAATTTTTTTTACTTCTTCAGACATATCTTTTGTCCTTAGCCTTAATTTAACATTTCTTTAAGTGACAAACCTCTAATTTCAGCAACTTCTGAAAAACGACGCAATCTTCTAAGAGCGTCAATTGTAGCTCTTGCTACATTCAATGGCGAGTCTGAACCTAGAGATTTACATAAAATATTTCCAATACCAGCTAATTCTAATATTGAACGAGCTGCACCACCTGCAATAATACCGGTACCTTCGGCAGCAGGTTTTAAAATAACTTTTCCACTATTGGCTCTGCCAATAATCATATGAGGTATAGAAGTTTTAAAAATAGGTACATCAACAAGATTTTTCTTAGCGGCAGCAACACCTTTTTGTATAGCTCCAATAACTTCATTGGATTTACCAAGGCCTATTCCAACCTGTCCTTTACCGTTGCCAACAACTACAACAGATCTGAAACTAAGCTTTTTACCACCTTTAACAACTTTTGTAACCCTGCGAATCTGGATTACCTTTTCTTTCCATTCAGATTGAGGTGCTGCATCCCTGTTAAAATCATTTTTTGGGTTTTCTGATTTACCTCTACGTGATTTCTTTTGCTGTTGTTCCACTTATTTATTTTCCTCTCTTAATTATATATAAGCCAACATACATAAACTAAGACTATATCAAACACAAAAAGAACAAAAAAATCAACATGCCTGGTATATTAGCTTAACAATTTTAGTTAATTATGTTTGAAAAACATTTGTTCTTCAATGGCCAGGTCCTTTTTATATTGCATAATCAAAGCTTTAGAAGACAAGTTGCTTCAAAATTATTTAGTTAAGAAATTTTAATGTTTTATTTTCTTTTTATTATGTCTGTTTTAAGGGTTATATTTATTAATTTATTTATTTAGTAAGCATTTAACATATGTAATACTGCATTACACTGAAATTATATCAATCCACGGAAGTAAACGATATATGGTTTTAAATTATTATAGGGTGTTTTTGTCTGCACAGCAGGAAAAAACACTCTGCCTCTATAATCTGGAATCTATAAATTACTTTCAAAGATCAGTATATAAGAGACCTCTGCATAACTAATGTTTTATACAATATCAGAGAACAGTGGCCAATGAGGGAAGGGCTCAAAAGGCCCGCTATGCAGGTTTTTTGAGCCCGGCACTATTTCTCTACTACCTTAGCTTTTTTGAGAATATATACACTTATGCACAAGTCTTTATAAAGATTACAGAAAAAGGAGCAGGAGATTTTACTAGCTTTGAAGCTAATATCACTATAATCATTGAGCAATATTTATTATAGCTTGCTTTTAGTATTCATTTACAAGATTATTATAAATTGTAGCGAGATATTCTATAGTATAAAGTTTATCATCTACCGGTGTTTTTCTGTAGTTTTGAATGTCATTAGTTGTATCTCCAATTATAACAACCTTGTCTTTAAAAGTTTTTTCCAAAAATATTTCAGGATGATTATTGTATTTAATCATCTCTATTGAATTATAAATCTTCCAAATAGGAATATATTTATATGTTTGGCTTGGGCCATACCACTTAATCTTTAATTTAGCGTTTTTGTCTATAGGTATATTTTTATTACCCACTAGTAATTGTCTATGTTTATTAATAATAAGTTTATTTAAAGAATGATTATCTACCTTAGCAATATTATCAATAGCCATTTTTAGTGTAATATGAGGGTAAACATTATTATTATATTTGTATAATAGGCCTTGGTATACAAATATATTATTAATGACAGGGTCATGATTTGACATAGCAATACTTTCACTACCGATTATGAGTTCTTTAAGTATTGGCTGGTAGCTATTAAACTCTGTAAGTGTAAGCTGGTTATTTGTTTGATCTTCAAGCTGGATAGAAAATTTTTCAATTAACTTATTTTTAGGGGAAGCAGTTAAATTTTTTGAATTATAAAAGATCATTGGCAGGTAAATGTTTTTATGTTTAGTAACTACATCAATAAAATATTTATCTTCCTTTTCATAACCTTTTTTGTGGTCAATAAATCTGTAATTTAAAAGAACTGATTTAGCCCCAACCTTAATTAATTCTTCAGAAACCTCAGCGAGTATTTGTCTTTTGTAGTTATTTTTTTTAGTGATAATTTCAAGTTTGTCGATGCTGTTTTTATCAAAAGGAATCAGTATGATATTTTCTACATTTGTATTCTTTGCATATGAAATATCTGGTTTATTTTTCAGGTAAAACAAAATAAATACAAGGATTCCTATCAAAACCAGGCTTATTGTAATAAAAGTAACAATAGCTTTGAATAAATGTTGTTTATTATTCATAGTTGACAATCTTATATTTTAGACATTAATCTAATGCCCACCAGCAGCAGAGGTAGTAGTTAATCCTTTTTTAGTTTCATTAACAAATTGCAGGGCAACTATAGCAAAAAATACAGAAACAGAAGCTACTAAAAAGGCTATAGACCAGTTATGTGTTTGTCCTAGATCATTTACTATAGGTGAACTTCTGATTACCCACCCTACTATTGTTGCAGATATTAACTGAGGACCAGCTATAAACATATTGAATATGCCCATTATAGAGCCTTCTTCTCCCTCCGGCATGTAATCACAAAGGAATGCAAAAGGTATAGATAATATTGTTGCCCAGGCTACACCAGCACAGGCCATCATAATTATTACTCCTGAAGATGTATGTATAAATGGAGCAAAGGCAAAAGCTATAGCAATAAAGCCTAAAGAAACAGAATATATTGGCTTTTTGCCTAATTTGTTACACATATAACCTAGAGGTATAGATAAAAATAGTGGTATTAGATTGAATGCTACAAGTGCCCATTGGGTTGTATTAGTGGCATCAAGTTCTGTTATGTGCATTTTAGACATATTATTTTGTTGATAAAATTTAACAATAGTTCCGGGCAGTGTTTTGATGGTATCAATATTATATTTTTCTTTTGATTCAATGTCTTTTTTTGAATTAGAGAGCTTATTTTTATTATAAACTTTAAGTATACTGGCGTTAACCGTTTCAAGTTTGTCAATTTCTTTAGTTAAAGTTTTATTTTTTTCCAGATACTCAACATTTTTAAAGGCTTTTGGATTAGTTAAAACATTATATTGGATCAGCATCATTTTATATTCGAGTAATTCTTTATATTTAAGCAATTCTTTATAGTTGGTGCGAACAATTTTACAGAGTTTATTAGCATTTTTAATTTTTTCTTGAACAGTTTCAGAGTTTTTAATTATTGCTTTTAGATCTCTAGAATATGTTTTTTCAAACTCTTTTTTATCTGAAGCAATTCCTAATAAAATCTCATCAATACTGTCATTAAGAAGTTTGTATCTTTCAAGATCATGTTTAACTGTTTCTGTAAGGCTAATTTGATCAAGTTCATTTAAACTAGAAATGCTTTTTTGTGTAATCTGATCTATTGCAGCAGTATCTACTTCAGTGTTATCAATATTAGCCAGAATTTCATTAAGCTTTAAATTTGCACTTGTTATAGTTTTGCTATTAACTTTAATGTTATCTAAAAGCTTTTCAAGACTATTATAATCTTCTTTAATTGTTTTATAAGCAGGGGTAGACATATCAGGTAATTTATAAACATAGTGGACAGTATATTGCGTTAAATAGATAAACATACACATAATGCCCATCCATGTAAGGAATTGAACTCCGCAAATTTTATGTATTTCTTTACTGCATTTTAAGAACTTTTTATATGAATCTAAAATTGATTCTTTTTTCTTTTTTTCTTGAAATTCAGCAGATTTTGCATATTCTTTAATAGTTAATGAGGTATAACAAATAAACAAAATCAGAGCTAAAGCTGCCATTATATATTGTTGAGTAACTGTCATTTCAATATTAAATGCATTTAAAAGGGGTGCAACTCCTAAAGCAATTACAGAGCCAGCTCCAAATGCAAAATTAAGGTAAGAGTTAGCAACAGCATGCTGCTCTGGTGGTGTAATGTCAGGCACTAAGGCTCTATAAGGCCCCTGGGAAATATTGACACATGCGTCAATGATCCAGATCATTAGAGCAGCAATAAGTAGTGTTGGCGCAAATGGAAAGAATAATAAAGCTACACCGCCAAGAAATGCGCCTACAAGCAAGAAAGGCCTTCTCCTTCCAATTTTAGTCCATGTTCTATCTGATAAAGCACCTACAATCGGCTGAACCATTAAGCCGGTAACGGGCCCAGCACACCATATTAGGCCAAATATAAATGGGTCTGCTCCAAGTGGTTCAAGCACCCTTGAAGATAAAGCTATTTGCATACTCCAGGCAAATTGTATACCAATTATACCTACACACAGGTTAATCAATTGCCCTACAGATAAACCGGGTAATTTAAAACCGCCATTTTGTTCATTTGCCATTATTTAGACCTTTCATTTGCAATATAGACACTAAAATGATTTATGCCAATTTTTACACAAAATTGAAAATTTTTTATAGTAGTTTTACCAAATCTTAAATTTATTAAAAGAAATGCTAACCATGTATTTCAAAAAACTTTTCTAATTCTTCCCGTGTAGGAAGCGCAGATGTTGCGCCATGCTTTGTAGTGGTTAGTGCACCTATTGCATTTGCTCTCTTCATAATACTTTCAATTTTTTTACAACTTAGCTTATCAATCAGAAGATCTAAGGATGTATAATCAGCTTGTTCTTCAATTATTACATCATATAAGCCACCCAGCAAACCAGCTACAAAGGCATCACCAGCACCAGTTACTTCAACAGATTCAACTTTATATGACTTTACAAACCCACTTCCCTGTTTGTTTATATAATAAGAACCTTTGCTTCCTAAAGTTATTACTAATAATTTAAGATTATACTCTTCAAAAATTTCTTTTGATGCTTCTTCAATGTTGTCTTTTTTAAATATCAATTCAATTTCGTCATCACTTAATTTGACTATATCAACAACACTCAAGGTATCTTTTATTACCCTGATAGCCTCATCTAAATTGTTCCACAAGAATGGCCTCAGGTTAGGGTCATAAACAGTTATATTATCTGATCTAAGAGAATTAATAATATTACTTATAGTAAATCTTGAACTTTCTGATGCCTGTAATAGTGAACCAAAATAAACAATAGGTGATTCGGTTATTGTATCAATATTTACATCCTGAAAATTCATCATACTATCAGCACAACAATATTTACTGAAACCTTTAAAAACTCTGTTACCATTTTTATCTGTTAAAACATAAGCATTTCGAGTATTTGATTCAGGTATTGTTATTGATATAGATATATCTACACTATAAGAAGATAAAAATTCTTTCAACCATACACCAAAAATGTCTGATGAAAAGCCACCTAAAAATTGAACCGGATAATTTAATTTAGCTAATCCTACAGCAGTATTAGCAGGAGCACCTCCAGGTGCTTTTAAAAAGTTAGTTGCTTCATATAAATCGGTTGTTTTATCTAAACAAACCCAGTCTATCAAAGCTTCTCCAATTGTTGTAATCTTTTTCTTTTCCAATTTCCTTACCCTAACAAATTATTTTCAAATCTTTAGATACAAATATGCTTTTAAGATTTCAATGTATTAAAATTATCATGATAATTTATCACACAACAAGAATAAGTTGAAAGGAAAATTAAAATTATGGAAGACTATATATCTAAAAACTTTTATAAAAAAACTATGGAAGTTAAATGTATTTCAGGAGAAACATATAAAGGTATTGTGGGCCTGGTTGTAGAAGGGCTCTTGGGCCTGGATCAAGAAGAAGAAAGACTTTATATTGCCATTAGCAAAATTGTTAGTTTTAAAATTTTAGATTAATTGTTTAATCCTGATTAAATATTCGTATATTATAAAATACTAAGTAATAAATTAGATTATTGCCGAAAAGTTATTCTAAGGTTAAATTATTGAATTAAGGCTATCAGCCAATAATAGTTATTATTACTATTAGTAAAAATTATTAACCATTCAGGACTAAAAAGTGTTTTCTATTATTAAAGAAATTATTAAATGGGGTAGTTTTTTATTTGTTTTATATATATTCTGGCTTATTTTGACAATAGTAAACCCGGATATGCGTTTTGTGTTGCTACCATTTGTAATTATTTTCTTGATTTTTAACTTTCCCAGGGCACTTTTTAAACTTATTTCTGATAAATATAAAAAATTTAAAGAGTCTCAAAAATCTTCTGAAGAAAATATAGGTGATATTGAAGATATTGAAGAAATAGAAGAGGTTTATGAAGAATATTCAGCTATAGAAGAGGTTATATTTAAAAGTTTTATTGTTATATCAATTGTATTTTCTGTTTTAATTATTTATATATTTTATGAAAATCTTGAAATTGAAAGACAAATAAGTTTATCTAACTTTGAAGACGCAGGCATTAGTTTATCACAGGATCCAATACAGATTAAAAATAAAGAAAAACATGAGTTTGTCATCAAATCAAATAATATAGACTTTAAAATTAAGCCCCTGGCAAGATATAAAATAGCAGGTATTGTTGTTGTAAAAAATTCATTATTATATTTCGATGCAGCTAAAGATATATCTCCTATTGATATAGGACTTGTATGGGGAGATTTAGCCAGGCCTGAAGTTTATAAAAGAATGTCTTTTTATTCAAATTTTCGTTTAATGACATATAGTTTTCAAAGCGGTTTTTCTTATAATAGAGATTATATTCTAACACATTCTTCACACAATCATATTATCTATGCTGATAATAAAGTAAAAAGACAGATTGAAAACCTTAAAAAACACAATAAAGTTATTTTAGAAGGTTATCTTGTTGAAGTAACAAGCACAAAGCTCTCTGGCCCCTGGACAAGTAGTTTAAGAAGAGATGATCATCTTCTTAATTCTGGTCGGGGTTGTGAAATATTTTATGTTGAAAAGGTAGTCTCAATGTAATACTTGTGTATATTATGATTTATCCTTTTTTAAGTCTTCATAAAAACAAGCTGCCCACCTGAACATGCGACATTTTTTAAAATCATCACAGAATTTTTTATATTTTTCTGGCAATTCGTCTTCTCCCGGTATGTTTAAGAACTTTCCATTTTTGAGTTTTAAATGCCATTTATCGTTGAAAGTTTTTTCATCTGTTTGACCGGGTGCAGGCTTAATTGCTATATGTAGATTATGCTTGTAGTTTTCTTTTTCCCAGTAAGGTAAACCTTTGCCTTTGTTGTAACC
>JBFMGH010000562.1:0-4761 GCA_040752795.1 Cyanobacteriota bacterium
GGTATATATATAAAATTGTTAAATAAATTGATTATAATAAATAAATCGACCCTGACTGGAAAAAAGTAGGTACATACTTAGATGCTGATTTTAACGGCTTTTATGAAGGTTATTTCTGGTATAAATCTATTTATAATGGCATGATTGATAAACTAACACTCAATGCAAGACATTGTTTTGCTGTCTATTTAAATGGAAATGAAATATTTTCTCATGATAGCTTTACATCAATTAGTGGTACTGACATTGACAAGCCAATAACTATAAACATACCACAGGAATATCAAAGTGATAAAAATAGCCTTGTCTTATTAATTCAAAGCATGGGGCATAATAAAGGTTTTGAAGATGATGCCAATAACCCCAGAGGCCTATTAGACTATCATACTCAACCAGATATTCATTTAGATTGGTATATTAAACAAGCTATAGATGAAAACATATTAAAAATTGACGCTCTCAAATATTCTGATAAAGAAGTTAAAAATGATAAATTAGAATGTGCTGTAACAAAATTTAATTTTTCTTTAGATGAATCACATCAAGTACCATTAGGAATTGTTTTTAATAACCCTCCTTTTAACAAGGCTAACATTTATCTTAATGAAATTCTAATTGGTCATTACTGGCGTGATAAAGGGCCTCAAAACAAGTTCTATTTACCCGAATCATTTTATTATCAGGACGGAAGGTCTAATAGTATTAAGTTGGTGATATGGCATCGATCCATTGATAAGAATAAAAACTACACAAGACGCTTAAGTGATGTTAATATTTATATTGAGCCATATGGAGTTTATAGATTAACAGATCTTGAGGAGCTGAAGTAAGCTTGACTTTTGTACCAAAAGTTTTACTAAGAAGACTCTATAAAAAAGGTAGTTTAAAGTCTCATATTAATGGTGTGGCTTTCGAACTTAAAAATGTTTTAGGCCCGGGCATTATTAACAAAATTAATTTTATAAAAATTAACAACCATATCTATAACCCTCAAGATATTCATATTGATACTAACGATAGAATAATTTACGCCAGAGATATTTCAGAGGAAAATCCTATCTTTATTGCTTTTCAACAAAAAGGAACACTTATTATGAATGGCAATAACCCTTTAGTTAATGGAATTAATACTATTGAATTAGAATTAATCTCAAGAGAAGCAGGACTAATTAACGTTAATATTCAGGATAACGCTATAATCAATTAATGTTGTTGTGGCATCAATCAAGAATGGAACAAAATTATAACCAGCAAATTGCTTATATTATTCGTAATAACCTTTATTTAAATATTACAAATAAATGTAACTGCTCCTGTGTTTTCTGTGTAAGTAAGTATCAAAGTTCTATGGCCGGAGTTAAACTACATTTTAAAAATAAAGAACCAGATAATAAAGAAATTATAAGTGTTTTATCAGAACACAATTTAAATAATTATAATGAAATAGTTTTTTGTGGATTTGGTGAACCTCTATTAAGGCTAGAAACTGTATATTCAATAACAAAATATATTAAAAATCAAGTGGGTTCAGCTGTTATCAGAATAAATACTAACGGTCTTGCAGACTTAATAAACAATAAAGATTCTTTAGAAATGTTAAGAGCTTACATTGATGGTGTATCAATCAGTCTTAATGCCCATAATCCTGAAACATACTCAAAATATACCAGACCAGCCTATGAATCAAAACTAGCTTATAATACTGTTTTAAATTCTATTAAACGCGCTGTTGAACTTGGTTTAGACACCAGGGCTACTGTTGTATATGGTCATGAACTTGATAAAATAGACATAAATCAATGTCAGCAAATTGCAGAAAAACTTGGTGCATCATTTAAAATAAGGTATTTTTAATTGTTATGTCAAAGAAGATTCTTCCCATAAAACTAACACCCGGAGACACAATAGGCTTAATAGCACCTTCAGGGGTTATTAAAGATATACCTGCCCTTGAAAGAGCAGTGAAAAATATTGAATCCAGAGGTTATAAGGTAAAATTATCTGATAATATAACAGACAAAAAATGGTATTTTGCTGGTGATGACCAGACAAGGCTAAAAGATCTTATGACTTTTTTCAAAGACCCTGAAATTAATGCCATATTTTGTGCAAGAGGTGGTTATGGCTGCACAAGACTTCTTGATAAATTAGATTTTGAAATAATTAATCTTAATCCTAAAATTCTACTTGGATACTCAGATATTACAGCCTTTCATTTTGCTATTAATAAGTATTCTAACCTTATTACATTTCATGGTCCTCTATCTGTAGGTGATTTTGGCAAAAAAGATTTGCTGGATTTCACCTGGAATAATGCCTGGATGATTCTTGAAAATAATATATCTTTTCCTCATGAAATAAACAACTATTTAAAACCTATTTCTATCAATAGTGGCAAGGTTTATGGGCAAATAGTAGGAGGCAATCTTGCTGTAATATGCTCTATTATGGGATCAAAATATTTTTCTGACTTTGATAATAAGATTTTATTTATTGAAGATGTTAGTGAAAATCTTTATAGAATTGATAGATATCTTATACAATTAAAATTAGCAGGTGTGTTTAATAAAGTTAAAGGAATTATTTTTGGAGAATTTACTGATCTTATAAAATCTGACGATCCGGAAGTTAATAACTTATTGATACTTGACATTATTAAAGATATAATGCAAGATATTAAAACTCCGGCAATATATGGATTTAGTTGCGGACATGCTCCAAACAAGTCAACAATACCATTTGGAGCTGAATGTCACCTTGACGCATCTGAAGGTATTTTAACAATTGTTGAGCCTTTCTTGAAATCTACTTAAAAAGACTAAAAAATAAACTCATTTTGCCGTAGTATATTAATAAGTTAACTTTTTAATTTTCGGTGGGAGTATAATGTACAATAAATTTGAATATACCGACACCAGGGATTTATCACCAGAAATTAAACCAGTTATAGATGATATAAAAAAGTTACGCAAGTCTAAAAAATTCGACGAAGCCATAGAAAAATGCAAAAAGATTCTCGAAACATGGCCAGAGAGTGCTGAATTGCGTATCGAACTTGGTGATTTATATTTTGAGAAGCATAATGATGTTTATCATGCTTCTTATACTATTGATGATGCTATTACTCAATATCAATATGCTCTTGAAATGAAAACCAATTCACCTTTCGTACACCACAAATTAGGCAATTCTCTTTTATTAAAAGGTGAATTTGAAAAAGCACTCAGTCATTTTAAGACTGCTATTAAATATAAAGATGATTTCTCACCACCATACTTAATGATGGGAGTTATAGAATCTAAAAGAGATAACCTGGCTGAAGCTTCTTATTACTTTCAAAAAGCTATAGATTTAGATCCTTTTAAATCTTGCAAAGCTCATCTTCAGCTTAGCTTTATTTTAAGACAACAGGCCGATAGAACCAAAACAAAGAAAAAACTTTCTTTTAAACTTAATTCTTTAAAACACTTCTTTCTGGCGTTTGTATTATTTGTTACAGATAAAGAAGCTATTTTTGACACTATAAAAGCTTTTAGAAATGGCTATAGTTTATTGCCTGTTATATTAAGGGGCCATTATTACGAAAGAATCGGTTTTATTGACAGAGCAATTGAACTCTATTCTAATGCAATAGAAAAAGCTGTCGGATTTCCGGCATTATATATATCTCTGGGTGATGCATATAGAAAATTAAACCGCTATGAAGATGCTGTAAACGAATATCGTATGGCTATATGGCTTAACCCATCAAGTATTTCAGCTTATAAAAATCTTTGCAGCGTTTTTGAAGAAATGGGTGATTATGAAAGCGCTATAAAGACATATAAGAAGTTACTATCATTCAGACCCAATGATGCCGTGCTTTACAGCAATCTGGCTAACATCCTTTATATGAAGGGTAATGTTCCTGATGCCATTAGTGCCTATCAAACAGCACTTGTCTTAAATCCTAACAAAACATGGACCTCCGTGGTTGCACAGACATTAGGCTATGTATTCCAAGAGGCCAAAGGTGATTATGACGCCGCCATTTCAGCTTATCAAAGTGCTACATTATTAAACCCAAACGATGTTGATATTTTTATAAGCCTTGGAAGCGCCTTCTTTGATAAAGGTGACTTAAATAATGCTTTAGCAGCATATAGATCAGCTCTTGATATTGATCCTAACAATGCCAAAGTTCATTGTAATATGGGCTATTTATTATGGGGCAAAAGTGCTCTTAATGAGTCTATTGCTTCCTACGAAATGGCAATTAGGCTTGATCCCCTTTATGATATTGCTTATAACAATCTAGGTGTTATATATTTAGATGATCTAGGTAATCTAGATAAGGCCTCTGAATTATTTCAGAGAGCAATTGAGATTAACCCTAATTATGCTCTGGCTTATTACAATATGGCAAGGCTTATGACCATCAAAGGTGATAAAATTGAGGCTGCAAGATATTTTCAAATTGCCATTGATCTTAATTCGTACACCAATGAGCTTGACACCAATGAAATTAAAGACAGAATAGCCAGGTTATTTGATTCAGACTAATTTATTCTGAATATACTAAACCTTAAAAGTAATTTATAGCTTCATTATTTATGTGGAATACTATAACTACCTATTTTAGTAAATGTTCTTTACTAACAGGTTTTACGCAACTGAGCAATAATCATTAATATTATTGAATTTTTTAGCTCTAAACGTATGTAAATAATCCTGGTGAGCTGATTCTAGGCTTTGATTAGGATAATGTTCTTTTAAATATAA
>JBFMGH010000563.1:0-3602 GCA_040752795.1 Cyanobacteriota bacterium
GTAATAATGATGGGCAATATTAAAAAATGTACCATAAAGAATTAATTAGTAAAATTAAAGAAAATTAGTGAATTCAAGCTTGTTATAAGTATTTCAAGCTTGAAAAATCAATTAAAAATCATTTGAAGGTGATTAAAATATTTAAATTCTCAGAATTAAACTATGTAATTGTATTTACATTGATTAATAATTTAGAAAAATTTGTAAATTTTAGATATTGATGTTTTTAATATCAATACCAACCCGGTGGTATCTCAAAATGATTAATCCCATTAAAATTAATGTACCAGTGCAAGATTCTAACTCTAAACAAGTGGAAAAGACTTTTAATGCTGATAATAAAATAGGTTATCAAGCTTGTTCTGTGGTACATCCAGAGAGTAGTTTAATAAAAGCTTATTTTTTAGGAAGAAAGAATTCAGGGATACGAAAAACCTTGAATTCTTCAGGTGTTAATACAGAAGGTGTTATTAAAGCATTTGAAGAAATTGATAAAAAGATAGAATTGTCTAAATCAAATCCTTTGCAGGTTTATATTTATATTGAAGATAAAGCTAAAGACATAGATATTTTTGGTGTAATTACTAAAGACAAATCTGAAGATAGTTATATATTAAAAATTAAAGAGGGTCATATAAATAAAACAAAAATAGATAGATTAAAAATTGAAGTATCAAAAGAGGGAAAACTTGTTCAAGATAGTTCAAAAGAACAGGCAAAAACTCAATTAACTTTTGAGACAATAATTAATCAAATAAATGAAAATAACAAAAATTCAATAAAACTAGTTCCCAGAAACCCAATTATAGCTAAAGAAGAGATTTATGAAGCATTGCGAAAAATGGGTCCTCAATATTTAAAGCCACAGTATAGAAAAGAGTGGTCTCCAGAAGATCCGACTTTTGGATATTGTTATGTTACAGCAGAAGTTATCTATCATTATTTAGCACCTGAAGGTAGTAAACCAGCCTGTGCCAGAACATCACCTTCGGTTGTTCATTGGTGGGTGGAAACACCTGATGGAACTATTCTTGATGGCACATCTGATCAGTTTTCAGGAGAAAAAATTCCATATTTAAAAGGTAAGGGTTGTGGTTTTCTTACAAAAGAACCTTCGAAGAGAGCGCAGATATTAGCCAGGCATCTTAGTCTTGAAAAGTAGTTATTTGATAATTCATTTATACATGAGTTTTTTTCATAAATTTTTTTTATGAATATTTTTATAAATATTAAATACCAATTTAGATGTATTATAAAAATTAAAATTTTAAGCGATAATTAATTAGGGGGTTATGCATAATTGTCCAAAATCATAAAACAGAAAAAATATTGGGTGCTAAGTATTCATCCTTTATGGATCTCTGTTAACTGCAAATCCTAAAAACTTTATGCAAAGCTCTTTTTAATATCATAATAATAGTTTTTTCTCTTTTACAAAAAAGGAAAACTGGAGAATTAAAAATGAATTTTTATAACGAGTTGTTTCAGGTAAGACGAAATATTTATTTTTTAACAAGCAGCCTTCAGGAACTAGAAAATATAAGTTTATTTAGATGTAATCAGCTAACTAGCTTTAAAATAGATAAAACGCTTGAAGAACTAGAGCATTTACAACTAAGAGAAAGAGTTCTTAGTATACTGTGTAAGAAATGTGCTCTGGCTTAGATTTAAGAGTTTATTATAAAGGTTATTTAAGGTTAGTCATTATAACTACAAACGAAGTTAACAATTTTTTCCTGGTTAGAACCTGGTTTAATAGTATTTATAGAACCATCCTGATCATCAACTTTGTTAATCTTATTACCAATGAAATAAGAGGTAACATGAATCTGATATGAATCCATTTTGGAGCAATCTACGGATTGAAAAGTTTCGGTTGCTTCTATAATAGAGTTTTTAACCATAATATGTTTAACCCAGTAGGTTACAATTGCATCATGTTTTCTAATACTTGATGTATCGACTTTGTATACATCAGTATTAGACTCACTAATGTTCATCCAATCATCAGCGAAAGCAGCTAAAGGCAATAATGTAATAAGGCAGACTAATATTAATAGTTTTTTCATATATTATCCCTCATTTTATAAAGTATTGAGATATTTATTTATCCTGCTAACAACGTTATCTTTACCTAAAATATAAATAATAGAACTTAAATCAGCACCATGTAGTTGCCCGGTGAGCGTAGCTCTTACAGGCATCATAATAAACTTTGGTTTTAAAGGTTTCATAGATTTTCTAAACTCTTTAAATTTTTCCTCAATATCTTCACTATTATTAAAGTCGAGTTGTTCAGTTAATTCAAGGAACTTTTTAAGAACGTCTTTAACATGATCTCCAGTTAGAGCATTTTCTTTTACCTCATCGCTAAATGTTATTGCATCATTAAAGAAGCATGCGGCAGCTTCAGTTACTTCTGAAAGTATTGTGATGCGCTCTCTAAGTTCTGAAATAATTGTTTTTAACTTTTCATCTGAATATTTAGATAAGTCATAATTTTTAAGGTACTTTTTACATCGTTCAGTAATATCTTCTAGTGGTAAAGACCTTATGTATAAGCCATTAATCCAGTTTAATTTTTCTTTGTCAAATACAGCACCGGCATGAGAAATTTTGTCAAGCTCAAAGAGTTTAATAATTTCATCTAAAGATTTTATCTCTTCTCCATCAGGAGGTGACCAACCTAATAAAGCCATAAAATTAACGAAAGCTTCTGGTAAATAACCCTGTTCAACGAATTCACTGACAGCAGTAGCGCCATGACGTTTTGAGAGTTTTGACTTATCTGTAGCCAGAATCATGCCTACGTGAGCAAATTCAGGAACTTTACAATTTAATGCTTCGTAGAGCAGTATTTGTTTTGGTGTATTAGAAATATGATCTTCCCCTCTGATAACGTGTGTTATATCCATACCTATATCATCAATGACTACAGCGAAATTATATGTAGGGGTATTATCTGATTTCATTATTACAAAGTCACCTGTTAATGAGGTATCGAATTTAACTTCATTCCTTATAAGATCATTAAATGTTAGTTCTTTATGAGGTACTTTAAATCTTATGGTAGGTTTTCTACCTTCATTAATATATTGTTGTTTCTTTTCTTCAGAGATTTCCAGGCATTTTCTGTTATAAATAAAATCACTTTTTTGTTGCCTGGCAATTTCTTTTTCCTGTTCCAGTTCTTCCTGTGAGCAGTAGCAATAATAGGCATGACCATTGTTGATTAGCTCTTCGGCTTTCTTTGAATACAGGTCAAATCTTTCTGATTGTTTATATGGGCCATATTTCCCATCAACACCAGGGCCTTCATCCCATGAAAGCCCAAGAGCTTTCAAGCTGTCATATATATTTTGCTCATAACTGTTTTGGGATCGTTCTAAATCGGTGTCTTCAATTCTGAGAATAAATTTGCCAGAATTTTTTTTAGCAAAAATATAATTAAATAAAGCTGTTCTGGCAGTGCCCACATGTAAATTGCCTGTAGGGCTCGGGGCTATTCTTACTCTTGGCTGTGTCATAAATTTCTCTCCTCAATAAGACTTTGAGGATTATATTAACGTAAAAAAGTTGTTTTTGTCAGGAAAAAAGTTTGA
>JBFMGH010000564.1:0-5974 GCA_040752795.1 Cyanobacteriota bacterium
TAGAAAACCTGTTCAGGCTTTCATTAAAAGGTTATTCGATGTTTTAGTTTGTTCTTTAGGCATAATTATAATTTCTCCTGCTTTACTTATATTAGCTATATTAATAAAACTTGATTCTAAAGGGCCTATCATATTTAAACAAAAAAGAATTGGCCTTAATGCAAAAGAATTTTATATGTATAAATTCAGAAGCATGCACGTTTCCAATAACAACAATGAAGAATTATTTTTTGAACAATATCTTGATGATAATCAATCACTATTTAAGCTTAAAGATGACCCAAGAGTAACAAAAATCGGCAAATTCATAAGAAAATATAGTTTAGATGAATTTCCACAACTTATTAATGTTATTAAAGGCGAAATGAGCCTTGTTGGCCCTAGACCTAAATTACCAGAAGAACTTCCCCATTTTGCAAAACGCAATTTTAGTTTGTTTGCTGCCACTCCAGGCATTACTGGCCTCTGGCAAACCTGTGGCAGATCAAGTGTTAGAGACTTTGATCGTGTTGCAGCAATGGATTATCATTATTACAAAAAATGGAACCTTCTGCTAGACCTCTACTTATTATTTAAAACTATTCCTGCTGTTATTTCCGGTGATAACGCTTATTAGAAATTATTATTTACTGGCAATACTTGGTTGATTCAATTTAAGTGAAAGAAGATCCTGTATATAAACTAACAAGCAATAAATTATTAACCAGAAATGTTATTCTGAACTTTCTGGCTCAGGGACTACCCTTAATAATCGCTATTTTTACTATACCATGGATTATTAAGGGAATGGGTGTTGACAAATTTAGTATTCTGACCCTTATCTGGATTATAATTGGCTATTCAAACCTCTTTGATTTTGGGCTTGGAAGAGCCCTAACACAACTTATCTCTAAAAAACTAGCGCAAAACGATACAGAAGATATTCCTGACCTTATATGGACTACATTAATAGTTGTTATTATTTTTGGTATACTTGCTACTATTATTATATGGATTCTAACTCCTACTATAATTACAAAATTACTGAAAATTCCAGAAGCTTTAGTTATTGAATCTGAATATTCTCTTTATGCACTGGCATTAACATTACCTCTATTACTTTTAATAGTTAACATAAAAGGTATACTTGAAGCTTATCAGGAATTTATATATGTAAGCTTATTAAGAATACCTGTTGTTATATTTAACTATATAGGGCCATTATTTGTTTTACCTTTTTCAAACAACCTTTATCATATCGTTATACTACTAGTGGCTGGCAGAATAATTACTTTTTTCCTTCATGTATGGGCTTGCTCAAAAGTTGTAAATAATTTAACTTTTAAAGTTACTTTCAATAAAACCTTCTTAAAACCTTTATTTAGCTTTGGAGGATGGATCACTGTAAGTAATGTTATTGGACCATTAACATCCTATATGGATCGTTTTTTCATAGCTTATTTTCTTTCTGCACTAATTGTAGCATATTACACAACCCCTTTTGACGTTATATCACGTTTATCAATCATTCCACTAGCATTAATGGGAGTAATGTTTCCTGCTTTTAGTGCAGAATATCAAATGAATAAAGCGCGTACACGAAAGTTATTTATCAAAACTCTTACTTATACTGTTTTGTTACTTTTATTTCCTGTAATTTTAATATTTATATTCGCTAAACCCGGGTTAACGATATGGCTTGATTCTGACTTTGCCGATAAGAGTTATTTAATAACACAGATATTAGCCATTGGAATACTAATTGAAGGCATTAATCAATCATCTATTGCTTTAATTCAGGGCACCGGAAGATCAGACGTAACGGGTAAAATTATTTTAGCTGTTTTGCCTGTATATCTTGTTATTCTGTATTTCTTTATTGAATTGCATGGCTTAATTGGTGCTGCTTTTGCCTGGTTAATCAGAGCTGTGCTTGATTGTGTTTTACTTAATTTCTTTGCATTTAAACTTCTTAAACCTGATAATAATTAATTATGAGAAAATTTCGTATTATTCTTGGATTTTTTGCCATTATTTTAATATTATTCATTGTTATTAGTTTAAATTACAATGAAATTAAAGCATTTTCTAAAACAAATTTTGGAGGTGTTGTTACCAACAATAGCCAAGAAGATATCATTGTATCTGATAGCTTAGATCTTAAATCCATTCCACCAGGCAATTCATCCAGAGATTTAAATATACACGATGTTGACTTTATTATAATTGAGAAAAAAACCTCACTTGAAAACAATATCTATACCAAAGGTGTCATAAAAATTTGTGATTTTGCATCTATTAGCGTAGAAACAAATAATTATGGTGCTGTCATAATCAATCCAACAGGCCCAACAATTATCTGTAAATTTATAGATGATTTTGGCTGGTTTGAAACAATGGAGCAATTTAATAAAAAGCCCTAAAAACTGATTATAACGAATTTTAAATTATGAAAATACTTTTTATTAATAATTATTTTAATAATGAAGGCGGAGCAGAATCTCTGGTAAATAGAACCGGTCAATTACTTGAACAATATGGCCATGAAGTTTATTATTTTGCCACTAATAAGCTGCCTTATTATATTGATAATTATCAATATAGCACTTTCTTTCCCGAATACACTAATTATAAAGATCTTTCTAAATTTAAAAAAGCCTTTTATTCTTTAAGATCAATTTATAATATAGAATCAAAAAATAAATTAATTGATTTTATTAAAGAAATTAACCCTGATATAGCTCACGTAAGTAGTGTTTCTTATTTCTTAACACCTTCAGTTATTAACGCATTATATTTAATGCGTATTCCGACAGTAATGACCCTGCACAATCCTTATTTAGTTTGCCCTAGTGTTAGACTTATGTTCAAAAATGAACGTTACTGCACAGAAAAACTCTGTGTATCTGGCAACCCGCTTAATTGTTTGAGATATAACTGCTTTGAAAATAATATTGCTAAAAGTTGCATTTCCACACTTGAATTCTTATTTAGAAAGACTTTTAAATTATTGGATCATATTTCATACTTTATTTGTCCCTCTAATGCACTAGCTGATTTACTGATAAGCTCTGGTATTAATACTAACAGAATTATTACTATTAATAATTTTGTTTCTGAAAGCTATTTAAATACTATACATGAATTTTCTAAAGGTAATTATTTTCTTTATACTGGTAGAATGTCTCCAGAAAAAGGTTTAACTAACCTTATTAATACTTATTCAAATCTTAATCTGCCGGTAAAACTTCATATTACTGGTACTGGTAGCCAGGAAAAAGAATTAAAAGAATTAGTAAACAGATTGAATACAGATAAGATCATTTTTACTGGTTTTAAAAAGAACACTGATCTGGTAAATGAATATAATAATTGTATTTCAACAATACTACCAACTATAGGCTTTGAGACATTCGGTTTATCTATTGTTGAGGGTTTTGCATCAGGCAAACCAGCAATAGGTAGCAATATTGGTGGAATACCTGAAGTGATTGATAATAATGTTAATGGATTTCTTTTTGATCCTGATGACCTTATTTCACTTGCTAATTATATTAAAGAACTTTATCATAACACTGACAAAGCTATTGAAATGGGCAAAAATGGTCGCAACAAAGTCAAACAGTTTTATAACCAAGAGCTATACTTATCAAAACTTTTACATACTTATAAATGTGTTCTAGATCATAAAGATATTGGAATTATTTAATGAAGATACTATTAATAAATAATTTCTTTTCAAATGTAGCAGGTGCTGAAAATTTAGCTTATGAAGAATATAATTTGCTTCACAATATAGGGCATGAGGTTTTTTTCTTTGCTACTAGCAGACAGCCTTATTTTATTAGTAATTATATTTATTCAAAATATTTTCCAGAATACATTGACTTTCGTTCTGCTACTTTATTTACTAAATTTAGGAACATTTTAAAGATTTTTCATAATAATGAAGCTGCTCAAAAACTTGATTTAATGGTCAACAAAATTAAACCTGATATTGCTCACCTGCACAATATTGACTATCATCTGTCACCATCAGTTTTAAAATGCTTATATAAAAATAATATTCCAGTTGTAATAACACTTCATGATACGAGATTAATTTGCCCAGGAGGTACACTTCAGTATAAAAGCACATCTTTTTGTAATGATTTACTCTGCTTGAAAGGTAACCCTTTACACTGCATTGTTAATCGATGTAAAGAAAACAGTTTAACTAAAAGTACCCTGGTTTCGTTAGAAAACATATATAGAAAATATTATAATTTATATGATTACGTATCATTGTTTATATGTCCATCACAGGCCCTGGCTGATTTACTGGTTAGATCTGGAGTTAAAAGCTCAAAAATAAAAGTTATTAATAATTTTGTTCCTGATTCTTTGGTTTTACAAGATTTTAACAATGATAATAATAACTATTTTCTCTATACCGGTAGGCTTACATCTTATAAAGGCATATATACACTCATTAGTGTATTTAAAGAGCTTCCAGATATAAGCTTACATATTGTTGGAAAAGGAGAAGAAGAGCATAATATTAGAAATATTATTGATTCTGAAGCATTATCAAATATTCATATACAGGGTTTTAAAACTGGCAAGGCACTTGAAGAAGAATACATTAATTCTATTGCTACAATTATACCAAGTGAATGGTTTGAAAATTTTCCATTATCTGTATTAGAATCTTTTTCACATGGTAAAGCGGTCATTGGTTCTAATTTAGGTGGAATTCCAGAAATTATTGACAATGATATTAACGGTATAATAATCAATTATGGGGATATAGTTCAACTTAAAAGCAGTATATTAAAATTGTATCAAAATAGAACACTAGCAAAAGAACTGGGTAAAAACGCCCGCAATAAATATGAAAGATGTTATACACCAGATTTATACCTATCAAGACTTATCGAGGCTTTTCTGCATATGTATTAGATGTTTAATTATATTAAACTATATTTTTTCCTGGTTTTTTATTAGTGACCATTTTATAGATTCTAAAAAGCCAAGCATACTAAATAATATAATAGCAATTGGTATTCTTAATATTTCCGTGAGTGAAAACAATAAAAAGAATGTAATTATAGATAAACTAAGCAGGCTAAATAGCTTTATATTATTATTAGTTTTTGAAAGTATTAATTTTATATTATCAAGCAAAATGTAGATTATAGAGCCAAAATATAGTAGTGCAACCAGACCATAATCATAAAACATTTCAAGATATAAATTATGAACATGCACTAACGGAGAACTAAACATCCTTATGTCTCCGGCAAGCATAGCTGATAACATAAATGCTACTTCTCTAGATGAGTCTATTCCAGATCCAAAAAGAATTTTAGTGATAGTTAAATTATCATACCAATATTCTATGAAATATTCCCAGAGTACTGTTCTTGAATTTAACGTAGTAAAAGTAGAAAACCTTAACATTACCCTGTTAATTGTCTCATTTATAAAAATTGTTATCGAATCATAATTAGCTATAATCAGTAATATTAAAATAATTAGAGATGCAAAAAGAGCAGTCTTTTTAAATAATTCTTTACGTGAGAATTTTAATGAGGTATGAATCTTCTCAAATAAATTTATTTTTATACCTAAAAAGAAACCTATTATGACAAAAGTAAGTATTGCTAAAGTTAAAGAGATGAGGGCTGTTTTATTTATTTGCAATATAATAAGCATAGAGAATATTAGTATCAGAAAGTTAACTAATTTTTCGTATATTTTATACTCTAATGGTATTATATTTGTATTCATAAAGTATTTTAAGCCAATAAGCAATAATAAGTAGTAAGATAAATAAATAGCAAAGCTATGCCCAAAGCCCAGAAAATCCCCCCACAAGCGTCCATGATGAAACCCTATAGTGCTTATACCAATTATTACAAAAACAAATGCTAATATCAAATATGCAATAAAAGAAATTGTAATAATTTTAATTATATATAACAATCTATCTGTTATCTCATCAGGATTTTTT
>JBFMGH010000565.1:0-4936 GCA_040752795.1 Cyanobacteriota bacterium
ATGAAATAAATCCCATGGTCTTTTATTTGTGCCATCGGCACTAGAATAACCTATTTCACTAAATATCACTGATTTGTTTAATTTTGTCTGCTTTAACCAGGAATCTATTTTATCCACGTAACCTTGCCAGGCAATAATTAATTCTTCTTTAGTAGGATTGTCTTTATTAGTTAATGGAAAATAAGCATCCATACCAATAAAATCCATCTCACCCCAAAATTTTACATCTTGATACTCATTCCAGTTAGCCGCATAAACTAGAGGACCAGTGTAAATTTTTTTTACTTCCCCAATAATACTTAACCAATTATTAAGCAATTTATCATTGGCTGTAGTATTTAGAAGTTCTGTACCTATGCAATAAATTTCTACATTATATTTTTGTGCTAATTTTGCATAGGTTAATATATATTCTTTGTATGAACTAAACCACTCCTCTGAAGGAATAATATCACCGCGCCAATCACCTTCTTTAATATCTACGTGAGGTTTAAGCATTACCTTCATTCCTAAGGAATGTGCTTTATTAATAGCGTGAATCAACGCTTCGTCAGTGGGTGTATCTTTGGGGCTGGGCGAGATTTTTTTCTCTACCACTGTATCTTGCAGCCAGACAACCATAATTGCCAAATGCCGCACACCTTTTTGATAAAGATATTCTAAGGTTTGATCCGATGCCTTGGAACCTAGTTCTTTAGTACTCCAAGAAGTATAATTTACGCCTTTTTGGAATTCTTCTTTAGTAATTGGTCCGATTGAGGCAACAGCCTCTTCTAATTTTACCTCTCCATTAGCCACATCGGCTTTTCGGTTGGGAAAAACTTCCTCTAAGGATTTATCTTCGGGATTTAATTTTGCAGGGCCATAAACTTCAAATTCCCACATGGAAAATCCCCATTCAGGATTAATACGCTTCAAACAAAAGATTTTTATGTAACGAGCTGCTATAGGTTCAACTTTTATTTCATCTATGCCGCCGTCTTGATTTTTTAAATCGGCGATTATCTTCCATTCTTTTGCATCATTGGAAATTGATATTTGATAATCTATTGCATAGGCTGCTTCCAAGCGAATAATTATTTTAGAAATAGTTTTTGTTTTGCCAAAATCAAAATAAATCCATTGATTATCGAGACCATTTTTTGGCGACCAACGTGTGAGTAAATCTCCATCTACGGAGGCAAAAGCATTTGGTGGCGGGGCCCAATCAGGTGTGTCATCAAAACTAGAAGCACTAGCACTTTCTACTTTTAAATAAACCATAGGTTCGGAAGAATAATCTATGCAAACAGTTTGTGCGAAAGAATAATGGTTGGAGATAAGGATAATTAAAGGAAGGAAGGCAAAGAAACTCAAGCACTTTGGAAATTGTTTTTTCATGTTTTTATAAACTCTCCAAAAATAAACTGGGCTTCTTAAAGCAAACCCAGCTCTTTAGTGATTAATAAATTTGGGCTGCCTAAATATATATATATATATATATATATAAAATATAACATATAATCATGCCTGCGTCAAGAAAAAAATAGCCATAACTCATTGCCAGACAAGCGTAAATGTAAATTGTAATTCACTTGGATTAACAAAATCCGGGAAGCTTGGGAATTCTACTTCTTTTACACAATTAATTGCTAACTTGTCTAATGAATTATTTGTAGAAGATATTATTTGTGGCTCTCCTTTTAGCCTGCCATCGCTCTGTAAAATAAAATTAACCACCACTTCTCCTTTTAATCCTTGGGTCAATTCGGTACTTGCAACTTTTTGTATTCTTTCAATAATAAAATTCGAATATTCTTTTAAATTTTTAAAATCAATTTTTATGGTATTCCTAGCTGTCCATTGACTCATTTTTTGCATCTGTACTATATCCATATCTCCAGTAAGTGAAGTATAACCAAATGGCTCATCACCGGATACAATATGTGGAGTAATAAAAATAACTAGCTCTGTTTTTCTGGTAGATTCAGAAATCCTTCTAAAGATAAATCCCAAGCCCGGAATATCGCCTAAAACTGGAATCTTTTTTACAGTTTTAGATTTTTCGTCTTTTTTAAGGCCAGCAATAATTAAAGTAACTCCATCTTTAACCGCAACAATTGTCTCTGCCTCTGAAGTAGATACAATCGGGATATCGGAAATCCTGTCTCCAGATTTTATAGATTTTGTCTCGGCCGAGCTTACCTCTGGCTTTATCTTCATCGTCACAAAACCTTGTTTATTAATCGTAGGTGTAACAAATAATTTTATCCCTACATCGACAAAATTTACAGTCTCGGCACTAATAGTAGTACCTGTTCCTGATTGAGACATGACTTGAGTAATGTAGGCATCTTTTGTACCAACTAAAATTTTTGCCTCCTGGTTGTCCATTACCACAAGCCTGGGACTAGATAATACTTTTACATCGCCGATGGTACTCAAAATATCAATTAAGCCCTTGAATTTAACGTTTTCAGTTGTAGAATCTGCTAATATTCCACCCACCACTTTTGCCACACTTAAAGTAGGAATTGCAAAAGAACCACTCAGGCGGATATTTTTCTTCAGCCAATATTCCCAATCAATGCCCATTTCAAATTTATCTGATGGCTTCACCTCCACAATCATCGCGTCAATCAAAACTTGTTTTGTCTTCTCATCAAAACTCGTGATTATTTTTGTAATCTCAGAAATTTTATTAGGATAATCAGTAATAATTAATTTATTCGTGCGGGTATCTGTTTTTAAAATACCTATATTTTTAGTTAACATGTCTTGAACTACATTCGCAAGCTTATCGGCCTGGGCATAATCTAGTTGTATTATTTTTGTTGCCAAGGGTTGATCCATATCTATAATTAGATTTTTCATAGAATCTATAGTTTCTGGCAAATCAAAAATAATGAGCGTATTTGTTGACTCATCTACAATAATCCTGCCCATTTCGGATTTGACTTGATTTAATGTCTGAGATACAATTTGCGCCTTCATGTAATTTAATTTAACATTATAAAGCTGGCGATTATCTTTATATTTTTTGCCATAAATTTGTTCGTAGTCTCCAAGTGTCATTATATTGGTGATATTTGTCTTTTTATCAAGGACATAAGCTAAATTATTACTGGCTAAAACCATCTCTAAAGCATCAAATGCTGAAACGCCTTTTAAAAACATAGTCACATGCCCAGAGACATTTTTACCTACAACAATATTTAAGTTTGCCCGTAAGGCTAACATTTTTAAGAGATCTAAAATATCCATTCCT
Source organism: Cyanobacteriota bacterium (assembly GCA_040752795.1). GTDB lineage: Bacteria > Cyanobacteriota > Vampirovibrionia > JBFMGH01 > JBFMGH01 > JBFMGH01. The sequence continues at coordinate 3,248 of JBFMGH010000565.1, forward strand.
TTGATATCTAGAGAAATAAGATTACTATCTTGTTCATGAGTAAGAAGCCTATCTTGGGCAAAAATAAAATTTATATTTGCGGAAATTAAAAATAAAACCATTGCAAAAAATATTTTTTTATTCATTTTATAGCTCCCTAGTTATCTCCTGTTATAAAAATAAATCAAAATTTTTCCCTCTATAATCTAACAAAACCTTTCCTTCTTTTATTTCTAAAACCTTAACTTGACCAAAAGAATCACCTTTGTTTAAAAAATATGTTTTTTGTGTTTTTTTATCTTCAATGATTGCCTGTGGTTTCTCTCCGGAGACAATACCTAAAAGATTAATATCTTTAAGAATATCTGCAGGATCTATATCGCCAATCGTATTTATATCTCTATAATAATTCTCTCCTGTGCTACTTGTATCCGAAAATATATTCTTGTTAAAACTTGTTAAATAATAATTAAACTCTGGAGTTTCCTTATCCTCTAAAACCAAATTTTTTGAATTAGATTTTTGCTTTGCAAAATCAATACTTCGTGGTTTTGTAAAAATTAAGTTACAAAGAAACAAAACTATAAATACCAAAAGGATATAGGTTAGGAATCTATTAAACGCTACTAAGTTTAAAGAAAATTTTTTTATTAGATTATTATTTTTAACTAAGTGCTGATTAGATAAATTACTATCTTCTGTAATATTTTTATTATTTTTTATTAATCTTAGTAATCTGTCTTCAGCGGATGTATTCATTTATTCTGTTAAATTTCTTCTTTAATTATTTTTTTAATCAAATTATCATCTACTAAATCTTTATCTTCCATCGCTAATTTTTCTAAAGCATTATGGCAAAATGTAGTAATCTTGCGGGGGCAACCTTGAGTATGCTGCCAAACAATATCTATTGCCTCATCGGTAAATAATTTCTTTTGTTTTTTATAGCCGGCCTATTTTAAGCGAAATTCGACCAATTTATGTGTCTCAATTTTATCCAGTGGATTAAGAATATACTTTAGATTAATGCGATCAAAAAAGTTTTTTATTTTTTTAATTCTGGGTAAAAATTCAAGTTGGGAAAGAATTACAATCTGCAGTAACTTATATTCATTTGTTTCATAATTTAGAAGTGTGCGTAAAATTTCTAAATTATTACGCGTGAGCTTTTGTCCTTCATCAATTAATAAAACTATAATTTTCTTATCCTGGCGCTCATTTATAAGAAGATGGTTTTCAATTGCCTCTTTATAATCGAGGCTAGATTTAAGCATTTCTTTTATTTGAAATCTTTTCGCTAAATCTTGTAAAAATTGAAATTCTGATTCGTAAGTAGGGTCTAAAATTAAATGGAAATGAAATTCTTTATCATTTGATAATTCTTGATACAATGCTCGCGAAAGGGTAGTTTTACCGATACCCACATCTCCCATAATTAAATTTAAGCCGCGGCGGAGGCGCAGGCTTATCTCTAAGCGCTTCAAAGCACTCTGGTGACTTGCAGCGTGATAGAAAAAATATGGATCGGGGCTGGTGGAGAAAGGTTCCTTTTCTAAACCTAAGATAGAGTAATAACTCATTTGGTTTTTAATATTTCTTTAATCTGATGAATAGATTTATTTTCTTTTCGTAAAATGCGAATTTTTTTTAAAACATTAACTGTATTTTGATTAAAATAACGAAAGCTTGTTTCTGGGGAACGTCCAATTT
>JBFMGH010000566.1:0-8407 GCA_040752795.1 Cyanobacteriota bacterium
CTTATGGCAAATAATGGTCATATTAGTAATAACGATAAAGGTGTTAATATTGATTTACTTTATGGGCAGTTACATGCCTCTGCTTTAACTGATATAAATATTAATGAAGTTAATGGAAATATGTTATTTGATATAATTAAATCATCGTCAGGAAAAGTAACTTTATCTACTCAAAATGGATCAGTTATTGATATAAATGGTGAATTAGTAGATATTATCGCCAATGAGCTTTATATAAATACCAATAATATAGATGGTAGCCTTAATCTTAATATATCTGATAGTACAGAACTTAATACAAGTAATAATGCTTCAATAACAGGTAGCACTGGAGATTTAATAGGTAACATTGGAGGCTCTTTCCTATATAGTGATATTACTGCTAGGAATGTGGATTTGTTTGTAAAGGAAAAAGTAGAGTTAACCAATGGATTTATTTTTGGTAACGTTAATATAAATAATACAAATTCAGAAACCCCTGCTTTGTCTGGTGTAGAGGCTGGTGAGTCCGTTAACAATTTTGTTATTTATGGTGATTTGTCTGTTAATAGCACAAATGATATTAATATTTTAGGAGATATCCTAAGTAGTGTTACTTTGTCTGGAAATAATGTTGCTATAACTGAACTTGGTGATGTTAGTATTAATAGTATTAATACTAATAATAATGCTGTTATTTCTTCTGTAAATTCTTCTATTATAGATTCAAGTGTTGATGAGTCTTCAAACGTGAGTGGTTTAAACATTTCATTGAGCTCTTTTGGTTCTATTATTGGTGGCATTGGAGATCAAGGGGATGCTGACATTGATATTGATTTAATTGATAATGGACTGTTAACGGCTATGTCATTATCTGGTGATGTTTGTATAAATGAAATAAATGGTGATTTATACATTAATTCTATTGATGCTGGTAATAATAATGTCTATATTAACTCGGATAAAGGTATTTATGATGGAAATGTTTCAAGCACTGAAGCAAAAATAAAAGGTAATAGTATTTCATTAATAGCTGGTATTGATGGAAGTATAGGTTCTGCAGATATTGATGGAGTTTTAGAGATAGATACATCTATTGATGGATTTTTAACAGCAATTGCAGAGACAGGTAGTGTTTATATAAAAGAAGTTGGTTATGAACCTACCATTAATGTTAGTGAAGTTAAAGCAAAAAATGAAGTATTTCTTCATGCTGACTGGAAAATACAGAATTTTGATGGTGCTACTATTTCTGCAACTGATGATAATAGTATTATAACCTTAATAACCGATGATACTAAATTATTTGATGATAATGCTAATACTGGTGGTACAATTACAACGGGATCTAATGGTATCGTAATAATTGGTAGAGAGTCTGATGGTGATATATATGCAAGTTATGAAGGTCCTGATAATTTGATTCATCCTTTATCGGGTGAAACAACTTATGTTACTACAAGAGAACTAAATACTATATGTTCTAATTATATAGAATTAGACCCTAAAAATGGTGAGGGAATATGGGATGATGCCCCATCACTTAATATAATTATTGATGATGATTATGATTTCCTGAATCATCCTGTTGATGTTGGAGAAGGTACTATTTATATTTTAAGAGAGACAGCTGGCATATTAATATTGGGTGGATATATAGATGGTATTGGTATTATAACTCAAACAGAAATAGATAATATAACTGCAGATAATATTTTGTTGGGTAACGTCCTTGATCCAACAGATTATACATTTGGAGATACAATACAAATAAATCTTTTAGACCCTGATTTTTCACAGACAAGCTCAACTAATGGACCTTCAAATGTAACCCTGGTAACCTCTGGCTCAATAATTGATGGTGATATTAATGTTGAAGGTTACTTAAGAGCTAACAACTTGACTTTGATTGCTGATTCAAATAATGATAGTTCAGGAGGAATAGGTAGTAATTTACCCGGCGAAAATATTGATATTGCTCTTGAGCCAGGTGCAACTTTGAATGCTCAGGCTAATAATAATATACGAATTGATGAAAGAATTGGTCACATGATGCTTGATAAAGTTATATCTTATCAGGGGTCAGTTGATTTAAGGTCATATAAAAATATTATTGATTATAATAATAATTCTGAAGCTAATGTTATAGCAGGCAAAGATGTCTATTTGCAAGCAGGAAATTATTCTCTGGATAGGCAATATATAGGTTCTGCTGACAATTTTATTGAAATAGATTCTGCTGTAAATGGCAATGGCTATTTAAGTGCCTTTGCTGGTTATATATATATCGAAGAAATTGCTGGAAATCTTAATATCAATAGGGTTGTTGGAAAAGAAATATCTGGGGTTCTTGAATCAAATAAAGCAGCTCAAATGGTTGTCTTAAAAGCCAGTGATATTAATGCTAATAATGGTCATGGTGCTAATATTTTAGATTTTGACATACAAAAAGAAAACCTTGCGAGTGACTTTAATATTCATGCGATTGATTTAACTCTTGAAGCTAAATATGGCTCAATTGGAACTGGTTCTTTAAATGATAATGGTGATATAGATCTTTATGGAACTAATGATACCTTGTTTAAAGCAGTAGCTGGTACAGATGATTTATATAATGAAGCAGAAACAATAAATATTTATTTATACGGTACTGATGGTGGTGGTGAAGATCTATCTGTCCCTGGTTCTCTAGAGGCAGGTGCTGCAATTGTGACAAATGATCAATCTACGGTTTCATTAATGACTAACAGATATATTTTATCTGGAGGAAGCAATCTGGCAACAGATATAGAAGCGAAAAATATTATTCTAAGTGCTGGATATGGAATTGGCGATGGTCCGTATATCTTAACAGTTAAATTATTGGGCAATGATGGTTATTTGTCCGCTTATGGGTCAACTGCTGGATCTAATAGAGTTGCTATAACATCAGTTGGTGACATGAGAATCAAAGAAATACAGGGCAAATATATTCAACTAACAGCTATTGATGGTTCCATAACAAATGCTAAACTTATTGGTACAAATATATCCAAAGATTCTTATAAAGAAGGAGGTTCTGTAACCCTGACAGCCACAAATGGAAATATTGGTGAAGTTAGTAATCCTATTCAACTGTGTATGGAAAATAGCTTTATTATATCTAAATCAGGCGGTGATACTTATTTAAATAATACTGATACTGGTGGAACAATTGGTGTTATGCAGTCATACGCTGGAGGAGATTACCAACTTACCGCTACTAATTCAATAGGGTTGAAAAATGATACAGGGCTTCCAACTGCACTGCTTGCAGAAGGGGATATATCATTAACTTCTAATGTTGATATATATGACTACACTACAAGTAACGCTGTTCTTATTCAAGGTAATAATATAAACTTATCAAGTACAGGTAATATTGGATATAATGCATCTTATGGTATTAGATATTTAGACATTAAAAGTGCTGGAGCACTTTCAGTTAATTCTGGTTCAAGAACTTACTTAAAATTTATTGACAACATTAACGTTGATTCTATAAACTCTGTAAGCAGTGTTGTTATTTATGGCACTGGTGACATAAACCTTGGTAATATTAACGCTGTAAATGCTTTAATTAGAATAGATACAACTGGTGGTATTTATAATTCAACTTCCTCTAATTCTAATATCATTGGTAAAGATATTAGTTTATATGCTGATACATCAATAGGTACAATAGATAATTATTTAAATATTCAATATACAGGCCTTGCGCCAGTTTTTGAAGCACCTGAAATATTTATTAATATTAAATAAAGAAATTTTTGTAGAAATTTTTTGCCCTTGATGAATATTCATTAAGGTACAACATAGTTTCATTTAATATTAGATCTTGATTACATTGATTTTTAAATACTAATTCTTTTATCATTTCATAAGAAATTTCAAAATGAAACTGCATAGCAAAGACATTATCTCCTATTATAAACCCTTGATTCATATAGTTATCAGTGGAACCAATATTATAACAACCCTCAGGAATATCAAAAGTGTCTCCATGCCAGTGAAATACTTTAATGTAATCATCAATACGGTTTGATTCAGGGTTTTCTACAAAAGTTGTGAACAGTTTATTTCTTGTTGAATTTATATTTAATTTAAAATCAAACCAACCTATTTCTTTATTTGGGCCTTTATAAACCTTTGCATTTAAAGCTTTAGCAATTATTTGAGAGCCTAAACATATACCAAGAATCTTTCTTCTTTTAGAAATAAACTCTTTAACAATATCTATTTCTGTTCTAATAAATGGAAAAATACTTTCATCATTTGCACTCATATACCCACCAAGTATTACAAGGGTATCAAAATTATTAATGTTTGGTAAACATTCTCCTTTAAGCAGAGATACTATTTTATGAGAAATATTTCTTTTTTCTAAATAATCTTCCAGAGTTGATAAACTCTGCATTGTTGTATTTTTAATTACTAGAACATTCATTATAAATTTTATTGTATTCTAAATGTTATTTTTTATGGTTTATTTCCTGTTGAATTTTAGTTATATCTTTCTTTATTTTTGTTGTTGATGTTTTAACATCATATACAAAGATTAAATTAACCAACATTAATATTGCAATAGTAGCTAATACAATAGTATTGATAAGTTCATATTTAGTTTCAGATAATTCAATTTTAGGTTCAACAGGTATTTCAGGCTTTGGTTCTTCATACTTTTCTTCGGTAGGTTCTTCGAGAGTTGTTTCTATTTGTGTTTTTATGTCAAATCCAACTTCGAGTTCTTTAATTTCATCCAATGTCCCCCAACATTTTGGGCAGCTAGTTGCTTCTAAATCATCTATTTGACTTCTACAATGAGGGCAAAAAAGAGTTTCTTCCTGATTATTTTCCATTTTTCCTCCAGTGGATTTAATTTGCTTAATTGAAATTATTTATTAATATTATACAGAAATATTCAAATAAAAAGAATCTTCAGTAGTTCTTAATACTAATAATAACTTTTAAACTTTTAAAAATTATTTATATTTAAACTGTTTCCTTATGCATTTTTTTGTTATTGACAAATCTATAAGGTATATAAGCAATAACAGATAAGATAACAGGCAGCCATATAATGCTAAAGTTAAATATTAACCCTGCAATATATAACAAGATAGCAACAGGAACGAAATATTTAGCCCTGTCATAAGTAGAGGTTTTTTCGGTGATCTTTAAATAGCCTTTATGTGCTATTAACCATCCTAATATAAGCATTAAAGCAAAAATAGGCAGTTGTATTAATCCAGTTATGCCAATAACATCAACAGAAGGTGAGCCAGTTTCAAGTAGATAATCAGCAAAACTAACATTAATAAGACCTATTGTTGGAGGCATACTAAATTCAGGAGGTAATATACCAGATGCCTTATTGTCATCATTCTCTATGTAAGCATTAGGAGCAACATTCATTATCTGTCTATCATTTCCTGAATAATCATACGCCCCTGAAGATGAAACAGTGCTGACCAGGCCACTTGCTACTTTACCCCTGATATAAGAGGCATAATTTTCATAGCCTTTATTTAGTTCAGTAAAATACCAGTATTTCATACCATGAGGTATATATGCAGACCATGATAGTGTTAATGTGCGCATGTTAAGTACATTAGGTGCGATCAAATTATATTTATTGAGTATATGATTAATAAAATTAAACTTTTTATTTTCTCTATACATAACAGAAAGCACAAATGGAGTTTCATCCTGATAATTTTTAATATTAATTAAATATTCAGGATTTTTAATCTCGTCTTCAGCCTTTGCACCTTTCTTTTGAGTGCCATTTTCAGAAGAGGTTTTCTTCTCGACCTGAACAGGTTGGCCATTAATTAAACCTGTTAATATTTCAGCATCTTCAGGAAGCTTAAACCTGAAATACTGTTCACTCATGTTTCTTATTGTATAATCAGCTTTAGTTGTTAATATTCCATTTGAAGATAACCTTGAATCAATCTGTGCTTTATCTACCATTGCTACCTGAACAGCTGCATCTGTTGAAGGGATGATTTCAAGTTTAAGTTGATAGAAATCTTTTGTATTAGTCATAATATATTGATAAGACAATAAAATTGGATTTTGAGCACTGTTTTCAAGGCTTGCAGGAAGCTGATCATCAGGAGTTATATTACTTAAAGCAATTTCCTTTATTTCTATATTACCTAAACTTTGTATTGCAATATAACCGTCAGATTTATTTATTTCTTTTCCAACTAAATAAATAGTTGGAATGCTTTCTTCTATCTTTTTATTCTCAAATATTTTCTCAAAAGCAATATTAAAAGAAGCATTATCTTTAATTTTAGAATTAAAATAGACAGTTAATAGTTTCCCTGGCTTGTCTTTATTAGGGTCAGTAATAACAGGTGGCCCTTTTCTTACAATATCAGACATACTTGAAACACTAATAATTTCAACATCATCTGGAATAGCCAGCGTTAGTTTTTCAACAGGTTTGTGAAAGATTTGACAGCGGTAAGTAGAAAAGCCTTGCATTATACCTTCATCAACAGAAATAAGAGTTTCTATATTTGCAAGAACCTTGGATGGCAGCTTTGATTCTTGCTGTAATATTTTTACAATCTCTGGCTTTTTCAGTTGAACTAGATTAGACTTCCACTCTACATTAACATTACCCTGACCTACAAGATTAGCATATGTAATGGTTTTTTTATCTTTAACTTCAGATCTTTCTCCTGATGAATTGTTTATATTAAGTTTAACTGGAACCTCAGGTACCTCAATAGCTAACCTTGTAATTGGTAAAACAGGCATATTAAAATTAAAACTTTTTGTATTACCGGTTTCATTGAGTTTTACATCGAATTTAAGCTTTAAAGTGTGCTCACCTATTTCCTCTGACAGAATTCTAAAAGTGCTTCCATCAGTGCTAATGGGTGCTGGTTTGCCATCAAATTCAGCTGATTTCAAACCTACCATAGTTGATAAAACAGGTACATAAACCCATTCTTTATTTAAAATCTCTATTTTATATGTTGCATCAAAAGAAACAAAATCTTTTTGAACTTTACCTTTTAAAGCAAGATCTTTAATAACATGGTTAACAGGTGCAAGTGGTCTAATTTGAGATTTTTCATTAATCAAATCACTAAGCTCTTTATAGGACATAAATACAAGTTTTTTATTTTTGTCCAGAAGCTTACTGAGTTCTCTATATGGAACGAACATGATTTCTTCTTTTCTTAATTTAAATTCAACTTCTTCATTAGAATCAGCATTAAGCTTAATAGCAGGCTTTTCTTCAGCAAGCCCGGGTAAAGTCAGTGCAATAGAAAGAAGAGCCAGGAATAATAATGATATTAAAAATCTAATATTATTCATTTTCTTCCTCCTTTCTTTCTTCATTAGCTTCAGTATTTAATTCTATATCGGGTTCTTCAGGCGATTTCTTTTTCTTTTTAGGCCATTTTAATTTTTCAGATTTAACTAAAAGAACTACTACTGCAATTATACCTGCAAGAATAGATAATAAAATAACAAATCCAAAGCATATTACATCCATCAATAGAGCTAAAAATAGTATTATTAAGTAAAATATAACAGCAACAATAGAACCAGTAATTTTTAATGCTTTAACTTTAGTCTCACCCTGAAGTGAATATATCCATTTAGCAAGCAAATATATTCCAAATAGTACGGCAAATAAGATCAATAATAAGATATTATCAGTACCTAAAAGCATAAATAATGTTATAACGAAAAGTACGGCAGGTAAAATAAATCTGACAGTCTTATATTGTTTTTCTTTAATAGGTTTTGCAGCTATGCAGGCAAATAATATAAGTAAGGTAAGTAAAAAGTACTCAAACACTTTTGCATTGCTATATACTGTCCATATATATGGCTCTTTATTTGATTGAAAAGATATCTGGTAAAAGTCATAGGAATTACCCACCTCTGGTAGGTCAATATAAACAGGCAATTTACCAATTTTACGGCTTTTAAATGTTGTTGCAAACTGTTGTATCATTTGTGATTTAGCTTGACTTTGAGGATAAATAGCGCCTGCATCTTGCCTTGGCATTTCCTGATTCAGTGATAATTTTTTTTCTGAAACGGTGCTTCTTAATTCAGTTTGTTTGTAATCATTTGTGTTTGATTCATTTGACCTTGTAACACCATCCAATTGTTCTTCAGCTTCTCCACCTTTAAGAACTTCTGTTGCACATGGCTCTGGACAAGGTGACCCTAATTTGTTTACAGTGCTTTTTTGAAGCCTACCTAATGAAATATCTGGAATAAAAGTATTTTGTTGAATAATTACGTTAGATTTATCTTCCTGAAGGTTGGAAAACAGAGCTATTGGCCAGAAGCTTGCTTTTCTGGGGAAGTATATTTTCCAGTTTATAGAATTTGTATCAAGTTCAGGAGTAAGGGCTTTGAGATT
>JBFMGH010000566.1:8507-26788 GCA_040752795.1 Cyanobacteriota bacterium
TTACGTTAGATTTATCTTCCTGAAGGTTGGAAAACAGAGCTATTGGCCAGAAGCTTGCTTTTCTGGGGAAGTATATTTTCCAGTTTATAGAATTTGTATCAAGTTCAGGAGTAAGGGCTTTGAGATTTATTAAACCTAGACTCCACAGTGGTGTTGGGAACTTTTTGTTTGTAAAGTAGACAATTTCAACTGTAAAAGGTTTATTACTTTCATTAGGAGATGTTTTTGCAAGTGGTATAGAAAAAGTGTTTTCTTTTTCATCTTTTACAGCAGGTTTTACAGATTTATCACCTACAAATATGCTCCATATTTCAGAGTGTTTTGGTAGTTTAACTTCAAGAAACTGTTTTCTGGTATTTATAACCTGAAAAGATGCTTTTGTAAAAATTTGACCTTCTTCATTTAAAACAGAATGTATTGATGTTGAGTCGATAGTAGCTTCATAAACTGCAACATCCTGGTGTCTTACAACGTCAATTTTAACGTTATAAGGAAACTCTTTAGCCCTGTCTTTATTTTTTTGGTATTTGAAGGCAATAGAGGCTTTTAAGCCTGATAAAGGTCCTTCTAATTCTGCTGAATCAATTGGCTGATAATGTTTGATTTTATTGCTTTCGTCATCAATTATTGATGATTCAATATTGGTAGTTTCAAGAACAGCTACAAAACCTGTTTCTCTTTCTACATTCATATTGTCAGCAAGTGTAATAGCAGGTATATCAGAAGTAAAAGAGGGTGTTTCAAAAGTTTTTCTAAAGTTTATAATTAGTGTTAATTTTCCTTCAACTGGTGCAGTTAGGTCTACCGGCATAATACCATTAATTGGTTGTGGAGAGGGGTCAATTAGTTCAATATTATTTGTTGCTGAAACTGAATCAATATCTGTTCCTTCTGGAATATAGAAATCAAAATGATCTAAAGCAGCGTGCCTGATATCTATATCAAATGTAATGGTGCCTTTTAGAGTTTTCTTGCCAACATCTATTCTGGAATAGCTTGTAGCTATAATGGATGGTGGCATTTTAGGGCTTGACTTATCAGTTACTTCCTGTATAGAACTTTTAGGATTCCATTTTACTTCAATATCTGTAACAGGTGGAAAAGAAGCGAAAAGCTTTGAGCCGTCATTAGTGTTTTTAGCTGCAATAGATGTTGCTTGAGGTAAGTGAAATTCAAGATTTTTTTCATTAATATTGCAATGAAGGCTTACTATAGGTATGTTAGGTAAATTAAATGTAAATGATTTAGTATTAGTTGAGGGATTTTTAGCTATATTGACAGTGAAGTTAGTTTTAAGTGTGTGAATACCTTTATCTTTAAGTGCTAAATAATAGTATCCGGATGCAACAGAAGAACTATTCTTAAATTTAGATAGATCCTGCCCGCCTCTAAATGTGGTCATAAAGGCAGGTTTGTTTTCAATGGTGGCTGAAGCCAGGCCGATCTGGTCAGATATTATTGGTATAAGGGTCCATTCGTCATCAAGTTTATCGATGTTGTAAACACCTGAAATGTTTATAAAGTCACCGTTAACAGATGCATAAAAGGTTGCAGCTGTTAATTGATAATTAACTGGTGGGTCTTCAGTTTTTGTTTTTGTTGGGTTTTTGGCATCTTCGATTTCTTTCAGGTCATCAGCCTGAATAAATACGTGGTCTTGATTTATAGTGTAAATGTCACCGGGTTTTTTGGGGTCAAATGGTACCCATAATTTTAATGGCCTGTCTGAAAAATCTATTGGTGGCCTTTCAGTTGCCATTGTTGCATTAACAATAAAACCAAACAGTACCATTAAGACCAATACTGCTGCCGAAAGTATCTTCTTCACTGTATTTACCTCTTATTACCTGTTTGACTGATTTTTTAACTTATTTAATTAGAGCGTTCTTTTTCAAATATTATTCCAAATATGAATTTAAAAAAAATAAAAATTTAAATTATTTAATTTCTTTTTCAATAATGAATCGGGGTCTTTTTTTAACTTCTTTATATACTTTGCCAATGTATTCACCGATGATTCCAAGAGACATAATCTGAACCCCTCCTAAAAAATACATTGGAATAACTATAGAAGACCATCCTGGAATAACATTACCGATAATTTTCAAATATATTGCCCATATTCCAAAAAGAATGCTGATAAGGCATGTAAAAAATCCAAAAAAAGTAATAATTCGTAGAGGAAAAATGCTAAAAGAGGTTATACCATCAAGTGCAAAAGTTATCATTTTAAATAGATTAAATTTTGACTCACCTGAAAACCGTTTTTTTCTATCATAGTAAACAATAGAGGAAGGAAAACCAACTAAAGTAATTATTCCTCTAAGAAAAAGATTGACTTCTTCATAGTGTTCTAAATTTTTGACTACTTTTTTGCTCATTAACCTGTAATCGGCATGGTTATAGAGTGTTTTAGTTTTCATTAAATTCATAAGAAGGTAAAAAGATTGAGCGGTAACCCTTTTGAATAAACTATCAGCTTTACGGCTTTCTCTAACTGCAAAAACAATATGGCTTCCATTTAAATATTCATCGATCATTTTCGGGATGATGGATTCATCGTCTTGTAAGTCTGCATCAATTGTAATGTATATGTCGGCTTCTATAGTAAATAACCCTGCTATTAGAGCATTTTGATGTCCAAAGTTTCTTGATAATTTTAAACCTTTATTAATGTGGTTTTGTTTATTTAGGTCTTCTATTAGTTTCCAGGTATTATCATAACTTCCATCGTCAATAAAACATAAAAAACTAGTATCAGATATTTTGTTGTTATCTATTAAACTTTCAATAATATTAGAAAGAGATTTTGAAGTTACATTTAAGACAGTATCTTCATTAAAACAGGGTACAATTATAGCTAAAATTGGTAAGTTTTCCATATTTCATTACCTAATACTTGTTTTACATAATTTATATTAGATAATTTTTTTTGTCTAGACAAATAAATGTTGCCCGATTTAAGAGGTAAAATAAAATTAATATTTGACTTAATCTACAAAAAAATGCAAATTGTATAAGGTATATAAAATAAAGAGATAATAAAAAAGGCTATAAAATGTTTAGTTTTGATAAAAAAATTCTTTTTTCAGCCCTATTAATGCTCATCTTAGTAACAATAATTACATCTATTATTTTAATATTTATAAATTCCAGATACACAGTAATATTTTTAGATAAAAACTATAGCTTTAATCAAGATAGAATCATTAAAAATTATTATAAACACTTGATAAGCTATTATCAAAACTATGATTTAGAATTACCAGGTGATAAATTTATTAATCTTAAACTAAGAAAATCAATAACAGGCGGATCAAATGGCAATGAATTAAAGGCTTTATCAAAATGTGAAATAGACAACAATGTTTCTGAATTGGATAACAAGTATGTTTACAAGATAAACAAGATCAATAAAAATAGAACAGCTCTTATACTAATAGATATATGGGAATGTCATTATAATGGTGGCTGGTTGAAAAGGGCTAACAGGTTAAAAAAAGATAAAATACTTCCCTTGATTGAACTTGCAAGAAAAAATAATTTACCTATTATTTTTGTTTCTTATGATACAAAGATGGCTTCAGATTTAAACCCTCAAAAGGGTGATCTGGTATCTACTGACCTGAATGAAATAGTAGAATTTCTTGATTCAAAAAAAATTAAAAATCTTTTATATGCTGGGTTTGCTACTAATAGATGCTTAATGTTCAGACCGGCAGGTATGGTTAATATGAAATATAATTATTACTATGACGTTATTCTAATTAGAGATGCCACTATTGCATTTGAGCTTCCCAAAACTTTAAAAGAAGAATTAGCCAAAGAGGTTTCTATTAATATCATTGAACAAAGACTTGGCCCTTCAACAACTTTAATGGATTTAAATAAATCTTTTGTTAATTCTGTTAAGTGAATAATATATTGAAGAAGTATAAATGTGTTTGAAATAATTAAAAATAAACTAATAAAATTTGATCAAAATTCATATAAAACTCAAGATATACTTTTGTTGATATTTGGAATTGCAATAATTTCAACTCTAATTACAAATTATTCTTATGGTGATTACTGTCATATACCGCAATTACCAATGATTTTTAGACAACTTGACTCTAATTATCTACATAATGATTATTTTGTTACCTCATCAATAGAACTAGGCCCAAGATTTTACTATATTAAGATACTATCATTACTAGCAATATTAATACCATTGCAATATTTATTTTTGATTTTAACCTGTCTATCCAACTTTTTGATTGCAGTTATTACATATTTTACCGCAAAAAAGCTTTTTAAAGAAAGTAAATTAACCCCTATTTTAGCGTTTATATTTGTTTTGACTATTCATAATATTGATCTAGGTAATGCTTGTTTCATAAAAGGTAACTATTTAAACCCCAGACATCTAATAATGCCCTTTGTTTTACTGGGTATTTATTTTGGTCTTTTCGGAAAACCAGTTTATACAGCAATAATATGTTCTATATGCTCCTTTGTTCACCCACTTGTAGCAGGTATGACAGGCATTATAACTATACTGGCGAACTTTACAATTGATTTAAAAGAATCATTTATAAATAAGATAGATAAAAACAATTTAAAAGTAATGCTGTTAAATCTTGTATACATAACTATTATAATGGCTTTTATAATAATCTTCTGGATGATACCTAATAAAACAAGTCTTTCACCTAACGATTTTATTCATATTTTTGCCTATTTCAGAAATCCTCATCATTATATACCCACTTATTTCCACATAAGAGATTATATTTCATTTATATGTGTCTTAATAACTATCTCATTTATAGTTTATTACTACTTTATCAGGAAAGAAATAAATACAAATGTATTAGAGAAAATAGTAACTATTATTATAATCATTATATTACTTTGCCTTGGAGGATACTTATTTGTTGAAATAATTCCTTTGAGAATCTGGACAACTATACAACCTTTTAGATACATATTTATTATTGAATGGTTTTTAATCATTTTTATCTCTCGATTAGTAGTAATTTACTTAACTGAAAGAAATAATAATTATTTTATTTCAGGAGTAATAATAATTTTATTATCAGGCATAAATCAATCTATAATATTAGCGGCAATTATATCATTTGAATTTCTTAAAGCATTTTTCCAAAAAAGATTTATAAGGTATAACTTAATACTAAGTTTATTATATTTAATGATATTAGTAATAATTGTAAAGCTAATACCCTTAAATGAATTGTTTCATTCAATTAATATTTGGGTATTTGCTTTTCCTTATAGTTTCTTTAGAATTATTCTTCTTGTTTCTTTAACTTACCTGGTATTATTAAACTATGATAAAAAGAATGCAAGTTTCTTGCCAGCTTGCATAGCGTTGTTGATGGCAGTTATAATATCTTGTTTTATTAGCTTTTATCCTGAAACGTATTATAAAATTGCTAAGAAAACAGGTTTATTACCTGAAATTACTTTAAATGAATACCGGAATGAACAAGATTTACGGAGTTTAATTATATTTGTTAGAGAAAAAACAAATAAAAATGCTATTTTCTTAACTCCTCCTGAATTTGGTATATTCAGGCTTTATGCTGAAAGAGCCATAGTTGTTAATTTTAAATCAATACCATGTCAGGATTGGGGGATGTTTGAATGGAAACAAAGATTTGATAATTGTTATGGTAAAACTTATAAATTAGGATTTGATGCTGTTAGTGAACTTAATAACAATTATAAAGCTATTAATGATAAAAAGTTAAAAGAAATAACTTTGAAGTATAATATAAACTATGCCATCTTATATAATGAATCAAACACTAATTATCCGGTGATATTTAATAATAATACTTATAAAGTAGTAAAAACATCTGGTAATAGCAAAAATTAGGAATTTTAGACAAAACAAATTTTAATCTTTATGTATAATATTGTTAAATAATATTTTAATTAATAGCAAAATCTTTATGGATAAAATAGAAAAACAAATTCAACATTTTGAAAATATATCAGAAGAGTATTTTAAGGCACGAAGTGGTACAAATTGTCTTAAAATAAAAAGTTTAATTTGGGAATATTTTTTTAAAGATAAACAATATTTAAAAAAAAGCAATTTAACAGTTTTAGAACCCATGTGCGGCTTTGCTGAAGGTAAAAATATAATTGAAAAGAGTCTAAATGTAGAAATTAAATACACAGGGTTTGATTATAGTGACTCAATGATAGGTTTTGTAAAGGATAATAGCCCTGATATTGATGTTTATAAAATGGATATAACAAAATTTAGTTCTGATAAAACCTATGACATAATAATATTAATTGGTGCACTACATCATGTACCTGATTATACTTTCCAAAGTATAGAGCTTCTATCAGAGTCACTTAATAAAGGCGGTTATTTTATAAATTTTGAACCTACAAATAACAATTATTTATTCAAAATAATTAGAGAACAGATATACAAATACAACCATATATTTGATAATGAAACAGAAAGAGCTTTTGAACTAAATGAATTGAATGATATATTTTTATCTAATAACTATAAACTTATAGATCAGATATATCCAGGGCTACTGTCATATGTTTTATACTATAATCCTGATGCGTTTCCGTTTCTTAATATTGGAAATGATTCGTTGGTAAGTTTAATTTTTAATATAGAGAAGATTTTATTTCGTAGCATAATAGGGAAAACATTTTCATTTATCACAATAAGTTTATGGCAAAAGGAATAATCTTGTTAATAGTTTTATAACCCTGTAATAATACGAATTTATGTATAGCAATATGTTTTAAAGTAAATATAAATTTTATTAAATACGGAAAAATACACCAAATAGAGCATCCCCTAGTTGTAAAAAATGTTATTTCATAGTATATATGATTAACTTATAAAAAGTAACGCTTTAGTTGATCAACAAATGGTTTAATATAACTTCTTTTTGCTTTTGGAGATAGTTTGTTGAAGAGTAAATTAGTATTATTCATAATTTTTGCAAATTTGTTTATAACTCAAAATGTTTATTCACAGGAATTAAATAAACAATTATATGCAGGTACAAATAGCTTAAATAAACTTGATTTTAGACCAGACACAACATTTCAAACTGATTTAGGGTATAAGACTGTTCAAACTTCTTATAATAAAGAAGCTCAAAGAGAGAATTCATTAAAAGATACAGAAATTAGTAATTCTTACGAGACTGTTACTTCATCTAAAGAGTATGATAAAGATCTTGGCCTTTATACTACATACAAAACTGACTCTAGTGATATCAAAACTAATAGTAAAGCCAATGAAACAAAAGTCAATGAAAACTTATTAGAAGACAACCTGTCAAACTATTCATTAAGTTATAAAAGTGGTGATTACACTGAAATTAATCCTGATGCTTCTATCAACAATGATAATGATATAGAAGAAGGTTCTTCTGATTCAGAAGAATTATCTCCTCTTGATCAAGGTACTTCTAAGCCTATAGAAGGTCAGATATCTATGGAGATAAAAACTTTTGATATCAATGAATCAGTCATATTATCTGATGAAGAAATTAATAATATTACAAGATCTTATATTGGTAAGCCAATTAGTATTGAAATATTGCAACAAGTAGTAAATAGCATTAATGATTTATATCGAGAAAAAGGATTTATAACAGCTAAAGCTTATCTGCCATCTCAAAAAGTTGAGAATGGTGTTGTTAAAATAAGTTTAGTGGAAGGAAAAGTTGGTAGTGTAATTGTAGAAGGAAATAAATGGACTAAAACAGCTTATATTTTAGATAGAATGTCTCAAAAGCCAGATAGAATATTTGAATTGCAGGCACTTGAAAAAGATATAACAACATTTAATAGAAACAATACCGTCAAGTTAAGAGCAAATATTAAACCAGGAAAAGATTTTGGAACATCAGATATTTATTTAATTGCTAATGATCCTCAACCTTTCCATTTTGTACCCTCGTTTGATAACACAGGAAGAGAAACCATAGGTGTTTTAAGAGGAGGGGTCTCTTTTCAGTCAGACAGTTTACTTGGTTATAGAGATCAATTTTCTATGGGTTATTCAAGAGCCAGATCAACAGATATAGCTTATTCCAGTTATACTTTGCCTGTTGGAAAATACGGTACAAAAATTGGTGGAAGCTTTGCTTTTAGTAATATAAAAATAACATCTGGTCCTTTTAAAGACTTGAATATTGAAGGTAATTCATATAATTATAGTGGTTTTGTATCACATCCATTTATTTCAACTAGAAAATTTGATTTTTCTGGTGACCTGGGTGTTAACTTCAGGCAAGTAACAACATTTTTTGATGAAACACCTTTATTTACTACCCAAATAAGAAGCCTTGTTGTTGGTTTGAATTTCCAATATCGTGACAAATGGGGTTATTGGAGCTCAAGACATTCAGCAACAAATGGCCTGGATCTACTGGGTGGCAATGCCAGATTTTTTAAATACAATGGTTATGTCACTAGAGTACATAATTTCGGTCACGGAATTATAGGAATATTTAGAGCAGCCTGTCAATTGACTGATGATAGATTGCCTCCTGTAGAACAATTCCAGATTGGTGGCAGCTCAACCGTTAGAGGTTATTCAGAAGGCTTGTTGATAGGTGATAATGGTTATTTATTTAGTGGTGAACTAAGAGTTCCTCTGCCATTTTTACCTAAAAAGATTGGTAATTTAGATATAAGAGATAGAATAAGGGGTGTTGTATTTGTAGATCATGCCGGTGCATTTCCGGATGATGGCCAAACAAGTCAACCACATCATACAGATTACCTTACAAGTGTAGGGCTTGGCCTTAGAGGATCTATTACAAGATTTATTTCAGGCCGTATTGACTGGGGCTTTGGACTTGGTAGAAGAGAAAATCCACAGCCAACAGCAAGAATGCACTTTGGATTAGAATCAAATCCTATCTAGAAGTTATTTCAAATTGCCTGATTAATTTAGTTATCTAATTATATTTACCCCCTTACTACTTTACTATGAGTGTAATATAAATTTGTATACCTCATAAGTTGCACTATATTACTGCAAAGAGGGAATTTCTAATTGTTTTAAAAGCAAAGATAATGTATTTAACTAAAGGAAATAATTTATTTTATTGAGAGTATAAGCTTAAGATAAAACATAAACTAAATTGATACTACTTAATATAAACCAGCATAATTAATCGTTTTTACTTTCTTTTAGGCTTTTATAAGAGGACATACCTTTAATTAATATAAAGGAATAATGATGCAGCTGTTTATTATCTTTCTTAAATTAATCAAAGAAATATTATTAGAAGTATTTACACTGTTGAATATCTTTTTAATTCATATTAGTAGGTATTTTATGTGTTTTGATAACTTTCAATGTATAGTAATAAAACTTTTAAAGTTATCAAAGCAAAGTATATTTAAAGATACATACTATTTTGTACATTAAAAAGAATAATTAATTTACAAACTAGCAATAAAGAGGTTTAAGTTATGAATATTGATAATAAAAAATTACTGGCAACATTTGCAATATCATTTATTGTACCATTGTCGTCAGTATACGCTCTGGATCCATCAGCGCCAATATTGCCAGATGGGAAAACACAAACAGTGTTATCTACGACAGGTAACACAACAGATATAACTACACAAACAATTAAAAATAATACAGGTTTTAACTCTTTTAAAAGATTTAATGTATTAGATAACAAAACCGTTAATTTAATTTTACCAGAAACTATTGATAATCTTGTTAACCTGATTCAAGGTGAAGCAACATACATTAACGGTGTATTAAACTCGTTACAAAACAATAAAATTGGAGGAAATATTTTTCTTGTCAACCCCTATGGTATTACAATTGGAAGTCAGGGTATTGTAAATGTGGGCAGTTTAACTGCAGTTACACCAACTACAAAGTTTATGAATGATTTTTTTGATTCTAAAGGCTTACCAAAAGATGAATCAGTAAACGTTTTATTTAGTGGTAATACACCAATCAATAAAAATGCAGCTATTTATAACGATGGTACAATTAATGCAATTGAAAATGTAGTAATCGATACAGGAACATTTGCTACAACTGGCTCTATACTCTCTGGTGCTCCTGTAAGTATCACTACAGGAGATCTGGTAAATATTTCAGATATAAGTAATCCGTCAAGTGTAGTAGTTAAAGATGGTAATATTTATATAAAAACCACAGGTGATAGCACTGTTTCTGGAGATGTTTTGGCCAACTCTGGAAGTTTAGTTGTTAATTCTGGAGCCAACTCTTTCATAGTTAATAATGCTAATGTTAACACTTATAATAGTATTGATATTAAATCAAAAAATAGCTCTTTTATAGCTAATTCAAACGTTCTTGCTGGTCAGGGAGTTAGTATGGACTCTGGTAATAGTTCATATATTACTGAGAATGCCAATGTGTCTGCAAATTATGTTGGTCTTACAGCTAAAAATGAAGCTATTATTTCTGGTGCTTCCAAAGTAAATTCAAATGGTGACACTATTTTAAATGGTGATAATTTAGCTATAATTAATGACAATTCTGAAGTAAATTCACAGGGCTGGACAATTTTAACATCTGGAAAAAATGAAGCATTTGTTAACGAAGCTACAGTTAATTCTGGTACCGGGGTTCATATTAATGCAAAAACAAATGCCTTTATTAACGAAGCCGAAATTAATGCTGGTGAATATGTTCAATTAGTATCAAATGACAAAGCATTTATTACTAATAAGGCACAAGTATCAGCGGGTAAAACAGTTGAGCTTAGTTCAGAGAATCAATCCTTCATTAATGACAAGTCTCTTGTCCAGGCTGGTGAAGATGTAAACATTAATGCTAAAGATCTAGCATTTGTAAATGAAAACGCTGATGTTCAGGCTGGAAACAAAGTATGGTTAAATAGTGATAATATGGCATTTGTTGGAAATGGTAAAGTTAGTAGTAATAACATTGTAAGTGTAACAGCTGGTGAAAAAGCATTTACAACAGATGCAGCTGAAGTATACGCTACTAATTTAGTTGAAGTTAGATCCGGCAATGAAGCTTTTGTTACTGCTGGTTCTAATGTCAATTCTCAAGGTGCTGTTAACGTTGCTGGTAAAAACCTCGGATTTATTAATGAAGGCTCTAATGTTAGTGCCAAGGAAGTTGTTAACATTGAATCAACCAGTAATGATGCCTTTGTAATGAACGCTAATGTTAATTCTGCAGGTGATATTAATGTAAATGCTAAAGTGCATTCTTTTGTAAGTAATGCCCAGGTTGGGGCAGGTAATGACATTAATTTAAACTCTGAAAACAAAGCATTCCTGACTGATAAAGCATATGTAGGTGCAGGAAATGACTTATCTATAAATGGTAACGGTGAGGCTTTTGTTACTGTATCATCAGAGGCTGTTGTAGGTAATGATGTAAAACTTTCTGCTGGAAAGGTTGCATTTGTTAATGATAAATCAAATGTTGAAGCAGCAAGAAATATTGAAATTAATGCTGGCGACTTTGCCTTTGTTACAAATGCTCAATTAACAGCTGGCCAGGATGTAAAAATTTCATCTGGCGATAAAGCATTCTTAATAGATAAAGCTAAAGTTAATGCCGGGCAAAATGTTGAACTTGCTGCTGCTAACGAAGCTTTTATAGCAGTTAATTCGGAAGTTAATTCCGGACAAGATGTAACTGTATCGAGTTCAGGCAGTATTGCTTTTATTAATGATGGTTCATCTGTTAATGCAGCTAGAGATGTTTTAGTCTCTTCAGCTTCAAGCGATGCCTTTGTAAGCAATGCTAATGTTTCTGCTCAAAATAATGTTACTCTGCTGTCAGGAAACAACGCATTTGTAGACAATTCAAATGTATATGCTGCTAATAGTGTTGAATTAGGTGCAGCAGAGAAAGCATTTTTAATCAATAATACAAATGTAGTCACCGAGAATACAATACATTTAACTGCTGGTAAAGAATCATTTATTACTGCAAATTCAACTGCATCAGCTGGCAATGATGTAAATGTTTATGCAGGAGAGATGGCTTTCGTTGCTGATAAATCTAAAGTTAGTGCTGGTAAAAATGTGAACTTAGGATCCGAGCAACTGACATTTATAAGTGATGCAGAAATAGAAGCCGGGACTAATATAAGTATGTATTCACAAGGCACAACCTTCATTGATAACAAATCAAAAGTAAATGCTGATGAATCAGTATATATGACTGCCAAAGATACTGCTTTTGTAGCTGGAGCTTCTGTGGTTACAGCTAAAAATGATGCAATTATTAATGGTGGTTCATATGCATTTGTATCTGATGATTCAACGGTTGATGCTAACTATGTTGAACTTATACCATAGTATTTGAATAATATATTATTTCTCTTCTAAATTACTAATACACAATAAAGAAAAGAGATACTGGAGCTTGCCAGTATCTCTTAACATTTATAGTTGTTAATTTAAATTCTTTAATTGATCAAAATATGGCTGAAAATCATCTAATAATAGTTTAATGGTTTTTTCTTTTAATTTAAGATTTATAGGGGTATCTTTTTCAGAAGCTTTATAAAGACGAATCTCAATATTTACAGGCTCTTCAGGATTATTGGATATCAAAATTAATGGATCGTAATAAAATAAGCCACTATGAGAATTTGTTGTTAAATTTTTAAAATACTCATAATATAAAGCTTGATTTAACTCCCGGCCTCTTCTTAAAGGTTCAACAACTTTTCCATTAACAAGTAGCTCCATATTATAAAAATCATCTTTAAATTCAAGAGTCTTGGATCCTAAATACACTGGCACACCAATCGCTTCTCCAAGCAGGAAAGAAGCGAAACCTCTTGCAGCACTACCTGATGTTTGACCGGTTTTAGGAGACACTTCAATAAAAAGGTAAGGTTTGAAGTTTTCTGTTTCCTGACACCATTCTTTGATTTCGATGAAAGGGCTATCAGGATTAACCCCTGGATAGGTTGCTTCCTGGTTTTTATTGTTTCTTTTTTTTCGTTTAAGCTTGTGTTTTTCAATTTTGTTTTTGTTATTTAGATTATAATAAGATGGAGGTGAATGGAGCAAAACCGTAAAAGGCCCTGTTTTAAATGTATAATTTCTTATATTAAAGTCGGTTTCAAGTGCTTGTTCAAAAATTTCATTAGGAAAAGACCTACTATTTAATGTTATTACATTATTTTCAGGGATTGATATATTATTTTCAACAATTTTTTCTTTGCTTTCATCAATTATGTTATAAATATCAGCAACGTTTATGATATCATTAACAATTTCTTTCCCTTCAAGTGAAAGATCTTTGTAATAACCAATAGCTACCACCTGCCCTTTAGTGTTTAGTATTGGTGATCCTGACATATAATAATCCATTTCTATATTTGTTAACAAGCTATTACCTGAAGAAGCTGTTGGTTTAGCTTCAAAAATAGTAGCCTGATCTTTAAGAGGATTTGCTATTAGAAATAATTTGGCGTTTTCTTTTAACAGAGGTTTATTATCAGTTGTTTGGGCAAACTTTATTGGTGTTTTATCTTTTATATGTTCTGGGTTTACTATTAAAACGGCTATATTTTTATCAGGATATTCAGTTACTAAATTTGCTTTAACTTTGCTTATTCCATCAAGG
Organism: Cyanobacteriota bacterium; assembly: GCA_040752795.1. Classification (GTDB taxonomy): domain Bacteria; phylum Cyanobacteriota; class Vampirovibrionia; order JBFMGH01; family JBFMGH01; genus JBFMGH01. Next base: position 22,144 of record JBFMGH010000566.1, read on the forward strand.
ATTATATTATAGTCTAAAGAATCCTCAATAATATTATTTGTAGTAATAATAAGACCTGAATTATCTATAATAAAACCACTTATAGCACCCCTATCAGTTTCTACTGTAACCACAGAGTTTTTTAAATGATTTATTAAATCTCTTTCTGTATATTTTAAATCCGGATAAGTAGGTCTTTCTAACTGTGTAATATTTACATTATTAGTATTTAAATTAATGTTTATAGGTTTATTTTTTTCTTTAGTAAATTCTAACACCCATTTATAAAGTTTATAATCGTATTCAAAAGGTACTTCATTTTTTATAATATAATCACCCGGGTTTAAATAAGCGGATGCTAAACCTTCTGGATTTGTAGTGATAGTTTTTTCATACTTTAATTCTTTTTTTTCGTTATTTTCTTTTCCTAAAAAAGAGGCTGATCTGGATATTCTGTAAATATCAAAACCAGTATTAGAAAGTGGAAGTTTAGTTTCACCTGACCCTTTAATTTCAACTATTATATTAACTTCATTGTTACCTAATGCATAAGCTTGAGCGTTCATAATACTTAATAAACATATAAATAATAATCCAAAATACATTGTTTTTAATAGTTTAAACATAAACTTATACCTCTCACTTATATTTCATAATCAATTTGCTTTGACAAAGATTATTTTTAATTATATAAAAAAAATAATTATGGTTACTTCATTAGTTATATATATTTTCCCTTAAACAATTGTATAAACTGCTTAAAGCAAAGAATTAACACAATTAAAATATATTTCTATTTAATGTTCTAAAATAAACAAAATGAAAGATTGATAAGTGTTTTTTTTTCAAATAATATTTAGTTGTTAAGAGAAATGGAAAAAACAATATGATAAAAATAGACCTGGATGGAGTAAAAAAAACATTAAAAGAGTATAAGTTCCCTGTTGATGTAATAGTTGAACTTACTGCTAATTGTAATCTTAAATGTAGTATGTGTCCTCATAAAAATCTGAAACGTAAAAAGGGTGAAATGCCTTTTAAAACATTTAAAAAAATAATTGATGAAGTTTCCATTGAAGGTTCTTCTACCAGATTATGGTTAGCAGTCTTCGGTGAACCTTTATTGTTAGAAGATAAATTAATTGAATATATTAAATATGCAAAGAGTAAAGATATTAATAGCATACACTTAAATACTAATGGAACATTTTTAAATAAAAATATATCTGAAAAATTATTGGAAATAGGTATTACAGAAATTTATATTGGTATGGACGCTTATAAAGAAGAAACTTATAATAAAATCAGGGTTGGAGGTAATTTTAAACAGACAGTAGAAAATATTGAAACATTTTTAAATCTTATTAAAAAGTTTAACTACAAAAACACTAAATTGTTTATGCAGTTTATTGTTATGAAAGAAAATGAAGAAGAAGTATATAAGTTTAAAAATTACTGGTTAGAGAAAGGTGCTATTGTTAAAATACGTCCCAGACTAGGTTTTGGTTTAATCAATAATCCTGAGGAGAATATTATACCAGATGTTAAAAGAGACTTTCCTTGTCCATGGTTAATAAGAATAGTGCAAATTCACTGGGATGGAGTTCTAAGTCAATGTGACAATGATTATGAAGGCTATTATTCGCCTGGAAATATCAATAAACAGAGCATAAAAGAAATATGGAATGGAGAACTAGCAAAAAGAAGACAAAAACATTGGCAAAATGATTTTAGCCATGATTTATGCAAAGATTGCAAAGATTGGGCCTGTGGAAGATCTCATTTTTATTACCCTGAATAATAATGATAGGATACAAAATTGATACCATTTAATGTTCCTTTAAATACAGGTAATGAATTAATCTATATTCAAAAAGCTCTTAAAAATAAAAAGCTTTCTGGAGATGGTAACTTTACCAGATTATGTAACAAGTGGTTTGAAGAAACCTTAAATTGTAAAAAGGCTTTTCTTACAACCTCATGTACACACGCACTTGAAATGGCAGCTATTTTAACTAATATAACTGACGGTGATGAAGTAATAATGCCTTCATATACATTTGCTTCAACAGCTAATGCCTTTGTTCTTAGAGGGGCTAAAATTGTTTTTGTTGATATTTGTCCGGAAACTTTAAACATAACACCAGATTTAATCGAAGCAGCTATTAGCAACAAAACAAAAGTTATTGTTCCTGTTCACTATGCAGGTGTGTCATGCGAGATGAATAAAATAATGGAAGTAGCTAATAAATTTGATATTTTAGTTGTTGAAGATGCAGCCCAGGCTATTTTAAGTAAGTTTAAAAATAGATTTCTGGGTACATATGGATCCTTAGGATGTATAAGTTTTCACGAATCTAAAAACATAAATTGTGGTGAAGGCGGGGTTATTTTAATTAATGATGAAAAATTTACTGAAAGAGCGGAAATAATTAGAGAAAAAGGCACTAATAGATCAAAGTTTTTCAGAGGAGAAATAGATAAATATAGCTGGTTAGATATTGGGTCCTCTTACTTACCGGGAGAATTAACAGCTGCTTACCTAATGGCTCAGCTTGAAAATGCTGTTGATATTATACAAAATAGATTGAATAGCTATAATATTTATTATCAAAACCTTAAACATCTCCAGGATAAATCTATTATAAAACTTCCAAAAGTTACAATAGACTCCCAGCATAATGGCCACATGTTTTATATCATAACTAAATCTTTGCAAGAAAGAACCAGCTTAATTTCATATTTAAAAGAACATAACATAAATAGTGTTTTTCATTATTTACCTCTTCATAAAACAAAAGCAGGACTGATTTATGGTAAATTTCATGGTGTAGATAAATATACTTCTGAGTATAGTAATAGAATTATTCGACTACCTATGTATTACAATATCAGTGAAGATGATATTCTTAAGGTAGTTTCAACCATCTATAAATTTTATAAATATTCTTTTAATTGATTTTACAAAATAAGATCATCTTCGCCACCACGTGAAATAATAATTTCACCTGTAGCTTCAAGAGCTCTAATAATTCCTACTATTTTTGTTTGCATTTCCTGAACATCTTTAGCCCTTACAGGTCCCATATATTCCATATCGTCTTTCAACATATTACCGGCACGTTCAGACATATTCTTGTATATTTTTTCTTGAACTTCTTCATTAGAGCCTTTTAAAGCCAGAGCAAGGTCTTTAGTTTCAACTTCTCTAAGCATACGTTGAATACCTCTGTCATCAATTTGAACGAGGTCTTCAAATACAAACATAAGTTCTCTAACGTTTTCTGCTAATTCAGGATCATTTTCTTCCAGAGATTCCATAATAGCTTTTTCAGTTGTTCTATCAGATCTGTTAAGAATGTCAGCAAGAGATTCAACACCACCAGCTTTAGAAAAGTCTTGAGCAACAACAGAAGAAAATTTATTTTCCATAATTCTTTCAACTTCAGCAAGAATTTCAGGATTAGTACGATCCATTGCTGCTATTCGACTGGCTACGGCAGCTTGAAGGTTTGAAGGTAAATTATTTAAAATAAGTGCTGATTTTTCTGGTTTTAAATATGCCAGCACCAGAGCAACTAATTGAGGGTTTTCGTTTTGGAAAGAGGTTGCCAGTTGCATAGGGTCTGCTTCATTAAAAAACTGGAATGGAGTACTTTGAAGTGATGCCATCATCCTGTCTAGAATGGCATCTGCTTTTTTCTCTCCGTATGTAGATTCTAATAATTGCCTTGCATAATTAACACCACCCTGAGCAATTAAACCACTTGCCTGAAACATATGATGGAATTCTTCTAATATTACTTCTAACTGCTCTTGTGGAACTCTTGTTAAAGCTGCAATTTCAAGTGTTATGTGTTCAACTTCATCGTCATCTTTAATATTTTTAAGAATTTCTGTTGCAGCCTGAGGCCCCAATAAAATTAATAATGCAGCAACTTTTTGTGCATTAGACATCCGGGCAACATTTATACCTTTGGAAGGATTTTCTTGTGAAGACATTAGTACTCCATGAAGTTTAATTTATTTATTCCTATTTTAATGCTTTTCCTGACAAAAGACTATACTTATAAGTTAACTTTACAAACAATAAAGTAATTATTATTAATAAAGATCATATTATAAGAGATAAACATAATTGAAAGTAATTATAGAGGCTAAATTTTGCTTATTTAGTTTTGAGATGTCTTTTATCAGTTCTATTTTCAGGATTTAATAATATTTCAAGAGATTTTTTCCTGTTTTTTTCAGGAAATATAACAATATTATTGGCAAATTTTTCTCTAGTTATTTTATCAGAATGTTTTGCTAAAGTAATTAAAAGTTCATAATGTAACTCCTGAGGCATTCTTGGTAATGAATAATATAATCGGGCCTGAATTTCTCTATTTGAATGAGCTGCTATAATTTTATAAGCTTGTAATTGAACCTGGCCTGATGATTCTGCAATTGGTCCGGAAAAATAATCAATCATTATGTCACTGGTATTATTTCCAATGAATTTAACTACTTCTGTTTGAAGATTAACTGGCAAAGTTATTACTGAAATTTAACTCATAGTGAAAAGCTCTTTCAATAGGGATAAATCAAAATCCTGAATCCCAAAGATGACATTATCATAGAGTTTATACATAGATACCTCTGAAATACTTTCTTGATAAGAGAA
>JBFMGH010000567.1:0-2823 GCA_040752795.1 Cyanobacteriota bacterium
TTTTCACCGGCCTGCTTTCCTGCCATTAACCCCCCGACACTATTTCTCTGCTACCTTAGCTTTTTTAAGAATATATACACTTATGCACAAGTCTTTAAGTAGAAAAGAAGCTTGATTTGAACAAACTAAAAAACAGCTTTTGGAGCTGTTTTTTTTGCCTGCCTATATTAATTCTTGGACTATGCTACTTTTGCTCTTTTAATTTGTTGTGAAGCGAGGTTCATCATAGCCATAGCGCCAAGTGCTCCCCAAATTTTATCTGGATCGTTAGCAGATGTAGTAGCTTGACTCATTGTGTTGAGTTCTGCGTACTTTCTTACTATGTGAGCGTCTAATCCAGATTTTTGTGTCATTTTGTTTGATCCTCTTTCTTTTCTTTCGTATTTGCATAAAAACAATCATTTTTAAAATGATGCTATTTTGTAATGAAATATTAAGAGGTTTTTTAAAAACCTATTTTAACCGACCTTCTTTGAAAGTATTGCCAGACGGGCTTTTGGAGATGGTGCCGGGTGGAACAATTTATCTTTACGTTTCTTAATTATTTATTTGTTTTTAGAACAATTAAAAAAAGAAAAAATTATATTTATTGATTTTATAATAAAGGACATATAAAACAGGCAATTTAGAAAATCTATGGGTGTGTTATGCTTTTTAATAACGGAAAACACCCGGACATATTTCCCTTAAATCTGGTTATTTCTATTGTTTATTATAGAATAATGATACGATTCATAAAATAAAAGGTTATATTATGTATAAACTTATAACTTTATTAATTATTATTATTCTGGCAATATCTTTAAACTCATGTTGTTGTGTTAATAGCTTTAAAGACACACAGGCATATTCAAATGCTTCTGATGCCAAAACATATGAAGATAATGGAGATCATGAAAAAGCTCTAAAATACTATAAAGAAGCTGTTAAATATGCACCTGATAATGCTTATCTATATAATAATATTTGCTGGGATCTAACTATAAATAAATATTTTGATGACGCAAGACCATATTGTGAAAAAGCATTGCTATTAAATCCTGATGACCCTTATATTCTTGATTCAATGGGTTATTTACTAGTTGAAACAGGAGAAGTTGATGAGGGTATAAAATATTATGAAAAGTCGATAAAAATTGATCCGTCTAAAGAACTACATTATATTCACCTTGCAGATGCCTATATTGATAAGGGAGACTTTAACAAAGCCTTTTTGTATGTTGACAGAGCATTAGAGGTTAATTCTGATTATTATTTTGCTTATTATAAAATTGGCCTTTATAATTCTTTTCTTAAAAAATCATATCTGGCTATTGAGAATTACAAGAAAGCAATTAATTTAAACAGTAACTATACCAGAGCTTATTACAAACTAGCAACAGAATTGGAAAAAATAGGAAAGCAAGATGAAGCCAGAGAATATTTAGAGCAAGTAGCTGAAATTGAAAATGATCTGATAGAAAAAAAGAAAGAAATAGAAAGCAAAAATAGAGCTGTTCAAAGTGTGTATGAAGACTTGCAGGAATTTGGTCAAAACCCTTACAAAAAAGTTTATGAAGAGATTAGAGGCGAATAAATAATACCTTTAAACTGTAAATCTCTTATGCAATGAATTTTTTTATTGCTGTATTTGCTGTAAAGGCTGTATTTGAAGCAGACATAGATTTTGCGTGGTTCATATTGCTATTTGTATGACTTGTTTTATTTTCAGATTTATCGTTTTTGCTTGCCCTGTCGGTTTCTTTATTTTTCTTATCTTTAGTAGCTTTATCATCTTTAGAATCTGATGAATCTTTAGATTTCATATTCCGTGCAATATCCTGAAATTTTGAATCAGAAGGATCAATTTTTTCAGGTTCTTCTTTAACATTACCCCTATTATCAGAATAACTTTGAGACATAACAACATTTTCTTCAGCAGCCTGGGCAAGTTTGCCAAACAATAACTCGTTTTCTCCAAGCATCTGCCCAAAAATACTCTTCATCTCTTTAAGGTTATTAACCTGTTCCTGTGCAAAGGCTTCCATGGCAGCAACGTCAGCCAGTTCGTTTTTAATGTCTTCAGAAGCTTTTCTTTGCTGGCTTGCCAGGGCAGGGTTAATCATTTCAAGATTATCAGCTGCATAGCGAGAATTAATTTCTTGAGAAGCTTTGCTTACCTTGGTAGTTTGTCCCATAAAGTTTAAAATTCTGAAAGCGCTGTTTTCCAGTAAACATATTTCACTTACTAGATGTTTGTTAGAATCAAGACCAAGTTTAGCTTCGCTTGCGGCAGTGCTAAACAATTGAGAAGCAAAATCACCGGAATGATTTGAAGCAATACCAGCTTTGCTATTCCATAAATCATATGAATTAACATGATTATCTGAAAGACCTTTGTAATAACTTATAGTATTACCAGGGCCTGCACATAAATGCTGTAGCTTTGACTGTATGTCAACTTTAGAAATAACCATTCCTAATCGAATATTCCCCATCGATCTTCTTGAAGAGAGAGCAATAAATAACTACTTAAATATTAGTCAGAGAGAAAAAGATTTTAACGCTATAAAATCAACCTCGAATTTAGACAGTAACTCCTCCTATTTATATAAACGCAATTTCTCTTAAAAAATTGCTAGATGTTAACACTTAAATTTATAGATGTTATAACTCGTGTTATCTACGTAAATTTACGTAGATAACATATGTTTTACTTGTGAATAGTTAAAACAAGGGTGACACTTCTTAAGTAAAATTAAGTTGATAAAAATAAAATTAAAAAGGAGTGCCACCAATATGAATTATACCAAAAGATTAAATCCAACAATGAGAATAAGGATG
>JBFMGH010000568.1:0-11691 GCA_040752795.1 Cyanobacteriota bacterium
TCGTTTTTACCACGATATAGACAAGTATTCACTTTCTGAAATTGATAATATTATTACTAAACTAAAACACGAATATAATTATATTCAAAAAAATCAGACTAATTTCATTGCCCAGAACAACTTAATACCTGTTGTAGAAGGACAAATTCAATATTACGAAGGCCTTAAAAGCCAGCTAGAGTCTCAAATTACTTTTTATGAAATAGAACAGGCCACATTACTAGCATACTATGACCGGCATTTAACTCAGATTGCATATACAGGTATGCTTTATCCTGGGATGGAATATGCAGGTTTTACTGATTGGGCCTCTTCAGCCTGGGATACTGTAAAAACTGGTTCTAAAATAATTACTGGAAGTGCTTTTGCTGCTGCTGACTATCTCTCCGGAAAAGCTTCTGAAACTATATTTGAAGTTACAGATAAAGCCCAGGCTATGTATGATCACGGTGTTTTTTCAGAAGAATATAACAAATGGTCAAACGCTTACGATCAAGTTGGTGATGGAAAAAGTATAAAAACAATTCAAAACACATTTGTTGACCCCTTAATTGCTACTATAAAAGGTGATGACAAAAACGGACTGGGACAAAATGCCGTAAATAATGCCCAGGGTACTTTTAAAGAAGTAGATAAATATTTAGCAGATAAAACAGGATCAAATTTTGTTTCACAAGTTGCTCTTAATACTGTTACTTGTGGAGGATATGGTCTTGCAAAAGATTTAACAACTCTGAATGATGCTAATGCTTCTACTTCTGACAAGATTGTTGCAGGCGCTGGAGTAGTCTTAGCCCTTGCGCCTATTGCCAGTGGCGCTAAATCAGCCAATGAAGGCGCTAAGTCCGGTATTAAAGCAGCCTCAACTACTGTTAGCAACTCTAAGAATAACATTATTAAAGCTATAAATGATAGTAATGTTGCAAGTGATGCACTTGAAAGCGCTACTCAAAATCTAGTTAAATCTACTGATGATATGGTAAGAGCAGCTGGCCCAAATTTTCAAAATGCTGATGTATTAAACAGTGCATTTAATAGTGTGGCTACAAAATTTGATGATGCAGTAATTCAAAGAGTTACTGCTAGCAATAATTTACTTCAGGCGCAACAACAGGTTAATAGTGCAGTTAAAAATGCTCTTGTCGACGTTCCTAAAGACACTTTGACAGAAACAGTTAAAGGTACTGTTAAAACTTTCATTTCCGATCACTCTTTAGACGCCATAAAAAATAGATTTCAGGATTTATATCAAAATTCATTAACTCAGGTTATAAAAAATTCAGAACCTTATATAGGCGGAACTATTGGTAATGCTGTTGGAATAAGAGACCTGACAAATTTCACTATATCAAATTGGGTTAATAATAATATTACTGGTGGTATAACTACTTTAATGACTGAAATACTAACAGACAAAAATAACGATAAGCCTGCCACCATCCCTACTCCTGCCCCATTGCCAGTGTCAACACCTATTCCTACGCAGGTACCTATAGCCACACCATTCCCGCAAAATCAACCATTGGTGCCAGTATATCCCATCAATCCTCCTTATACAGCAGCCCAGCCAATGCCCACGCCAATACAACAAGGCTATTATACTTATCCTCAGCAACCAATTCAACCGTCTAATATAAATCCATACTTGCTTTATCAATATTTACAAAGCCAACAACAGCAACAACAAAATACATCAAACTATAATCCTAATGTTTTTGATCAATTAATTGGTATGCAACAGCAACAACAGCAACAATATGACCAAAGTCGCGGCACAATAAATACGAACCCAAACCCATATGTGCCTCAGGATCAGCAATTTACAACTGATTTATCAAACCAGCCTGGTAGTAACCTGACACAACACGTTCAAAATCTATCACAACAAACAGCAAATATGAATCCACCCAAACCAGGTAATACTCAATGTCCACAATCTCAACCAACAAATGCTCCTTCCAACCCACCATCTGGCATACCTATTGGAGATGGCAAACCTGAAGTAAACACAACTAATGGCATTGATGATGATAATGATGGAGTTATTGACGAAGGATCATCAGGTGGCAGTTGCCAGATCGCTATACATGACACTGGTGGTGATAAGGACGATCAGTGGGAATTAAGAGTTGACAATCAAAGTATTGGCGTAAACAATGAAGGCAAAACAAGGTTCTGGGACCTTAATCTATCAAAAGGCCAGCATCAGGTTTCCGCAACTGGCGTTAAGGTTCCTGATAATTATGGAACTTACACGATATGGTTTGGTACCTGTAGTATGGTATCAGGTCCCCCATTAACAGGAAGCAATCTTAATCAGGGAACCACATTTAGCTGGACAATTAATGTACCTTAAATAATGAATAATCTAGTTAAACAAAAGCTTGAAGAGCTTGAAAAAACAAGAAATCAATTCTGGAATGTTTCTCGAGAAGTTGGAAAACTTTTATATATTCTGGCCAGTACTTCAAATTCTAAAAATATTCTGGAGCTAGGCACATCTAATGGCTACTCAACAATATGGTTAGCTCTTGCAGCCCAGAAAACAGGTGGGCATATCATTACTTTTGAATATTTTGAAAATCGTGTTTTACTTGCCAGTGAAAACTTTCTACATTGTAAACTTGACCAATACGTAACTATAAAACAGGGAAAAATTATTGATATATTAAGAAACTATAATCATGAATGCGATTTTGCATTTATTGATGCTAATAAACAAGAATATTTAGAGTATTTTAACCTGCTTGATAAAAGCTTGAAGCCCGGTGGAATAATTGTATCAGATAATATCTCCAGTCATAAAGAAGACCTTCAAAACTTTACTGATTTTATTTATAAACATAAAGATTATATATCTGTCTTTTTACCTGTTGATAATGGCTTACTTATAAGCTATAAAATATATAATTAAATTTCATTCTCGTATATTTTAGACATAAACTTTAACTTTTTAACTATTTCTTTCTGTATATCTTGTGGTGAAATTACTTCACAATTAATTCCATATGAAAGAATTTTCTGTATAAGCTTAAACTTATTTTTCATTGCGTGTTTAATCGTAATACTATCACTGGTTCTTTCAATAATCGTTTCATCTTCTTCTGGCTGATAACTAACAGCACAAATACCATATAGTTTAAAAATTACTTTTATAGTTGTTTTGTTAAATTCAACACCTTCAATATCAGCTTTTTTAATGGAATCAATTCTATCAACTCTAAGATACTGATTCTCTTCTGTGCCAGCGTTAAATCCCCAGAGGTATAAGGCACCATTTTCATACTTTATTTTTTCTGCTAGCATAGTAATTTCTTTTATGTTCCCTGCTAATGATATATAATTAACTATAAGACAATTTTCTTGTTCACAATGATATTCTAAATCATTTATCAAATCTTTTTTTAAAGTGTAATCTATTTCTCTTTGTTTTGCTTTACAATGCTTTACGAGTTCTTTTTTATCATTTTCATCAATATATTGACATATAGTAGATAAAAACTTATCATAATTGCATGATATTTGCCAATCCGAAAGGCTTGCCACATATTTTCTGGCTTCTAACAATGATTTTAACTCCGAACTTGTTAGTTTTATTTTAAAAGGGTGCTCTTTTAGGCTATATTTAAAATCATTATTTTTTGTTGGACGAGAGATCTGGCATCCAAGTGCTTTAATAGTATTTATATACAACCATATAGAATCACTTGATAATGCTCTTGGCAAATCTACATTATTTTTTAACTTCTCAGATATTTCTGCTTCAGAATGTGGACATTCTTTTAACATTAGCATTATTGCTAATACCCTGTAAGCAGTTAAGCAAACATTTTCTATGTTCTTGCTTGACTTTACCATAAAGTATTTCGTTAATACCCCTTTGAAAATTATTGAATCTTAATCGTTACAGGTACTAAAAACAAATTACTATAACAATCCTTATTTGTCTTGGCCATATTTTCGATTTTAATAGGAACGCACATTATTTTTCAAGCATACCATTGAAGTCTTCTTTCTACAAGTGTTTTAATTTTTAATTAAATCTTTAATCTTTGTAAATTTTTAGTTTAATCTTATTTAAAGTTTACATTTAAAATTTATTTCACATATTATTTTCAGGGTAAAATAGTCTCTAAGACAAACTATTTCTACACATGAGGATTAATGCGTGAAAAGTAAAATAGAACATTTTTTTAAATTAAATGAAAATAATACAAATATAAAAACTGAATGCATAGCTGGTTTGACAACATTTATGACCATGTCATACATTATTTTCGTTGAACCAACGTTGCTTAGCATTACAGGCATGGATTTTGGTGCTGTAATGGTCGCAACTTGCATATCTTCATTTATTGCTACCCTAATAATGGGTATTATTGCTAATTATCCTATTGCACTCGCAGCTGCTATGGGGCATAATGCCTTTTTTACATTTACTGTTTGCGGTTCTGCAACAATAGGTGGGCTTGGCTTTGGATGGAAAGGTGCTCTGGCTGCTGTATTTATTGCTGGTATAATCTACTTTTTATTAACATTAGTTGGGATGAGAGAAAAACTATTGACAATAGTGCCTTTGCCACTTAAATATGGTATTGCTTCCGGTATAGGTATTTTTATTGCATTTATAGGTATGCAGTGGGCAGGTCTTGTTGTTCCAGCACCTACTATTATGGTTACAATGGGTGATGTACAATCACCTCCAGTTCTTTTAGCAATTTTTGGCCTTTTGCTAATGGCCACTTTAATGGCTTTAAAAATAAGAGGTTCTATTCTTATAGGGATATTAGCTACTATTATTGTCGGATTACCATTTGGATTAGTTCAAATAAATGGCATTGTTGCAATGCCACCTAGTATAGCTCCAACATTTTTTAAAATGGACTTTCAGGAGCTCTTTTCTCATCCTAATTTCCTTGATGTAGTTTTCTTTTTTCTATTTTTAAATATCTTTGACACTATAGGTACTATCATTGGAGTTGGCCAACAAGGTGGCTTCCTTGATAAAGACGGCCATTTACCAAGAAGCGACAAAGCCCTTCAGGCTGATTCATGCAGTGCTGTTATAGGCTCTGTTTTAGGCTGTTCAACAGTTACTAGTTATATTGAAAGTTCTGCTGGTATTGCTGCCGGTGCCAGAACTGGCCTGGCAAACCTATTTACTGCATTAATGTTTCTTGTTGCTCTGTTTTTCTTCCCTCTGGTTGAATCTGTCGGAAAAGGTTGCCCGGGGCCTGGTGATACCACCCTATATCCTGTTGTAGCTCCCGCTTTGATCATTGTAGGATCATTAATGATCAAAAGCATTAAACTTATAAACTGGGATGAAATAACTGACGCTATCCCTGCTTTTCTTGCCTGCATATCTATGCCATTTACCTATAGTATTTCAGAGGGCGTTTCTTTAGGTATTATTTCTTATACTATTCTTAAACTGGCCACAGGCAAAGGCAAAGAGGTTAACTGGTTTATATATTTAATTGCATTTATACTCATTTTAAGATACATTTTCTTGAAGGCTTAAGTTTCACAGTTTATGAGGATTTCAAGGTGAAAAACAAATACAGAATCGGCGTAGATCTTGGTGGCACTAATATTAAAGCCGGTATTGTAGACGACCTGGGGAACATTTTATTTTCAACTTCTATCCCTACAGATGGAGATAAAGGATTTGAAGCCACTTACAATAATATAGTTAGCATTATTAACACTATTCTAGACAATTCTCCAATAGCAAAAAATGAAGTTAGAGGTATAGGATTTGGATGCCCCGGTTTAATCGACTCTGTTAATGGTGTAGTTAGAGAATTACCTAACCTGCCAGGATGGGTAAATATTCACCTTTCAGAAATGATTACTAATAAATTTAATCTTTATACTAAAATTGATAATGATGTTAGAGCCGCAGCACTCGGAGAGTACAAATTTGGAGCAGGTCAGGGTTATTCAAACCTTATTTGCATAACTATTGGAACAGGTATTGGGTCAGGAATAATTCTTGATGGAAAGCTTATTAAAGGATCAAACCTATGCGCAGGAGAAATTGGCCATATGACACTTCAGGAACACGGAGGCCCTATCTGTGGCTGCGGTAATACAGGCTGCCTTGAAGCACTTGGATCAGCTTCATCAATTGTAAGAAGAGCAACTGAACTACTGAGCGGAGGAAGACCCAGTAAAATCAGAGAAATAATGGGTGATGGCCCTCTTACTCCATCTGTGGTAGCAGAAGCTGCACAAAAAGGTGATGCTCCAGCACAACGAATTCTTTTTGAAACTGGCAGATGGATTGGTATTGGCCTTGCAAATGTCGTTAATTTACTTAATCCTGAAATTATTATTATCGGTGGTGGCGTTGCAAATGCTGGTGAATATATCTTTAACCCGATCAGAGAAACTATTAGTAAACGTTCGCTCAAATTACCCGGCAACTCTGTATTAGTTGAACCCGCCCGATTAGGTGAATCTGCAGGAACGATTGGTTCCAGCCTATTTGTTTCTGACCTTATGGAAACACCTACTCTCGGCAAAAAAAATAATTAAACTAACTCATTCATAAATTATTCACATTTATATAAAAGCTGCTTCTAGTTTTACATTTTGATTATGCTTCATCCATACACTGCAATTTCAAATGAAAGAATTTAAAACGTGAATGAGACCCCGGTATTACTGATGTTTTATATAATATCAGAGATCAGCGGCTAAGGAAGGAAGGGTTTAAAGGCCCACTTAGCAGGACTTTAAATGTAGATATAATTATGTGTATTTAAAACAACAAAACCTGATTCGCTAATATATAGCCCCATAATACCCAGTAAAATAATTCCAAAAATAAAAAAGTAATAATAGTTACTATTATTACTTGTAGGGGAATCTGTTAGGACTTTTAATCGGTTGTCAACTAGGGTCTTTAATCGGGTTTTTAATTCTAAGGGGGAGGTTGACTAAGCAGTTAAGGGGTTAGTTGGGTATTAAAAAACTTGTCCTCGGGCTATAATCTCAAATATACGTTTAAGGTTATTAGTCGTAAGGTTTAATGTTTTTGTGTTTTTGGAATTTCTCCTTTTTATATCTTTTTTACTCATTGATCTTTCTCCGATGATTTAATTGTTATTGAAAATAATTCTCGTTTACTGACAATTATATTAAATAACTAAATTACCCTTTTGAACATTCTCAAGAAAGGGTAATCTTCTACCACTAAAGTGGTATATCAGTCAAATAAATTTAATTTCGCGGAGAAAATTTAAGCATTTTCCAAAATTAAATCTTAAAGAAAACTTGCTCGCTTTTATCAACAAAGAATATATGCTCTAAAGCCTGATTAATGTTATCTACATATATATAATTGACCTGATCATTTAAGTATTCTGGCATATCATCAATATCTTTACGATTTCTTTCCGGGAGAATAATTGTATGTATATCGCTTCTAATTGCAGCCAACACTTTTTCTTTAAGCCCACCAATAGGCAACACCTTACCTCTTAAGGTAACCTCGCCAGTTAAAGCAATATCTGACCTGATCGGTTTTTCTGTTAATGCACTAATAATAGCAAGTGTAATGGCAAGGCCTGCAGATGGACCATCTTTAGGGGTCGCCCCATCAGGAACATGAACATGAATATCATATTTTTCTTGAAGATCTTGAGGTAACTTGAATTTCTCATGATTACTTCTTATATAACTGAGTGCTATTTTAGCTGATTCTTTCATAACATCTCCGAGAGAGCCAGTCATATTTAAATCACCTTTGCCTGGCATTAAGTTTGACTCTATGTATAAGACATCACCCCCAGCTTCTGTCCAGGCAAGGCCATTAATAACCCCTATTTCATTCTCTTTCCTATTATCTGACGGTAGAAATTTAGGCACTCCAAGATATTCTTCAAGGTTATTGCCAGATATTCTTATTTTATAATCTTCTCCTCTAACTATTTGTGTTGCAGCCTTTCTACATATTTTGGCAAATGATCTTTCAAGATTTCTGACACCTGCTTCTTTTGTATATTCATTTATTATTTTTCTTATAGCTTTGTCGGTAGTTGTTAATTTTGATTTGCTAAGCCCATGGAGACCTAATTGTTTAGGCACAAGATGTTTTTTGGCAATATTAAGTTTTTCTTCTTCTGTATATCCTGATATTTTAATTACCTCTAACCTATCTTTTAAGGCTTTATAAACTGTATCAAGAGTATTAGCTGTAGCAATGAAAAATACTTCGGATAAATTAAATGGTATATCTACATAATGATCGGTAAAGTTAATATTTTGTTCAGGGTCTAAGACTTCTAACAGTGCAGCTGTAGGGTCACCCATATGAGATTTCATCATTTTTTCTATTTCATCAAGAAGAATAACCGGGTTTCTTGTTCCTGCACCTTCGATAGCCTGAATAATTCTACCGGGCATTGATCCTACATATGTTTTTCTGTGACCCCTTATTTCGGATTCATCGTTAATACCGCCGAGGCTTATATAACTAAACTTTCTATTCAAGCTTCTGGCAACTGATTTTGCCAGGCTCGTTTTACCAACTCCCGGAGGACCAACCAGGCATAAAATGGTTGCCTGTTTTTGTTTAGAAAGCTTTCTTACTGCAAGAAATTCAATTATTCTTTCTTTAACTTCTTCAAGCCCCCAGTGATCTTCATCTAAAATAATCTTCGCCCTGTTAATATCATTAATATCTTCAGTTGAGATATTCCATGGCAGTTCAATTATTCTATCAATATATGTTTTAATTACAGAATATTCACTAGAGTAAGAAGGTGTTTTTGCAAGCCTTTTTATTTCTTTATGGAGCTTAATATTATATCTTTCAGCTAGATTAAGCTCGTCGATTCTTTTTTTATAATCTTCTAGTTCTTCTTCAAGATTTTCCTTGCCATGAAGTTCTTCATTGATTATTTTCAGCTTTTCTTTTAAGTAATATTCTTTTTGAGTTTTGCTCAAGCTTTTTTTAAGCTTCTTACTTATTTCATATTCAATGTTGAGCATTTCCATTTCACGCTCAAGAATACCACTAATGTATTCTAAGCGTTTAAACGTATCAAGAATTTCAATAACTTTTTGTTTTTCTTGCAAAGGGATCTCTAAATATGTAGCAATAATATCAGCCATTCTACCCGGGTCATTACTTATACTGGCTAATGCCATAAGGTTTTCCGGGCTCATTCTGTGATTTTTCTTAACATATTCTTCAAATTTATCTATAGTTACTCGAAGTAAAGCTTTAGTATTATCACCAGACTTATTTTTTTCTTTTACATCACTTATATTTGCAAAATATACATCATTTTCTTCGTAAAAACTTTTTACTTTAACTCTTGAAATACCTTCAACAATGGCTTTTATGCTCCCATCCGGAAATTTCAATATTTGTATTACTTTAGCTAAAATCCCATACTTATATAAATCTGAAACCTCAGGTATTTCCAGCTCAATGTCTTTCTGCGCAACTAAAACAACCTGCATTTCATCTTTATTAACCGTTGTATCAAGAGCATTAATAGATATACCTCTACTAATAACAACAGGTGCTACCATTAGAGGGTATACAATAATGTCTCTCAAAGGTACTACTGGTAATGCAGCAGGTGTTATATCTTTTGTTAATTCTTCAGGCATAGTCAAATACTAAGCTATTTCGCCTTTTAATTCTTTTTCTTCTTTGGATTTAGATGCTTCAGGAAATTTCAATATTTCTGCAGCACTCTGACGTTTTTCTACCATATCTTTCGTTATGGTAAGTTTTTCAATATCTTTTCTTGAAGGAATTTCATACATAACTTCAAGCATTAGTTCTTCTAAAATAGACCTTAGAGCTCTAGCACCAGTTTTTCTTCTGATTGCCTCAACAGAAATAGACTCAATAGCATCTTCTTTAAATTCAAGTACAACGCCATCCATATTAAGCAGTTGCTGATATTGCTTAATAATAGCATTTTTAGGTTCTGTTAATATTTTAATCAGCGCATCTTTATCTAAAGGCTCTAAAACAGCATAAACAGGAACCCTGCCAATGAATTCTGGAATCAGGCCGAACTTAAGAAGGTCTTCTGGAACCATTTTTTTAAGCAGTTTAGCAGATTCATATTCTCTATCTACAGAGTTCTTCGGTGCTGTAGCACCAAACCCTAATGATTTAGATGAGCCTGCACGGGCATCAATAATTTTATCCAGACCTACAAAGGCTCCACCAACAACAAATAATATGTTTGATGTATCTATTTGAATAAATTCCTGGTGAGGGTGTTTTCTTCCGCCCTGGGGTGGAACATTAGCAACAGTACCTTCTATCATTTTTAATAGTGCTTGTTGCACACCTTCTCCACTAACATCTCTTGTTATGCTAGGGTTTTCAGACTTTCTGGCAATTTTATCAATTTCATCAATATAAATTATTCCTCTTTCAGCTTTAACTGAATCATATTCAGCATTCTGATAAAGCCTTAGTAGAATATTTTCAACATCATCACCAACATAGCCTGCCTCTGTAAGTGTAGTAGCGTCTGCCACTGCAAATGGCACATCCAGCATCTTTGCTAAAGTTTGAGCCAATAATGTTTTTCCACAACCTGTTGGACCAATAAGCAATATATTACTTTTTTGTATCTCTATACCATTTGAAGACTTGTTGTTTTCAGTTGTTGCAAGATAGTTAATTCTTTTGTAATGATTATAAACAGCAACTGATAGAATTTTCTTGGCATCTTCCTGTCCGATTATATATTGATCAAGATATTCTTTTATTTCTTTAGGTTTAGGAACATCAGTCAATTTAGGAACATCAGATACTTCACCGTCTCCAGCTTCTTTTGATTCAAAAAATTCTTCATCTAAAATTTCATTACAAAGGTCAACGCATTCATCACATATATAAACTTCAGGGCCAGCTATTAATTTTTTTACCTGATCCTGACTTTTACCGCAAAAAGAACATTTTAACCTATTGTCGTCATGTTTAGACATGTTTTACTCCTGAAAGAAATTGGTTTTATTTATATCATTATAAATCAGATTTAGTAAAAGTTAAAACAGTTAATCAAAGTATATATTTGATTAGTTTTGATCATCTTTCTTTTCAGCTTCCTCAAGTTTTACAATTACTTTATCTACCATACCGTACTCTTTTGCCTCTTCAGCGATCATAATGTAATCTCTATCAGTGTCTTTTTCAATTTTCTTAAAAGATTGACCGGTATGTTTAGCTAATAATTCATTAAGGGTTTTCTTAATTCTTGAAATTTCTGCTGCTTGAATTTCAATATCAGTAGCCTGTCCTGAAGCACCACCTAATGGCTGGTGAATAAGAATTCTTGAATGAGGTAATGCCATTCTTTTACCAGGTGTACCTGCGGCTAACAGGAAAGCTCCCATACTAGCAGCCTGTCCAAGACATATTGTATTTACATCAGCTCTGATATGCTGCATC
The DNA here is from genome assembly GCA_040752795.1 of Cyanobacteriota bacterium. GTDB lineage: Bacteria > Cyanobacteriota > Vampirovibrionia > JBFMGH01 > JBFMGH01 > JBFMGH01. The sequence goes on from JBFMGH010000568.1 coordinate 11,441, forward strand.
GTATCATATATTGCCAGCCCGGCAGTTACACTTCCTCCTGGGCTGTTAATGTATAACATTATATCTTTTTCAGGATTTTCACTATCCAATAATAATAATTGTGCAACAATAAGGTTTGCAACCATATCATCAATCGGTGTACCTAAAAAGATTATCCGGTCTCTGAGTAACCTGGAGAAAATATCAAAAAGTCTTTCCCCTCTGCTAGATTGCTCGATTACGGTTGGAACATAAGCTTTTATAATTGACAT
>JBFMGH010000569.1:0-3393 GCA_040752795.1 Cyanobacteriota bacterium
ACTTATGCATAACTAGATAAATTCTCACGAAAATAACTAACGTAACAGATAAATAGTGAAACCCACCCTTCTTTGGCCGCTGATCTGATATTTTATAAAACATCACTTATACAGAGGTCTCTATTATTTATTAATAATTAAATTTTGCCATGGTGGAGAATATTTCCAGAGTTGTTTGTTATAATTTGGTCCACAAACTCCAGCCCAGGGGTCTGCAAGTTTATAATAACCTTTGTCCCAGACTTCAAAATGCAAATGTGGCCCGGATGATTTACCTGAACTACCAACCTGAGCTATAATTTGACCCTGTTTAACTTTTTGTCCCTTTTTAACAATAATGGAATTCTTTTTCAAATGATTATAACTTGTTGCAAAAATCCCCACAAGATTGTGTTTAATAACTATAAAATTACCATCATCAAAGCACCATTGGCAGCAGCACCCACCTGTATCGCAATAATTACCTTTATCTGTACAAACTCGATAATTGGTACAATCAGGCTCAGATATATCCGGGCATTTATCATACTTACCGTCAAAAACCCACAATACTAGACCATCAGCTGCAGCAAATATATTTACACCATTTTGCATCTGATCTTTTGATATTGATATATCAGTTCCCTCATGACCTTTATAGCCCGGGCTAGAACAATCAAATGCCTTACCTGTTTTATTTATATCAGGATAACCAATAGCCCCACTGCAATTCCTGCCAGGGATACAGTCTATAGGCCATATTAATCCTTCTGAATAAGCCAGATTGTTTATTATAGCTATTAAATAACATATTATTACAGCGAAAAAAATTATTACTGCATTTTTGTATTTATATTTTAGAAATATCACTATAAACCATTTACAACTTCCTAAATTATTATACCAATCCACAGGAGTAAACGATATATGGCTTTAAATTATTCTATTTTAAAATAATTATTTATAGTAATAACATTAAAAAATTAGACTTAACTGAACTTTTCTAATTCCTGTTAAATTTGTTTGTTGACTATAAATGATCTTGTAATCTATGCTAAAATGCCTAAAATAAAGTAATAATAACATTTTAATTAGAGCAGCAATAATGTATGATATAGTAATAATAGGCCTGGGCCCGGCTGGTGCAACATTAGCAAGGCATATATCTAAAAACTACAGTGTTTTAGCATTAGACAAAAGAGATCTATTATCTCCTCACAAGAACGGAGGCTTTGAAAAAAGCTGTGGTGGCCTACTGGCGCCAGACGCACAGGAAATGCTTGCTAAATTTGGGCTGGGTTTACCCAAGGATGTTTTGGTAGACCCTCAACTTTTTACTGTAAGAACTATTGACATTCCAAATGCTCTGGAGGCCTATTATCAAAGGCACTATATAAATCTTGATAGAGAAAAATTTGACCGATGGCTTGTATCTTTAATACCACAAAATGTTGAATTATGTTGCGAATCACTTTTAAAATCATTTGAACCCGAAAGTGAAAGAGTTAAAATTATTTACAAAAAAAATAGCAAAGAATATACTGCGTATACGAAGATATTAGTTGCCGCAGATGGCGCTAATTCTATAATCAGAAGGGCCTTATGCCCGGAGAGTTTTAAAATCAAAACATATATCTCTATTCAGGAATATTTTAAAGTTGACAAAAATACACCCTTCTTTTCAGCTATTTTTGACGAAGAGATTTGTGATTTCTACTCATGGACAATTCCTAAAGAGGATTATTTTATTCTGGGATCAGCATTAAGACCCAGAGATAATGTTAATAATAAATTTGAATTACTTAAAACTAAACTTAAAAAATATAATTTCAATTTTGATAATAAAATCAAAAGAAACGGTGCATATATACTTCGGCCAGAAAAAACTAAACAAATATTTCTTGGCACTGATAGAGTTGCTTTTATAGGCGAAGCAGCAGGCTTAATAAGCCCTAGCTCTGCCGAAGGCTTAAGTTATGGATTCAAAAGCGCCTATATACTTTCTAAGGCTCTGGAACCTTCTCTAAATAACTATAATAACAGATATCAGAGCAGTATTAAACATTTAATTAGTAATCTATTTATTAAAAACTTTAAAGCGCAGATTATTTACAATCCTAAGATTAGAAAAACTATTATAAGATTAGGTATAAATAGTATGAAAATGTACAGTTAGTTTCTTAAAATCACGGCTTATTATTTCAATGGAGCTTATATGAGATTACTATTAATAATATTACTTATGATTGGTAGTTTAACCCTTATTATTAGTCCGGTTATTCCAGAAACATTCAAAGAATGTGAGTTTAAACCTTTCGATGAAGCATACATAGACCCGGGGTTTGTTCAATTTAGAAATATGCTATTACAAATTATTGAAGATAAAGATGCAAAGGCTCTGATGCCTTTTGTTGCTAAAGATATTTTTTTTAGTTTTGGTATTGATAAAGGAAAAGAGAACTTTATCAAAAAATGGGACTTAAATAACAATAATTCCAGTGTTTCTAAAGATTTCTGGTATGAATTTGAAAAGGTGGTAAAAAATGGTGGTAAATTTGTTACTTCCGAAGAATTTATTGCACCTTATTATTCAACAGACAAATGGCCTCCTGGCTTTAATTCTTTTGATTTTGTAGTTGTTACTGGCAAAGACGTTAATGTATATAAAAAAGAGAATGATTCTTTATTAAAGTTTTCAACTATATCATATAAAATTGTTAAAATGCTGAAATGGGCTTCGTTTAAGTATAACGATCGAGAATATTCAAAAGTTCTTTTACCAGATGGGAAAGAGGCTTATATATATGATTACTACCTTGGAAATCAAATAGGCTTCAGGGCAACATTTGCCAGAGATAATGACAACAAATGGGAAATAGTCATTTTTGTTGGCGGGGATTAGAAATATTTTAACTGCTTTAAAACCTTAATATTCATTAATTTTAAAGAACAAGGTACTCCTGACTTCTTAAGTCAAGTTCTTCCTGTTCTTTTCTTGCTTTGGCAAGTATTGATTCAAGTTCAGGATGTTCACCTATACGTTCTCTTATATCTACTGGCAGTTTATTTATTTTGCATAACAGGTTAGTATATTGTTCATAAACATGAACTGGTAAACTTTTATGATATGTTTTAATATTGCTTGCTATTGATTTCATAACCTTGTTAGCATATTCTGGCAGAATTTTCATAGCTTCTACAGAATCTACAAAATCAAAATGATTTGAATTTACCTCTCTTACAGATTTAATCAGGTTTTACGCAACTGAGCAATAATCATTAATATTCAGGAATTACGCAATTTAAAATAAAAGCTTAAAAAAAGTTCTTATACCCCTTTTGTTCTTGTGAACAATCTGATAGTATAAGAACATGTATAATAAGAATTCCTATAGATTAGCACTCTTGGGTCAA
>JBFMGH010000570.1:0-8363 GCA_040752795.1 Cyanobacteriota bacterium
GCTCATGAAGCTATTAGACCGGCTTATATTGATAAAACTCCTCAATCTATTAAAGAATATTTATCCAGAGATCAGCATAGAATTTATAAACTAATCTGGGATAGATTTATAGCTTCACAAATGGAAAGCGCTGAAATCAATAATATTACCAATGAAATTGATGCCGGTGAATATACCTTTAAAGCTTCTCATTCCAAAATATTATTTAAAGGGTTCCTGATTGTTTACCAGGATACAGAAGAAGAAGAAGCCGATAAAAGAGACATTAAAAACATACCGGAATTAACCAAAGGTGATGAACTTAATTTAAAAGAAATCATACCAAAACAACATTTCACCCAGCCTCCACCGAGATACACCGAAGCTTCACTTGTTAAAACCCTGGAAGAACAGGGCGTGGGTCGACCCAGTACTTATGCACCAATTATAGCCACAATATTAAGTAGAGGCTACGTAGAACGTGATGAGCGCAGCCTGATACCTACTGATCTGGGCAAATTAGTTAATACTATTTTAGTTGAACACTTTGAAGACATTGTTGATTCAAAATTTACCGCAGAAATGGAAGAAAAACTTGACCAGATAGCCGAAAATTCTCTTGTGTGGCAGGATGTAATTAATGAATTCTACAGCCCCTTCAAAGAAACACTAAAAACCGCTAAAGAAAAAATGACAAAAGTTCAAATAGAAACAGAACAAGAATGCCCCAACTGCAATAAAAGAATGGTCGTAAAAGTCAGCAGAAGAGGCCAGAAATTTCTAGCATGCCCCGGATACCCTGAATGTAAAACAACTATGCCTCTTACTAAAGATAATAAAATTATTGAAAAAGAAAGACCCAGTGACGAAAAATGTGAAAAATGCCAAGCACAAATGTCTATTAAATTCGGTCCATATGGAGAATACCTGAGTTGTACTAACCTTGAATGCAGAGCAAAAAGAAGAATAGATAAAAAAATTGGAATCAAATGCCCTCAGTGTGGTGGAAACGTTATTGAAAAGCGATCCCGACACGGTAAAGTCTTCTGGGGCTGTGATAAATATCCTAAATGCAATTTTGCCTCCTGGCTCATGCCCACTGAAGATAAATGCCCTGATTGCGGTTCAATGATTGTGAAAAAAGTTCTAAAAAAAGGTGAAAAGCTGTTGTGCAGCAAAAATGGTTGTACTTATCAGCCCAATACTGATAAAGCAGAGGCCTGATAAATATTATGTTTTCTGGAAAGAGGTCATAATGATCAAACTAGGAATCATAGGATACCCTCTTAAACACTCTCTTTCACCTATAATGCATAACCCTGCACTAAAACATACTGGCATTGAAGGCTCATATCAACCATTCGAAACAAAACCAGAAAACCTTGAATTGGCTGTTAAGGACTTTATTTCCAGAGGCTATTCAGGTTATAACGTTACAATACCCTTTAAAATTGATATTATAAAATATCTTGACAATATTACAGAAGAGGCAAAAGCTGCAGGAGCTGTTAACACGGTAATAATTTCACCTTCAGGCAAAACTCTGGGTGACAATACAGATGTATATGGCTTTATGGCTGCCTTTGACAAAGATGATTTTGAGTTTTTAACAGGAAAAAATGCAGCTATAATAGGCTCTGGTGGTGCTGCAAGAGCTGTTGGAACTGCTCTTATTAAAATGAATCTTGCTAAAATCACCATCTTTAGCAGGACATTTAAAAATACTGCTGCAACGGTTGAAACCCTGAACATTATAAACCATAATAATATTTCTATAATCGCTAACACAATTGATAACATAGACATTGATAATGTTGACCTTCTAATAAACTGTTCCCCAGTTGGAATGTACCCTGATACTAACAAATGTCCCGTCGAAAAAAAACTTATTGATCAATTAAACCCTGACTGTATTGTTTATGACCTGATATACAGACCACAGGAAACATTATTAATCAAGTACGCCAGATCAAATAATCTTAAAACAATCTCAGGCGATGAAATGCTAGTTCAGCAGGGTGCAATGGCTTTTGAAAAATGGACTAATAAAAAAGCTCCCATAAATATCATGCGTGAAAAATTATTAGAAGCTCTTAATAATGAAACCCGATAATCTTTTAACATTAATATCCAGCCCTGTAATGCTACTGGCATCAGGGCATCTTGTTGTTGATCTATATTCAGGATTCATTATACCTATTCTGCCATTTATAGCAAGAAAACTTGAAATATCTTTACCCCTTGCTGGCCTGGTAATAGCATTTACTGGCCTATCATCTTCTTTTCTTCAACCTGTTTACGGGTATTTTTCAGACAGGATAAGCAAACGGTTGTTTGTGTTCTGGGGGCTTGTAATATCAAGTATTTTTATTGGCCTATGCGGAGCTGCCAACACTTATGTATTACTTATCACCACTGTAGTTATAGGCAATCTGGGAGTTGGCCTCTATCATCCTCAGGCTACTGCTTATACTGGCAAGTTAAAAACCAATAAGACCAACCTGAATATGGGAATTTTTGTTGCAGGTGGCATTATAGGTTATGCTCTTGGGCCTATGTTGTCTTCATCAATAGTATATTTTATTGGACTTGAATGGACTATACTTGCAGCAGTGCCCGGTATTATCACTGCTGCCTTAATTTACTTATATTTACCAAAAATATCTTTTGAAAAGCAGTCTGCCCCTTTGAATGAAATAATTAAAAATTTCAGTACTAAAAAACATATTATTATTCCTATTGTATTTGTAATAATAATCCGATCATTAATACTAATGGCAATGTCAACATACTTTCCTTTTGAGTGGGAGGATAATTTGGGCCAATCTGTACTAACGGTTGGAATTGTTATGACTTTATTTTCTTTTCTGGGTGGTACTGCTTCAATCATTGGAGGCAGCCTTGCCGCTAAATTTGGAGAAAGAAAAATATTGATTCTTTCTTTTATAATACCACTGCCTATTCTCTTACTGGCATTATATTATATGAAAACATATCTGCTCCTATCTTTTGCATTATATATTATAGGTGGTGCAATTTTAGAATCTGGCATATCAATAAATATAGTACTTGGCCAGAGAGCAATTCCTATGCATATAGGCATTATATCTGGCATTACTGGCGGATTCAGCTGGGGCATTGCTGGTTTTTTAATGTTTCCAATTGGTATTCTTATTAGCAATTACAATATTTATTCCGTTCTAGAATATATACTTTTGCTTTCGGTAGTAGCAGTTATTCTAACTTACCTTATCCCCCAGGAAATTTTCACCATACCAGCTGAAAATACTAATCTGAAAAACACATAAAAAATAGACAATAAAATTAAATACTCTATTTTCTATTGTTAATACTGGGTTACAATCAAAGTATGAAGATTTTAAAAAGGCCCAGAAGACTTCTATGTATACTGATCCTTGAAAGTAATCTATAGATTCCAGATTATAGAGACATAGAATAATTTAAAGCCATATATCGTTTACTTCCGTGAATTGGTGTAACACTTTTTAATAAAATATCAGAAATTAGTGACTCAAAGGCAGTAAAGGTTTAAAAGATCAGCTAAGCTGGCTGTTTAAACCCAACTCTTTTCTCTATTTACTCATTTATTATGAATATAGATATAGTTTAGACTTATGCATAACTGAATAAAATCTCAAATTAACAAAGGTAGCAGAGAAATAGTGCAGGGTTTAATGATCATTGATATTTTATAAAACATCAGTTATACAGAGGTCTCAGTTATGCATAAATCTTGCCTATTAGTTATCCCGGATTGTTATACATTGATATTATTTTGTTATAAACACTGAAAAACATACGGACCTATTTTCTATAATCTTTTTATTTAAGACGTTTATTGTTCTTAATGCATTAGTATAAAAACTACAATCAAGAATTAAAATTGTCTGTTATACTCTAAAACCAGTAACACTGACCATATATTTAATTTTAGAAATAAGATTATTATTTTCATTAATAACTTATTTTCTTGCATTAACATTTTGTTTTTGAGAAAAATATTGTAGCTATATTGTTAATGAAATTAGAGAGGTAGGCTGTCAGATGAAAATTGTAGTTTGCATTAAACAGGTTCCCGATACAGCTGATATCAAGTGGACAGAAAACAACACTATGATGAGAGAGGGCGTAGAGAGCATTATGAACCCTTTCGACGAATATGGTGTTGAAACAGCTATCAGATTAAAGGAATCTATGGGAGGAGAAGCTCACATTACCGTTATGACTATGGGACCTCCACAAGCAAAAGATGCATTAAAAAAAGCTCTTGCCATGGGATGTGATAGTGCAATGCTTATTTCTGACAAAAAATTTGCTGCTGCTGATACTTGGGCAACAAGTAAAACAGTATCCCAGGCTATAAAAGATAAAATAAGTGACTTTGATTTAATAATCTGTGGTCAATTTGCTATAGATGGCGACACAGGTCAGGTAGGGCCTTCTGTAGCGGAAGCACTGGAAATCCCGCAGGTAACATATTGCAAAGAGCTAGCATACAACAAAGATAACAATACCATTATTGCAACAAAGGCCATTGAATCTGGTATTATTAAAAGAGAATTACAACTTCCAGGTCTTGTATGTATGCTTAAGTGTGATTATAGCCCTCGCATGCCTAATATCAAAGGAGTTATGAGAGCAAATAAAACAGATATCCCTGCTTATGGCATGGCTGATTTGAACCTTGAGCTAGATGAAGTAGGCTTAAAAGGATCCCCAACTTTTGTTGCTAAATCTTATCGTCAACCTCCAAGAACTCAGGGTGAATTAATTAACCAGGGCGATACTAAAGCCAATGTGAATCTTTTAATTGAAAAATTAAGAGATAAAAAAGTTATTCTTCAATAAATATTAGTTTAGGAGAAATAAAATGAAGCAAATTAATTTAGAAGAGTATAAACATATATGGGTATACGCTGAAAAAGATCCAAATGGCAAGATCGTCGGAGTTACAAAAGAATTATTATGCGCTGCTAAAAGACTTCAAGAAAAACTCGGAGAAGAAGAAAAAGTTGTAGCAGTTTTATTAACTGGCACTGGCGATATTAGTGAAATGACAAAAGAACTGGCTGCCAATGGCGCAGACAGAATTGTTGTAGTTCAGCATGAGCTATTAGAAGGTTATTCAACAGAGCTTTATTCAAAAGCTATGTGTAATTTAATTGAGCTTAAAAAACCTTCAATGTTACTAATTGGGGCAACTACCAGAGGTAGAGACTTTGCACCAAGAGTATCTTATAGAGTATATACTGGCCTGACAGCAGATTGCACAGAGCTAGATATTAATGACCAGGGCCTTTTAAGTGCTATTCGTCCAACTTTCGGTGGCACTTTAATGGCTAACATTCTCTGTAAAAAGTCACGCCCACAAATGTGTACCGTCAGACCAAAAGTTCTTAAAAAACCTGAACCTGACTATAGTAGACAGGCTGAAGTTGATGTTGTTCCGATGGAACTTGATGCATCACTCGTTAAATCAAAAATTCTTGAGTTTCTACCATTTAAAATAGAAACTGGTATGTCTATTGAAGAAGCAGAAATTATCATTGCTGGCGGAAGAGGCCTGAAGTGTTCTGATAATTTCAAAATGCTAGAAGACCTTGCAAGAGAACTTGGCGGAGCAGTTGGCGCAAGCAGGGCAGCTGTTGACGCTGGTTGGCGTGATCATCATGACCAGGTAGGACAGACAGGCAAAACAGTTGGGCCTAAATTATATGTCGCGTGTGGCATTTCCGGGGCCATTCAGCATTTAGCTGGCATGTCCTCAAGTGAAGTCATTGTTGCTATAAACAAAGACCCTGATGCTCCTATATTCCAGGTAGCTGATTATGGCATAGTTGGTGATGCCTGTGAAATTATACCTGCCCTGACAGAAGAAATAAAAAATCTAAAGATAGCTACTGGAGCTGCTTCTTAGATAATAAATTATATTCACATAAAAGCGGTGCATTTTAATATGCATCGCTTTTGTTATTATGTCATTAAATATACTTATAAAAAGTGCTATTCAAAGGATACAGGGCTATATAACAATGATTAACTACCTCATAGCTTTTGCACTAACTCAGATTATAGAAATACCAGTAGCTTATTTGTTTGGTTACAGAAAAGCGCTTGAAATCTTTGCAATATTTTTAATTAATTTAATAACTCACCCGACTTTAAATATATTTATACATTTTTGTATAACTTATAATCTCTTACCTTTAAACATATTAACAATTACACTGCTTGAAATAGCTGTAGCGCTTATAGAATGGGGGCTTCTTGTTTATGTTTTTGGTCTAAAAAGTATTAAAAAACTTTTTCTACTTTCTTTTACCATGAATACCGCCTCTTATCTGAGCGGTTTGTTTATTTTTCCTTTATGATGAAAAAATGGTAGTTTCTTTAACTTCATAATATTGTGTTTAGACTGAGTTGCAATTAATTTCAGATTACAGAGGCCAGCCATCTATCGTTTACTTCCGTAGATTGGTATATGTAATTATTAAAGACTGATAATTACTCTTCCTGCTTAATAAGTGAATAAATATATAAACTAACACCGTTTTTTTCTTTAATTGCTGTCACCATAGTTTTAGAATCAGGAGAAACAGAAACATCCAGAATAGGGTTTTTAAGTGAAAGATCAATATAAGTTTTTATTTTGTCAAATCTTAAAATATTAGCATAATCAATATCAGAAATTATTGTACCATCTCTTTTATATCCAAAAGAAGACGCTAATATTCCATCATATAGTTTTAAATAACTAACCATTGAAATTTTAGGGCCACTTAAGATAAGCGGTCCCCTTAAAATATTTTTTTCAAGATTAATGATATAAAGGCCGGCCTTTTGATCAGAGTAATACAAAGTATCAATACCCTGATAAGCTGCCAGAATTTTATTTGTGTTTATATAGTCAAGATAAACTATTTCGTGATTTAAAGCTTGAGTTGAACTAAGCAGGTGAAGTTTTTCTAAAGGTTTATCTGTAATTTCAAATAAAGTCAGATTGATCATACCAACACAATCTACACTAAGGCCGGCTTTAGCATAAACAAGATATTTATTATCAGGTGAAATATCTATAGCCCTGATATCTTCATTATCAAAAAAAGCCCAGTGAGTTTTGAATTGAGTAAAGTCTAAAATATACAGTCCCTTTTGATGAGCCACAGCAAGTATTTTATTGTCTGGAGAAAGAACAACATCATTAATTTTAAAACTATTAATATTAAGGGCTATTTCTGTTTTAATTTTTTTTTCTTTCCATTTAATTATTTTAATCGGCTGCCTGCCTTTTGTAACTAACAATAATGAGCTATCTTTGCCAATAAATTGTAGCGTATCAATAGATTTATTTTTAAAAAGTAACTCAGGTCCTAACTCAGAAACCATAACACCAGTTTCAGAATTAAATATTTTAATAGTTTTTTTACCATTAAAGAATGCTGCAAAATATTTTCCCTGTTCAGAAAATTTAATGTTATTAATTAAAAAACTATCAGATTCAGTAATCTTTTGTTTAAGCTTAATTTGAGGCAAAACTGTTGCATTAATATTAATTGGAGCCGTTTTTGTATTATCTTGAGCAAAGAGAGCCGGTTGCCAGATAATAATAGTTATTATTATTAATAATTGAATGGCATATAAACTTAATTTCATCTGTTTCACCTCTCTTTAAAATATTTGTTTAAAAAATACTCTTTATAATTCATTGAAAATTTTAATATTTATCAAAATTGTACCTAAAATTATTAAATTTATTTAAAATTAAATCAAAAAAACAGATAAAAAATGAAAAAAATCCTTTTTGAAAATTGCTAAAATCTCATATTATCAGGGAATAGAGGAATTAAAGTCCAAATATTTTTTTGTCAAGGATTTAATTCTTGAAATTAATGTGCTAAACTAAATAATGAAAAGATAATACAATGAATAGTTCATTATAACTGAGTTAAATCAGTTAAGTATTTAGAAGAAGACGCAGGTATCTCATTTATCGAGAAGATAGTAATGCAATCCCCTGAGGGGGGAAAGAGTTAAGTAGGAGTCTCGCATGAAATCCAACATTTTAAAAACTGTTATACGCCCTGATTCTGTTTTGTTTAAATATGAAAAAGATTACAGAGTTACAAAACCTTATTATCCAAGCAAACAGATTATTTTAAAGAAAAAAGAAGATAAACCAAATTCACTAGGTTCATTATTCTTTTCACATTAGCTCATTTCCCAAAATGTTTACTCAAAAAATCTGGTTTAACCAGATTTTTTGCATTTATTAAATTATTAACCCGGATTATTCACAAAGTTTCGGAAATAGATCTTTGCCGAGGGCTCAAAAGGCCCGCAGGGTGGGCCTTTTGAGCCCGATC
>JBFMGH010000571.1:0-3682 GCA_040752795.1 Cyanobacteriota bacterium
TATGGCTTTAAATTATTATAGGGTGTTTTTGCCTGCTGCGCAGGCAAAAACACCCTGCCTCTATAATCTGGAATCTATAGATTACTTTCAAGGATAAGTATATATCAACCAGAATACACACCCTAAAATAAAGGTGTTTAAGATCAATCTTAACAATTTATTTATGATGGTTAAAAAAAAAGGAAGAAAAGTTTGTTTTCAGAAAAACACGATTATAATAATTGTATTAGACGGAGACAATCGTATGATCTTATTACAAAAGTTAAAAGCACTAGAAAAGCAAATTGTTTTTCTGAGGTGGGCAACTGGAGAAAGTTTTGGCAAAATCCAGTATGTCGGTAATGACTTTATTGAATTTATATCAATAGATAATGACCATAAATACTCTGAAACCATCCTCCTTAGACCTTCACTCATTTTAGAAGTTACATACGGCGGAACTAATATAGGAAAATTGGTTGCCGAGATTTCCCATAACTTAATTGCTCCCGAAAACTAATACCCAAAACAATAGTCACTCCTGCTAGAAAAAGTACTTTAACCCCTTTTTTCTCTTACAAAAGGGGTTTATTTTTTATATAAATTAAGTCTTTATAACGGCTACAATAGGGTTAGATAAACATTAACAGATTATTTAAATCTGATTTTAATACTATGAGAACATAATTCATTATAAACGTACTCCAGGGAACATTTTGGGCAGCTTATTAGTGCATATGACCAAAAACAATGCTTGCTTCCTTATGACAATATTTTTGATTATTTTAAATATTTATAATCAAAGAATAATAAAGTAACAAATATAATTACAATTGTAAAATTTATTTTATATACTATCAAATTTCAGTTTTGTTTAACTTAGAATACTTAAAGGGAAATATTTTTAAGAGAGAGATTAAGGGGAAATAATAAGAGAGAGAGCATATGCTTTTAAATAATTTGAGTGACGCCGATCTGTATAAGATCAGTACTAAAGTTGGTAAAGAATTCAAAGGTCAAATAAAGCGAAATCCATTTATTAGCAAGCCTGCAATGCCAAGGCTTGAAAAAGATACTATTAGTTTCAGGGGGGGGCAGCCAAAACAGAATACTCCTGCACAGGGCATTCTGGCTAAACTACTGGCTTTTACAGGTGTAAAAGCTACACAGAAAGATGTTGAAAATTATTTACAGGATTTTGACAAATACGCTGACACTGCTGAACTTCATAATAGAATTTTATATTCTTATGGAGATCCTTCTTCTATGTCACAGGTATTAGCTGACGCACAGAAAAGAGCTGGAAAAACAAAAGATGAATTGTTTACTGAAGTAAAAGAAACAATGTTTAACCTGTTCGATAAGTTAAAAACATCTCCTGTTGTTGTTGTAGAAGGAACTAAATTAAATGATTTTTCTTTCCTTAATAAAGAAAAATACCAGCAGATACAAAAAATTTATGCTGATATACTTCAAAGGCCAGAAACTTTTAGTCGTGTAAGATTTGATACTAATGTAAATAAACTTGTAGAGACTATGACAAGTGAAGATATAGCTCATAAGTCTGAAGATTTAAACCATATTATTAATGATATTCTTCCTCAACTTCTTGAATCAAAAACTTTTGTAACTCAAGATCCAGCAAACCTACAAAAGCTATTGTCAGATGAAGTTGTTCAAAGCTTGATATTAGAAAAATTATATGAAGAACACCCTGAAGACTGGCAAGATCCTTTTGCTGAAAAATCTGATAAGCATGATCATGACAAACATGACCACGATAAACATGTTTGTAATTTTGATGGCCATGGTCATACACATGACCACAGCAAAACCGAAGGATCTAAACATGATCACGACCACAGCAAAACTGAAGGGTCTGAACATGATCACGACCACAAACATGATCACCACCATAAACCAGAAGAAAAACTTCAATTAGCCCTGGATTTACTTAATAAAATTCACGAAAAATTTGATGTAACAATGGCATCAAAAGTACCTGACCATTTTTATGATCCATTAAGTAAAGATAAAAACGCCTTAAATATCCCTAACGATTATTATGATAAAAAATTGTTGGGCTTAAGGCAGACACCAAGAAACTTTTACGAAGCCAAGTTTTTAAAAATGGCAGCAAAAAATGTCAAAAGTTTTAAACCAAACAATACTGTAATTGTTACACCTAAAGGCCCTGCATCAGATATTGTTGAAAAAGTTAAGGCACTTAATAAAGAATATTTATATATTGAAGACTGGCTATATAAATATTGTTTAGGAGATCAGAAAACTAAAGATCAGATTCTCCAGCAATTAAATACTGCATCTGATAGTCATAATATAGATGAATTTAAAAAGTTAGCAAAAGAATTAGATACTTATCTCAATGATTTTGTTAAAGTTTATGATATTAAAAAACCTGAAAACAATGAAAATCTGAACAAAGCAATGGAAGATTACAGTAAAATAAACTGTATGTCTGAAATATCTCGAGGCTATTTTCTGGGAGTCGGAGAAGATTCCAAAGATCTTATTAAAACATTGTTAGGATTAGCATTATTTGGTCACGTAGCAGAACATGCAGCTGAAGCATCCGGAGTTGGTTTTATTATCAACCTTTCCAATACCACAATGAGTGTTGCTGACGATGTACTTGACGCCTGCAAAAACTACCTCAAATGGAAAAAAGAATTTGGAGACGAAAAAGCAAAAGAAAAACTCCATTCAACAATATCTCATAGTTTAACAATATCTTTACCAACACTGGCATTAAAACTATCACCAAATGATGGCCCATTGCAACACCTTATATTCAGAAATGCCTCATCTGGTTCAACCTACGCTATTGTTATCAGCACAATGGTTGAATATTATAACAAACTTGAAGAATTAATCGATAAAGGTGTTCGTCAAATACCTGAAGATATTAAAGATGATCCTGATAAAGTTGCTAAATGGAAACTCACTGAGGCGTGGAAAGGTTTTGCTGCTCACTCACTAAATAGAGGAACATTTATGGGTATAGCCGTCAGTCAGCCATTTGCTATGCTGGCTCAACCTATAATGAAACTTGTTGCACCTATTGGTGGCAGACCTATTGTTATTGCGCTCGCAGGTACACTTGAATGTTGGACATCTAATATTTATTTATTATTAGATTCATCTCACTGGAATAAATTTACCCATAACCTGAAAGATTCATTTGTTAAAGATAAAGAAGCTAAAATGACACCAGAAGAATATCTTGAATTACGCAAGAGCACAACAACAAAAATTATTGAAAGCAATATTGGTCAGGCTGGTCTGGGAGCTTCTATGACAGTAGCCAAACACTTCCCGAAAAAATTAGCTTCTGGAATCAAAAAAGCATACATGAGTGTATTTAATATTGTATCTAAAACTATTGGTGGAGCTGTCGCCGGTGTATGTCAGACAGTTCTTGACAGAAAATATAATAATATGACTGATGAATAAAAAGAAAAAATCGAAGGTAGCAAATGTGGACACGGTAACCACTAATAACTTTATAATAATCTAAAATTTGTAAAAAGAAGGCTTAATAACCTTCTTTTTTAGTGAGAAAAGCTTTTATATTGAATTATTCATAAATTTATAAACCATACTTATACTGATCCTTGAAAGTAATTTATAGATTCTAGATTAAAGGGGCCAGGTTATTTTGCTTGTATCGCAAACCAACTTT
>JBFMGH010000572.1:0-3010 GCA_040752795.1 Cyanobacteriota bacterium
CCTGCTGCGCAGGCAAAAACACCTGGCCTTTATAATCTGGAATCTATAGATTACTTTCAAAAATCAGTATAGCCAATAGTAATTTTACTACCCGGTTATGAAATTAAGTCTGGTAGTTTTTACGTTAAGAAATATGGCAAAAAGTTTTAAAATGTAATTGTAGCTAGAGAAAAGTGTTTAGAAAGGAAGAGGTTGAAATGGTAAGAAGACATTTATTTAAAGAATTATTAGCAATGGCTTTTATAATATTTACTGCAAACACCTGTTTCGCCCAGGAATATTATTACCCTGCACCATACAACTATAATTATAACAATGGTTATTATAATCAACAATATCAGTACCCTGTATATGAAAATCAATATAATGCTTATAATGGATATACACCAAATAATTATGGATATCAAGCTGTTTATGACCCTTCATATCAAACTCCATATCAACAACCATACTATTACAACACTGGTGGTATGAATGAAGGAACTAAAGCAAAATTAAAGAAAGCTTTAACTTATGGCGCAATAGGCGCTGGGGCAGGTTATTTATTCTCTAAAGATGGCAGAAAAATGCAGAATACTGCAATAGGTGCTGGCATAGGTGCAGCAATGAGCCTTCTATTGAAATAATATCTACAAGTTAAAAAGTAAATAACTAATCCTTGAAGCAAATCAGGTCTTAAGGCCTGATTTTTTTGTGTTTAATAACCGGTATAAATATTATCCGGTCTTACATTTCGGGGTTTTCTCCTTGTTTTTTTACCTGTATGAGGATCAAAATACTGCCAGGCTGTATATCTGATACAATCCATAACATCTTCATATGGGTGTTCTTGCAACGGTACAGTTTCCTGTCCTTCTACTGAAGGTTTTTTCCTTCTATATGCACCAACAAAAGCTTCAACAACAAAGCTACATCTGTCATCTATTAATACTGCAGGTTCTGGAATAAAATCCTTACATATTAGCCTGCTTGCAACGAGGTTAATACCTTCTTCTATCTTAACGTAATTATATAGGGGCGAAATTCCATAAGATATTAACCAGTCAATATCACTCTTACCAGTTTGAGAAGACTTTTGCTTACCTGCAATATCACATATATCTCTAAATGTAAAACCTTCATAGTTCTTTTTACAATATTCTAAAACCTGAGGAATAAACTCAGCAATAGTAGGCTTATTATCTAAAGGCGGAACTATTTCATATAAAACCTTCCACTGTCCTTTATCAGAAATTTGAGAGATAACAACAGCAGGATTCAGGCCAAAGTCCCAGGTGCGTATTACAGGAAAAACTCTATCAGCTTTCAGATTTTTAGTAACGTGAATTGCATAGTCAAAATCTTTATAAACTTTACCTTCTACTGAAAAAAGATAGCTAATATCCAATTCTCTAGCTATTTCATCTTTAGTTCTCCTGTTTTTCTCATTTTTATACCAGTCATCAGACTTTAAAGGATGAAGTTTCCAGTGAAGGGTGGTTTTTTTGATGCTGGAATCAAAACGAAGATCAGCAAATTTGTTAAATTTACCAAACGGTGTGGAAACAGCTATACGACAGGGTGAAGAATCACCTGCAGCTGACCAGGCTTCCTTATCATAGTTCCAGTAAGCAAATTCATCAAAAAATATTGCACTATAACGTCCTGATCTTGAAAACTCAGAATTAGCACTTTCACCTGTTATGGTATTTCCATTAGCCGGATTAATAAGCTTTAAAAGTGTTGAATTCTTCTTAATATTAAACCCCTCAGGCAACAGCCAGGAAGGTTGCAATCTTAAATTATATCTTATCTTTCCAAATAGTGTTGATGGGTCTCCAATAACATCTACATTATCCTGCTTTTTTGAACCCAGATGAAAATTATAGCCACTATGAAACTGCCAGTACCATTGTAATACATATAATATACACCATGTTGCTCCCATATCTCTTGATTTTTCGATAAGAATATCTTCGCCATTTTTAATACAATCTACCAGACTTAAAATCAAAGACCTTTGATATTCATATGGCATAAAGGGTATATTTCTCAATGATTTTGGCCTGGGATCAAATGTATAACAAAAGTTTTCTAACCAGTAAATAATATTATTTGCACACTGATCTTTGGTTTCTTTAAGCTTTTCTGGTGAAGACAAGGCCAATTTTAGTATATTAGATCTACTTTGCAAGACAAATAATGCATCTTTGTCTGATTTAATTATCATTTCTTTACTTCCTATTTTTTCATCATTAATAAACTGTGCCTGCAACAAATTTCTAAGATAAACCATTGAATACTTTTGTATTCTTGCCTCTTTAGGATTGTTGAATACTGATTTCCTGCATACGTGTCTTTTGAGTTGAACCTGAATAAATTTAATTGTTGGTGTAGAATTAAATAAATTAATAAAAGGAATCGATATGGAAAAAATACCAGAATGTGCATCTTGTAAAGTTAAAAAATGTAGAAAAGGGCATGATTGTTACAATATTAATGATCAAGTTAATATTATTTACAATGATGAAGAAATAATTAGTCTTCATAAAGCTTCAACAGCCATAGAAGGTAGGCATTATTGCACAGCAAATCGTTTATATGAAACTATACTTTTTGCAAAAGAATTAAATTTTAAAAAAATTGGCCTGGCTTTTTGCATAGGCTTATCATCAGAAGCTAAAGAGATAGAATCCATTTTATCCAAACATTTTGAAGTAGCATCTGTATGCTGTAAAACCTGTGGCATAAATAAAAAAGAATATCAATTAGAACAAATTAAAGATGATAGAGAAGAATACATGTGTAATCCAGCTGCCCAGGCTTTATTACTAAATGAAGTTCAAACTGAACTTAATATTGCATGTGGTTTATGCGTAGGTCATGACTCTATTTTCTACAAATTGTCTGATGCTCCTGTCACTACACTTATTGTGAAAGATAGAGTTCTGGCTCATAACCCTACAGGTGCTATATATAGTCAATATATTAAAAGAGATTTGTAGAATATTTTTTATTCTGTTTCTTGCTG
>JBFMGH010000573.1:0-5342 GCA_040752795.1 Cyanobacteriota bacterium
GCGGGCAGTCTGTTGACAACCAAGAAGTTCCTTGGCGGAGCTAAAAACAAAACAGGTCTTATCGGTAAAGTTATCAAGAAATGCAATATTACAAATCCAAAACATGCCCTGGGTGTTGAATTTATGATGACCCACGGTATACAGACATTCCTGGTCCTTGGAGTTATACTGGGTTTGGCCTCAACAGTTGCATCAAGACATATAACAAACTTTGCTAAAAAAGTCTTGAAAATAAAAGAAGATGAGCCAGTTAAAAAAGAAAATGAAATTCCAGCTAAATATGTATTCCCAGCAGCAGGGAAATTAGATAATATTAGATCCGCTAATGGTTCACAACACCAAGTTCTATCTGGACAGTTTGAAGAATTCCTCATCAGAACAGGATACTATCAACATAAATAATAAAACAGGCCAGTAAATAATAATCTCTATAAATATCATAAAATATAAATCCACTAATCAGCAAAAGAAAAACATATTCAATTGTCAAGGTTCAGTGATGCCCTTTTAGGCATGCCGGCATCATACATGCTGGCTCGCTGCCAGAGCCAGAATACCATAACGGATGATGACTTTTATTTTATACCAATACATGGCATGGATTTATTTCAGGGTGTTTTGCCTGCGTTTAGCTCAGCAGAACACCGCAACGGATGATGTGAGGTTTCTTTATTAGCATTATTAGTAAACTGCGTGCTGAATACTTTGATAATCAAAATAAAGAGGCAGTAATAAAATATTCTGCAAAAAAAATTGAATAGCTTGGATTTGAAGTTATATTGTCTGAAAATGCAGCTTAATAATTATGACTAATTAATATAATACGTATAAGACCCTTATAATAGGACTTTAGGGGGTTTTTTGTTTTAAATTGGTTTTTAAGGTAGTACCTTTTTTATTAAATCTATGTAAATAATTCGCTGTATAAAAATATGAAAATTCACTAAATGCCTTATAGTCTGCTAAAATCATTATGATTAAGGAAAAATTAGTGTACGTAGATAAAAAGACTTTAAAAGACCTTGAATGGTCAACAATATTAAAACATCTGGCCCGGCACGCTACAAGCGAGGCAGGTAAAAGATTGTGTCATAACCTGCTGCCTGATGATGATGTTGAAGATGTAAAAGAACTCCTTAATCAAACTACTGAAGCTACAAAAATGTTACAGATGGCTCTGGACCCACCTTTCGGGGGCGTGTTTGATATAGCAGATTGTTTGTCACGGGCTTCTGTGGGTTCATGTCTTGATAACAAAGATTTTGTTGATATTGGCTCAACTCTGAATTCTGCAAAAAGACTTAAAGCCTTTTTCGATAAACATAAAGAACCTTACAGCTCGGTATATGAAATATCTTCATATATGATGGATCACGATAGATTAATAACAGAAATCTACAAATGTTTCGATATATCAGGAAATATTCAGGACACTGCTAGCTCAACCCTGAAACACCTAAAAGATAGCTTTAGAGAACAGAGTAACAATCTGAAAGATAAACTTAATGCAATGCTTTCATCAAGGTCGATGGCACTTTTTTTGCAGGAACCTGTCTACACAATAAGAAACGATAGATATGTATTGCCAGTTAAAGCTGAACATAAATCAGATGTGCCAGGAATAGTTCACGATAGTTCAGCAAGCGGTGTAACATATTATATTGAACCGCGCTCTATAGTCGAATTAAACAATAAATTAAAAGAAACAGAACTAAAAATAGAACATGAAATACAGCGTATATTGCAACAATTAACAATTATGGTGGCTCAAAATGCAGATAATATAGTCATAACACTTGAATTTCTTGCCACTCTCGATCTGATATTCGCTAAAGCAAAATATAGTCATGTGCTTGATGCTGCAGAACCACAACTTAATGAAAAAAAAATAATCAGTTTAAAACGTGTCAGGCACCCTATACTAATTACTAATATAAAAAAAGTTATATCAAATAATGTTGAACTGGGTGGTGATTATAACAATCTTATAATTACCGGAGCCAACACCGGAGGTAAAACAGTACTATTAAAAGCCATGGGCCTGTGTATACTAATGGCTGGTGCAGGTATGCATATACCAGCCGATGTTGAGTCATCACTATATCTATTTCCTTCGGTTTTTAGCGATATAGGAGAAGAACAGAGCCTTGAACATAATCTATCAACATTTTCTGCTAAGATGTCAAATATTATTAATATAGTGAATAAATCTAATGGAGATTCACTAGTATTGCTTGATGAACTAGGTGCAGGTACAGATCCCGCTGAGGGTACTGCACTGGCACAGGCTATACTGGAATCTCTTGATAGCAAAGGTGCGCATACTGTAGTTACAACACACTACGGCGGACTAAAGACACTGGCCTTTTCTCATCAGGGTTTTAGCAACGCCAGTGTTGAATTCGATGTTGAGACACTGACACCCACATACCGACTTCAACTGGGTATGCCAGGTAAGTCAAATGCTACTACTATTGCTAAAAACCTGGGTTTGTCTGCTGAAATTATTTCAAGGGCTGAACATATTTATAAATCTTCGGTAGATGACTTCTCTCTAATGATTGATGAGCTTCAGAAAATTCAGCGAGAAATTACAAGAGAGTATGATCAGGCCAGGCTAACCAGTGAACAGGCTGCCCAGCTTAAAGAAGAATATGAAACATTGCTGGAAAAAATTAACATTTCAAGAAATCAATCACTAAGTAATTACAGACGAAGCTTAAATAATGAGCTCAACAAAGCAAAATCTGAAGTAATAAAAATTCTTGAACAGCTAAAAGTTGAAAAAACACCCAAATCTGCCAAGAGAGCTCACTCAAAACTTGCAAAGCTCGGGTATGAAGTTAATAAACAGCTGGACAGCTTTACATCAGCTACTGATAAATCCAGTATATTAAAACCTGTCAACCGGGATAAAATTAAAATTGGTGATACGGTTTATATTGAAAAGCTTGAACAGGATGGCGTTGTGATTTCAATGCCTGATAATAATGATAAAGTCATTGTTCAGATGGGTCTTGTTAAGACAACAGTCAAAATATCAGATCTTAGGTTGCCAAAAAAACAACCACAAGATGAATACATGCCAAAATTTAATATAAATGCAGCTAAAGCTCAGTCGTCGAGGAGAGATGACCTTTCTGTTAATCTTGATTTGAGAGGTAAAAGAGTTGATGAAGGCCTTGCAGAACTTGAAATTTATCTTGATCGTATTGCACTTGTCAATGTGTCTACTGTTTATGTTATTCATGGTCATGGTAGTGGAGCAATGAAAAAAGCTGTTAGAGATTATTTAGCTAATTCGCCTTATGTTAAAGATTTCAGGCCCGGTGGAGAAGGCGAAGGCGGTGACGGAATTAGTATAGTTGAACTCAAATAGTTATGAATAAATCATTTATTACATATGACGATATCTACTTGATTTTAAAACCCTTCACACTTGACCCCAAGATGATTGTGTGGGCTGTATTCGTTATAGCAATAGCATTTGGCATTTATAAGTGGAAAAAACCAAACGTTTCTACTTTTCACTACGTTCTGTTGAGTGTTTTGATAGTAATAAACTCATTTTTTCTGTTACTATTTGTGGTCAGAATGTATCAGGAAACAGGAAGATTTAAAGATCTCTCACATAAGCAAGCTATAAAAGAAATAACATCTGAAGATTTTAACAAGGTTTATGATTTTCTTGACTCAAAAATAGGCAAAAATCAGACATACTATTTTTATAATCCGACAGACCCTTATCACGAAAATGTAAGAACTAAATTCAGGCTGGCTTATTACCTTGCGCCACGCAAAATATCTGCTGATATAGCTCATGCCAATTATATCATTGTTGTTAACTTTAAAAATAAAAGTAAAATAGATATACCAGTACCTGAAAACAAAGAACATATAATTCATAAGATAACAAAAAATATTACTATAATTGAATTAAAAACGAAACCAGCTAAGCTGAAGGTGATAAATTAATGATTACTTACTGGTTAATAACAATATTCGTTGTTATAATTATATGGGGCACAGGCTTTCTGGCACTGGCAATATTTAAACCGCTCATTAGTGAGCCTAAAAAATTAATACTCGCACCTTTAAGCTGGTTTACAGGGCTTTTTGTAGTAGCAGTATTCAGCTATATAGTATTCTTTTTAAGCTTATTTGGCCTGCCATATAACTATATCTACACTATAATGCTTATATTTTGCTTTTTATTATTGTTTAGAATACCTATATATAACAACATTAAAACCAGCAAGATAGATTTTAGCGAATTTAAAATATTTAATATCAAAACAGATTTTCATGACCTGTGGGTGCCAGTAATAGCCCTTTTATGCTTGCTGCCATACAGTGTATTTACAGTTAATGCAGTAAAGCCGGCCTGGGCGTGGGATGCTTTTATGATCTGGAGCTTTAAAGCTAAGTTGCTTTTTTATAATATTCTGGACCTTTCTTTGCTGACAAACCCTTCATATAGTTATGCGCATCTTGATTATCCACTATTTGTGCCGCTAGTAGAATCTTTTGCAGCACAGTTTATTGGAGTATTTGACGAAAGATTCTTTCAGATAATTTTCAGCATAACCTTCTTAAACTTTTGCATGATGATATTCGGTGTGGCCCGAACATATATTAAAGGCCCTTTTTCAGCATATGTTGTTTTGCCATTTATAGCAGCACCAGTTATGATACTTAATTATGTCGGAGCTTACGTAGATTGTGTA
This sequence comes from Cyanobacteriota bacterium, assembly GCA_040752795.1. Lineage (GTDB taxonomy): Bacteria > Cyanobacteriota > Vampirovibrionia > JBFMGH01 > JBFMGH01 > JBFMGH01. The sequence continues at coordinate 4,728 of JBFMGH010000573.1, forward strand.
ATAGCAGCATACCACTTGATAGCTGTATTTTATCTTTACCAGTTCCTTCAAGGGGAAAAAGTAGAATATAAATATCTAATACCTGCAGGAATAGCCATGGCATCTTTATTTATGATAAAAAATGAGGGAAGTTTAATTAACCTGACTCTTTTTATAATATCTGTTATTACAGCGGTATTATTTATTAAAGACTATAAAAAAAGGGTAAAATATCTGATTTATATGTTTCTTTTTGCACTTGTTTTTCATTTACCCTGGGTAATAATTACTAAGACACTCGGTATAACCAATAGATTTATCTCAGTAGATATATTAAATTCAACAAACTGGATGGAACAGCTATCAGAAATTCCGACAATAATATCATTTTTATTCTTTGAAAACCTTTTCAAAATTGAATTTTGGGGAGCAATTTTCTTTATTTATATAGTTTTTGTTGCTGTAGGTATAATAACCAGAGAATATTTTAATACAGTATTTTTTGTCGGGGCGTTTATATTGAATATTAGTGGTGTTATTTTGACGTATGTGATAAGCCCTCACGATGTTGTAGTACATATGACAAGTAGTTTTGACAGAGTTGTTTTATCTTTATTGCCGCTGGTGATATGTTAT
>JBFMGH010000574.1:0-4746 GCA_040752795.1 Cyanobacteriota bacterium
TAACTACAGCAGATTCAAGTTTTTTATTTTTAACCATTTCAACAACCTTATCTACAATAGGTGTATCTGGATCATTCTGAGATTTTATTTCAATATTAATAGCAATTTTATTTCCATACCTGTCAAGAACTTCAGATAAAGTTGGTAACTGTTCTCCTTTAAATTCTCGACAAAACCATTCACCAGCATCAAGCTTTTTTAGTTCTTCTAAAGTAAATTCAGACACTAAACCCTTTCCGTTTGTAGTTCTATCTAAAGTATCATCATGTATAATTATAAGTTCACCATCTTTAGTTAAGGTTACATCTAATTCTATAAAAGGTACACCAGATTTAATAGCCGCATCAAATGCAGCAATAGTATTTTCAGGAGCTTGAGCACTAAAGCCTCTATGAGCAATAATTAATGGATTGTTAGCTTTTACTACCTCACTGACCATTAATTTCTCCTTAAGAACATCTGTTTGTGTTAAATAATTCTTCAAAACAACTGGCAATTGATATATATTAAAATTCAATATTGGAATATGCAATTGTATCAAGATGCATACTATAATAATTGTTTGAATAATAAAAAATTGCAATATTTTAGTACTAATTGCCATAATGAAAAAATAATTCATTTAATACTTTATCCCCCAGTTTTATTTAATACATCAAAAACAAGCTGAATATTTGAAAATGTTATCACATACAAAGAGATAAATAGTAGAAGTATTTATTGTTTTCTATAAATGATTTTATTAGCTAATACCTTTAATAAACCCGTTTATAGTATTTATAGCCCAGGTATGATCTGCATGATTTCCTTTATCAAATAAAACAAAGTTGGCTTTAGGTTGCCATGCTGCTAAAATATGAGACATTTGAACCGGTACTTTTTTATCTTCTTTTGAATGTACTATTAATATGGGATAATTAACTGTTTTTATTTTTCTTTTATTGTCAAATTTGGTATCCAGTTCTAAGAATTTATCTGGTAAAAGTTTTAAAAGGCAAATAAGAACTCTTGTTTTTAATGGTTTATCTTTCACAAAATCAGGTGATAAATAATGGTTCTTCATATCTTCTATACCAGCAAAAGTGCTTTCAAGAATCAACCCTTTGTAATTTCCACGATAAGCCATTTCAGAAGCAACTCCACCACCCATTGAATGGCCCCAAATAATTATATCAGAATTTTTAATGCCTTTAGTTTGTAAATATGCTAATGCTGCTTTAGCATCATTATATAAACCATGTTCCGAAGGCTCTCCTGGATTTTTTCTAAAACCTCTATAATCTACAAGCAAGCCCCCATAACCATTATTATATAAAAACTTCACTATATCCTGATGATGAGTTACATTACAGTTTTGCCCATGACAAAATAGAATTGTTGGCTTACCGGGTTTAGGCTTTACAAACCAGCATTTAAGTATTAAGTTATCTATTGTATTAACGTCAACTTCTTTAAACTTGTATAATATATCCAGATCCAGAATTTCTTCATCTTTTCTGGGTTTAAAAATATATTTCTGCTCTATATATTTTTTTAACCCTAAAAAACTAACCTGTTTAGGTTTACTAATACCTGATTCTTGTCTGATAAATACATCCTGAAAATTAGTTGTATTTGATGGCACAACAATATAAGAATGTTTACCAACATTCCTGGTATTAATTGAATCAATATGACCTAGGCTATTACCTACAAGAATCAAATTACTTCACCTAAGTATTTTATATTCTGAATATTTAAAACATCTAAAATATTTTTTTTGATAGCGAATAAAAACATATTCATTACTTTCCACTATTTTCAAAATAGGCAAAATCAATTAAAAATATCGCCCCTAATAAAACTGCTCTTAGCTCTGGTGTAGCATGAGGTGGAAATTCAATACCAAAATTATCTGCATCAGTAAAAGTTTCTTTGGCAAAGCCACTCCATGCTTTACTAATTTTGCCAACATTTGTATTACCTGATTTAATATGAAAAGTCCAGGGCCTAAACATTGGCCCAACAATATCATAGACTTTTCTTTTTCGACTATCTAAAACGTGAAATCTTCTTTCTAATAATGATACTTGACCTTCTAATGATCCTAATATACTTCCATTAGGGCCATATATTGTAGCATCCTGAAATAAAAATCTAAAAGGTCTATCAATTTTTAAAAAGAAACTACTATCTTCTACAGATATTAATTCCATTACAAAAGGTCTTCTTGCCCGTAAGAAGTTCATTAAAATAAAATTTGATACTATTTCCTGTGCCCAAAAAATATCTTTTCCTGTTGGGTCTATTACTCTATATTTATTACTTGTTTCATATCTCGTAAAAATTTCAACTTGCTCTACCTGTTGAGAAACAGATAAAAATTTTAACTCTTTTAGTCTTTCCATAATCTCCCCAAATTTATTTCATTATTTATTAATATTTTCAATGAACAATTTATCAATACATTATTCTAAAATAATATTAAACCGTTAAAATCTTTCAAAGTGATAATTAATCATACAAATGACCAGTAATAATTTGTTTGCACAAAGTTCTTGCATTTACACTATCTACTATTTGGCCACTTTTATTTTCAGTTTTACAGCTGTTATTATCATCATAAACATAAACATTCAACTTGCCATCTGATTTAAATGCCATCATTGAATTATCTTTAAAAATAATAGAAAGTTTATCCAGTTTTGCACTAGGATATTCTACATTATACAAATACTTTCGTTTAGGATTACTATCAATAGATTCAATAACAACAAATGATAGCTCTCCCATCATGATATTATAAATTAAATGTATCTTAACTTGTCCTTTATTTATAGTATATTTAATCATATTATTACCAGGACAGCTAAGTTTTCCAATGGTTTCAATTTTATGACCAATATTACTTCGGCAATAAGTGGCATTAGTACTAAAATTTTCATCAATTTTTGGTGCCCATTTAACATCTAACAATTGTTTATTAGATGAAAAATATTGGCTCTTCATTTTCTTTACATTATTTTCTATTATTTTATCAACATCAGCGGCAAACAGATTTGTATTAATATCAGATAATATAAAGCTTAAGATAAGTAGTAACCCCATTAAATAAAATACTTTTTTCATAAACTATTTACCTCTTATTACTCCAAATTAGAAAAATTATACATTAAACATGGCCAAAAGCATCTTATCGAGGCTAATTATTTTTTTCAATAACAACCCTAGTATAACACATTAAATATAATGTAGGCCAATGTGATTAAAATCTATAATTTACCTTTAAATTTATCAATAAACATTTTTATATCTGGCTTTGTATGATCAGGTGATGGTTTATTAGCAGAATGTGCTTTTTGTTCTTTTGCTGTTCCATATATTTCAAGATTTTTATCACTTATTTGCTTTTCAATAGATGGTTTAAGCTTTTTTGCATAATTAAAATGACCTACAGCATTATCATGTCTTCCAATAGCTATATAAGTCATACCAAGATAATAATGAGAATAAGCTGAATTAGGATCAAGAGTTAATGCTTTTTCGAAGTTTTCAATAGCTAATTCATGCATTCCCTTATGGTGAAAAACTGATCCCAATTCTATCAAGGCTTCATAATGGTTTTTTTCCATATCTAGAGTTCTTTCAAAATAGAAAATTGAATCGTCAATCTGCTTTGTTTTCAGATGATATAACCCTAAACAATATAAGTTAAACGGATATTTATTGTTTAATTCATTTGATTTATCCAATACAGGTTTGGCTTTATCTGGGTCTGACATTAATAAATAAGTATAAGCAACTTTCGATAAAGCCTCATAATTTTCCGGATTCTTGCTAACTACTTTATTAAAATAATCTAAAGCTGAATCATAAAGATCAAACTTAATTAAATAGTCTCCTATATCAATAAAACTTTTATAATCATCCGGGCTAAGTTTTTCAAATAGAGCCAAAATTTCTAATGCTTTTTCTTCTTGTTTTGAATTTAAATAGAGTTTAGCTAATCTTTTATAATAAATAGTGTTCTTTGGATCAAGTTCCAATGATTTTTTAAGATATTTTTCTGCAGAATCGTACTGTTCCGTTTCAATATACAAATTTCCAAGTTCAAAATAAGACTCTGAATGTTCAGGGTTAATTGTTGTTGCTTTTTCTAAATTGTCCACAGACATTTCATACTGCTTAATTTTTGAGTATAATTTACCCAAATTATAATAGGCTAAAACGTTATTTTTATCTATTTTAAGTATTTTATTATATATATCTATTGCCAGGTTAAATTCATTCAGAGAATTATAAACATCCCCTAACTTTATATATAGATCAATTTCTTCAGGCCTTATTTCAATTGCTTTTTTTAGGTATGTAATTGATGCTTTTATTTCACCTTTTGAATAATTAATACTAGCTAAATCCATAATAATTTCATAGTCGCTAGAATCAAACTCCATTGCTTTACTTAGATTACTGATAGCCATTATATGTTCACCTGTTAGCATATAAGTTTTTCCTAAAATCTTGTAAATAGATGTTATCTCTTCATTTGTATCAAGCATAGGTACTTGTTCTAAATAGCTTAATGCAGACATATAATCTTTCATTTCAAAATATGTTTTACCTATATTGAAAAAAGCCCGGGGATTACCGCAATCTAAATCAAGGGCTTTATTAAAAAATGATAAAGCTTTTTCATAATCTTTATTTTCAAAGTTTTCCAATCCTTTTTCATTTAATTCCAGGTAAGACAAATTATTCATATCCATT
>JBFMGH010000575.1:0-9295 GCA_040752795.1 Cyanobacteriota bacterium
TATGTTTTTAACAATATAAGAAATATCATATGTCGGTTGAATATCTAAAAATGTCGTAACATCACCTAATTGTAAGTTTAAATCTACAAGAGCAACACTTTTCCCAGTAATCTTACACAAACTAATGGCCAAATTAGTTGCTATTGTTGTTTTGCCAATGCCACCTTTATTAGAAAAAATTGTATAAATCTGGCCTTGAGAAAAATCTGCAGATTGAAATAAAACGTAATCTCTTGCTTTTTCTACTGCTGCCACAAGTTCTTCCAGATTTATTGGTCTATCCAGAAATTCTCTGGCGCCAGCTCTCATTGCTTTAATAGCTACATCAAAATTGGTCTCATTAGAAGAAACATAAATCATTGTTTCTTTTAGATGGGCCGAGATCCTCTCTATAACACCTAAAGACCAATCAAGATTTTCGGAAATATCTATTATTACTATATTAGGCCTGTGCTTCATTACCAGATCATAGCCAACAGCTATGTTATCTGTTTCTGCAAGTATATTTATGTATTCAAGGCTTTCGAATTCTTGAATTATTGCTTGTAGTGTATCACTATCGTTGTCGATTACTACTACTGAAAGTTCATCAGACATATTTCTCTTAATCCTATTTACTATTCAGCAGTTCCAAGTAGGTCACCATAAACGCCTGGTTTTATAATTTTTGGTGTTACCATTATAACTAATTCAGATTCATTTTTCTCAAAAACAGTATTAGATAGAAACTTTCCTATAATAGGTATACTACCAAGAAATGGTGGATCAATATAGGTGTTATTATCATTTCGTCTAATCAGACCAGCTATGACAAGTGTTTCACCATTTTCAAGTTCTACAGTTGTATCAGCTTTTCTTTTTCTGAATCCATAAATAATTGTACCATTCGGTTGACTAATTGTAACTGATGGATCTACTTCACTAACTTCAGGACTTAATTTTAACTCAATTCTTTCAGATTTTTCAGAAATCCATGGTGTAAATGTTACTTTTACTCCAATATCTTTATATTCATATGCAAGGTTTCCATTCTGGTCAACTCCGGTAGGAACCGGTATTGACTGACCAGCATCAAAAGTTGCTTCTCTTCCGTTAGTTGTTACAATTCGTGGCTCAGCCAGAACATTCAACAAACCTCTTGACTGACCCATTGCAAAAAGTGATGAAAATCTTGCAGCCGGATTAAACAGAGCCAGAATAAAACCATTTTCACTGTTTCCATTCCATTCTCCGCCAATACCGCCATTTTGATCTCTTTGAGAAAATGTAAAATCTGGTGCAATAGATTGATCTGCCCAGGCTGCAAATTTATATGCAAAAGCAAAATTCTTATTTACAGACTTTGATATTTCAGCAACTCTTAATTCTAAAACAATCTGTGGCACCGGGCTTTCAGACACATCAACAAGTGTATAACCATAAGCCTGACATATTTTAGCAATAGCATCCCTTACCAATGTTGATGATACTGTACCTGATAATATAACATTTCCATCGTCAGTTATTTTTATATTTATTGGTTCATCGGGGGCTACTCTTCTAAATGCATCTAATAAATCAGATGTATCATTTTGAACATATAAATCAAAAAAAGCTGGCTGGTCAGACTCATCCCATATTATTAGGGAGGTTACACCTGCTGCTTTACCATTCATAATCATTTGTGTGGGAGAAAGTAAAATTAGATCTGCTAAAGAGGGATCCGTTATAGACATTCTTTTTATTGGCTGGGCAAACTGAACAATTTGAGATTTACCTACTGTGGCTCTAATATCTGTGATTCCGCCTTCTATTTTTTTGAAATCAGGGTCTTGTTCTGTTAAATCTACATCTTCAAGGTTCAGGTCAACTTCAGGTCCGCTTTCAATTTGTTGATAAGCAACAGGATCATTATATTTATTATTCTTTGTGTTATTCTGTACTCTCTTTTTCGTGCCAGGTTTAACAATTCTATCATTAATATCTATACTATTAGATTTTAACTCCTTTGAAATCCAGTCTACAGTCATATCTTCTGACTGTTTTGGCTCAGGCAATTGATCCAGATAAAGATCTTCAGCTAGACAATTAGCCGAAAATTGTATTAAAACAAATATACAGGTAAATAATAATAACTTAAGTCGCCCGCACTTAAAGTTTTTTAGTCTAACCATTATCTCGCCACCTTGCATAAATATAAACCACCACACATATAGTTTTAACGATAGTTTCATTTCTCACATCCACCATATGGATGAGAAACGTTAATCAAGTGGTTTAAATTTTAAATTTATATTTCTGTTTCAAAAGAAACTTCTTGTCTTGTATTAGCCTGAATAATCTCAATACTGTGAGTTTTAGTTTTTGCTGTTGGTGGTTGTGGAGGAGGCAGGCCATCAACATCACTAAGAATTGAGTTCAAATCAGTACTTGCTCCATCACTATAAGCTGTTTGACTTGGAGGAGGGGGCAAATTCATTTCAGGAATAACAACCTCTTGTTCTTCAACAACAATTTGACCGGTTATTAGCTCGCCAGTATCAATGCTGGTTTTTTCAATTCCAGATCCATCCTGAAAGCCTCTGAGTATAAGCTGAATAGTGCCTCCGCCATTATTATAAGCAAGAGCAAGCTTAACAGCCTCTTCAGCAGGCACAGCCAGTGTTACTGTGGCAGAATCGCCTTCTCCTTTTTTGCCTCTAGCACTGCCTTCGGCCTTGCCAGTAGATGCAAGCACTTTAACATTCTGCATTAAAACTTTAGATACTTTTTCATCCGAACTTTTATCTTCTCCCATGCCTTTTGGGACGACAGTAACAAGATCAACCCTGGCGCCAGGGGTTAAATAACCACCAACACCAGTTATGCCATCCACGGGTATGGTCATAGCCCTATAGCCATCTTGAATGGCAAGGGTTTTAGTGTCTTTGTCAATAAGCTTATCAGGCAATACGGGCTCTCCAGATGCAACATCAGCACTTGTTATCCTGCCCAGTAGAGACTCTACATAGTTGGCAGCATTTAAAGGGACTGCTTCTTGAGGCCATTCTTGAATCTCTAAATCAGTTCTAGACAATCTTGTTCCAGAGCCAATCGCCCTTTTAGCTACGACAACACTTAATGTATTTTTTTTCTGTTCAACTGTGGGTTTAGAAGCAAGTTGTTGGTTTCTTAATTGAAGTCTCTGGTTCTCTTTCAGATTTTTTAATTCCTCTTGAAGAGCAGCTACTTCCGATTCTTTTTCTGCCATTTTCTGATTAATCTCAGAAACAGCGCCCTTCTGGCCTTTCATTAAGAATAATAATAATATCCCTAAGACTGCTGCCAGGCCTATAGCGATTAATAATTTCTTATTTGACTTTTTCTTTTTTGATCTTCTAGATGATGTCATTTATTTACCCTTGCCTCAATTCCTAATATTTATCCCACAATTTAGTTATCGACATTTTGCTTAAATTAATTAAGATAAAACAAACAAATGTTAAGCAAATAAAAAAACGCACTTTTTTCTCAGCTTACCAGTGATACACTAAAACCTTTATCCTCTAAGTGCAGTAATTTTTGAGAGAAATAAAAATTTATAGTTTAACCATTCCTTAACTTTATAATTTTACAGACGCCAAAACATCTATATTTATTCTATATTATAAAATATTTTTACAAATTTTAATAGTTATTTGAATTTTAATTGTTTTCATCTTTAATAACCGGTTTTGTTAGGGCATCTTGTTTTTTATTCAGCAAAAAGATTATTGTTTCTTATTTTTCACTGATTTTTTTTATGTTAAGTTAGCTTATTCTAACTTAAGGATTTATTTTATTTTGTTATATGACTCTAACTTATTTTTAATAACAATAAAGTTCTGAAAAATAGTAAAATAAAACATGTTGATTTAAGTCTTACATCAATTACAAGAATTTTAAAAAACCAACCCCTTTTTACAAAACGTTGAACCAATTATAATTTATTTAGAAAATATTAATAAAATAAGTAGGTAATAATGTAATTTAAATTATAAGGTGTTAATAATGAGCAAATACAAAATCGGCAAGAAAGACAAAAGCAAAAACAATGATCCTTTTAGAGAGCAATACATGCCAAAAGAAACAATCTTCAGCGTCTTTGGAGATATTACCGATAAAAAAGTGGGCGATATCGGATGTGGCTCTGGATATTACACTAAAGACCTGAGTAAAAAAGTAGGATTAAGAGGAAAGGTATATTCTATTGATGTTGACCCTGAAGTTATTGAAATGATTACCTATAAAACTTCTGAGCTTAAAAATGTTATTAACACTCTATCTAACGAAAACAAAATACCTCTTGAAGACAACTCTTTAGATATTATGTTATCTATTAACTCATTTCATGAATTTGATGACAAAGAACTTACTTTAACCGAGATAGTAAGAATATTAAAACCACGAGGCCGGTTTTATATGATAGATTTTTCTCCTACTTCCTCACCGCCTCCTGGCCCACCAAAAGACAAACGTGTGCTTAAAGAAGATGCTATATTAGTCTGTGAAGATGTTGGGTTCAGGTTTCTTAAACCATTTAATGTCGGCTTATATCATTATGGATTAATGTTTGAAAAGAAATAAAGATTAAATAAAACTGGCTAATTTAACTCTAACCCTGCCAGATTAAACAATCTGCCACATGTTATCTTATTCAATAATTATAACCCTGATTATTCGTGTGTTTATGCTTGCTGCAGCAAGCATAAATACACCCGCTCTCTTCTTCTGAGAACTATCATCTGAATTAACCAGGATAAATAATAAACCCATCGATAGAGATTGTAATATTAACAATCTCTAATAGTTAATGTTATAAAGATCTTATCTGTTGAGAACCTGCCTTAATCTTCTATAGAAGTTTTCATGTGCAGCTATTAAATGAATAACAACTACCATATCTTCTTCATCAATGGTATAAGCCACCCTGTACTCGTTACCTTTATATTTAATATGGTGAGAATAAACATCCGTAAGAGGAGTACAAAGCTTCTCTCCCATATTTTCAGGATCTTCTGCTATTTCCAGCAAAGAATCTCTTACTTTTTCCCTGAGTGGCTTATCAAGTTTTTTTTGGCATTTATCAGCAGTTTTTGTTAATAAAACTTCGTATGTCATTTTAGGCCTTCTTAGACAAGAACAGACATTGGAAGCTGAAACTTCTCATGTCTGAGCTATAAGAATCTTTACACAGAACAACTTAGTCTAGATCGCCAAAAGCTTCTGCAAATGTTACAAATTGACCATTTCTAGCTTCTTCTAAACTAGTTAATAGCATTTGGCATTGTTCAACGTCGAATAGAATTTCCAAGGTTTCCCACTCCGCTGAAGACAGATTAAATATACCGCTTCTGGCTGCGAAAAACTCTGCTGGGTTTAATGAATTGGAATTTGAGAATGACATATTCACTTGACCTCAAGTTGTAGATATACTCACACTTTTTTTATGAGGCCTACAACTTTTTTCGCAGCTGGTTTAATATTACACTAAACCAGTGCTTTTGTGTAGACCAACAGTACATGCTAAGAATCGACCTTTTTTATAAAAACTTAAGACCTTTTGCATATACATTTTCTATATAGATAAAAACAATTTATGAAAAATAATTGCTAATTTAAGCCTTAAAAATTAATTTTTGTTAAAATTCCTTTAAATAGTAGCTTTTAAGTTTTTAATCCTTTAAGTTATTATGTATGATTATATTTTAAAGACTCTTATTTGTAAAAAAACAATCATTAACAATTCTTTATCTTTTTTATGAAAATAGCTTTACATATACTTGGCATCAATTTAGCCAAATTTACAGCATATTTAAGCCAGGCCTTTAATCTTGGCTCTGGCACTAGCTTGCCTGGCATGTTAGCCCAGAAGGTTTCTCCTGACCTTTTTTCCTATCTTGTATCTCAGACAAAAAAAGATATAATATTTGTTACAGGCACTAATGGTAAAACAACCACCAGTGGTCTGCTGGCAGGAATACTTAAAGCTGATAACAGAAAAATCGCCCATAACAGAAAAGGTGCCAATATGCTGACCGGCCTGATCACTGCTCTTTCTCAAGAGAGTTCTATATTCGGTAATCTCAACGTTGATAACTGTCTTTTAGAAATTGATGAGGCATACCTGCCTGTCATTACTGCTAAAGCAGACCCAAATATAGTTGTGCTAACAAATTTATTCAGAGATCAATTGGATAGATATGGTGAACTTGATACTACAGCTAAAAAAGTTTATGCAGGCATTGAAAAAATTAAGAATAAAAAAGATCTTTGCATTATTGTTAATGCCGATGACCCAATTACATCAGGTGTAGCAGAAAAAACGAATGTAAAAAAACTCTATTTTGGCATAGATAATATTGTTTTTTCTAACAATCAAGACATTAGTGAATCACAAAAAGAAATTACCACATGTAAATGTGGCAAAAATTATATGTATTCAAAAATTGTTTACAGCCATCTTGGCCATTACCACTGTGAATGCGGAAACAAAAGGCCAGAACCTGACATTATTGCAACTCAGGTAGAAATTGGCATCGAATCATCAACTATTACAGTAAAATCTAACGAGCATGAATTTAGCTATAAGCTTCATTTACCTGGTCTCTATAACGTTTATAATTCTTTATGTGCAATAAGTACTGCACTAACACTTGGCATTGCTCCTAAAACTATAGTTAATGGTATTGAAAACTATTCTACAGTTTTTGGCAGAGCAGAAACATTAAAAATAAACAATAAAGATGTTCTTATTCAGTTAATTAAAAACCCGGTCGGGGCAACAGAAGTATTAAAAACTGTTAATAATGACCCTAATAGCAAGCTTATTATTGCAATTAATGACAATTATGCCGATGGTAGAGATGTATCCTGGTTGTGGGATGCAGGTTTTGAACTTCTTAAAAATTATCAAAAAGAAATCATCTGCAGTGGGCACCGTGCATATGATATGGCTGTAAGGCTTAAGTATGCAGGAGTTAACACCAAACTTATTAGCGTTGAAGAAGATATCAAAACAGCAATAGAAAAACATGTCAGGAGTTTATCAGAAAACGAAAAGCTTTATATACTTCCTACATACACTGTCTTACTGGATATGCAATTATTTTTACCCAAAATGATTAATAAATAAAACATAAAACAAAAAGGCTGATAATCAGCCTTTTTGTTTTATATATAAATCGCTTGCTTATTCTTACTAGTCTTTATCAGCAGGCAACGGTGAAATACCCTTCAGACCTTCAATATCATCAAGCAGGTTTTTCATAGAAGAGACAACACTTCTCAATTTATCTTCATGTCTTTTAGACTCATTAGATATATGACTTTCAAGTGCTCTTAACCTTTGCTCCAGTTCGCCACCCGGGCCTCTCAATGCTGTTGAATGAATCAGTTCTTTCATCAATAAAAGTTTTTGATCAGCATCTTTTTGCATATATTCTACCAGAGATTGTATTGCACCATCAGAGCTTGATTTTGGGTCTTCTTTCACAATTGCAGCTGGAAGTTTTTTAACTTCTTCATGCAGATATACAACTTTATCATCCACATCGTGGGCTACTTTATCAACTGATTTTAAGTTCTTATCTAATGTTACAACATTTTTGTCAATGTTAGCAGTAATCTTGCCGATACGATTCACTTCTTTATCGAGTTCAACAAGAACATCAGAAACTAAGCCATCAATTTGAGATATAACATCATCTGATGAGAATTTTTCAACCTTTTCGTCTATCTTAGCTGTTTCAGCTTCAAGTTGCCTGGAAAGCTCTTCAATTCGTTTGTATATTCCCTGACCAATTACGCCAACCTTATCAGAGAATACGCCTTCAAAGTCGACATCCATACGTTCTCTAATAGCATTAGTTGATTCTGCCAAGGTTTCCAGACGTTTTTCCAGCTCTCTTCTCAGTACTTTAATATTATTTATACCACTAGCATCAAGTTGCCTTTCAATTTTATCAAAGACATTATCTGTCTTTTCATTAAGAGAAACTGTTATAGCATCAATGTTAGTGAACAAGTCTTCTATATCAGTTTTAGCAACGAGTGTATTTTCTGTCATATCTTGCAGAACTTCTATTCTAGCAGTCATTTCTTTAATAGCTGTCTGCAAAGATTGAATTTTTTCTTCTGCATTATCAACAAAATCTGTAATTTCTTTAGATTCTGTAGCAGAAATAATATTTTCTTCTAAAGTTGCTAACACATCAGATATATAGCTTCTAGTTGTTTCAGAGTATTCATCAATTTTGTCTGTGAGTGATCCACCAACTGAGGTGAGTAGATTTTCAAGATTGAGAGAAGGATCAGATTCAATAATGGAATTAAGTTTTTCTTCAATGGTTTCTCTGAATCTTTGCATTCCTTCTTCAGTTTGAATATCTTCAGTATTAGAAATAATTCTTTCTACTTTCTCAGTTATATCTTCTGTCAAGTTTCTTAATAAGCTTATATCTGTAGTAATGTTATCAATTCCTTCGGCCAATTCGTCTCTTGACAGCATTTCTATTTTTTCTTGCAATTGTGATGTTTTTTCCATTATACCGTTATAGAATTCTTCAATTGATTCATTTACATTACTAACAATGTTTTCGGTATTTACAACATCTGCAATAAGTTCAACTTTAGATTTAATATCTCTTTGAAGCTCTTCAATCTGATCTTCAATATTTAGAGCAGAAGTCTCTTCTTTTATCTGATCAAGTTTTTCTTCCAGGTTAAATGCTGTTGTTTTTAGTTTGTGAACTTCAGCCATAATGTTTTCATAGTGTTTCTCAGAATCTTTTTCCATCAAAATATCAAGTTTTGTGTCTATTTCTTGATGATGGTCAATTACGTGAGATAGTTTATCTGTCAAATCAGAACCCAGATTTTCTAATATCTGTTCTAATCCTACATCCTGATCAAGAAGTTCTGTTAATCTTTCTTCCAGATGTTCCTTTATACTTCCAAGTAAGGCATCAGAATCAATATTGCCGGTAGCATCTAAAACCTTATCCAGTTTTGCAGCTACATCGCTGTTAAATTCGATTAATTCATCTAAATTATCTTCAAGTTTTTTAATGTCTATATTTGCTTCAAGTTCAGTGAAACCCTGATTAATAGTTTCGCCGATATTTCTTAAATACTCAACTTCTCTTGCAATAGATGTTTCAATATCAGTAATCATATCTGTTACTGCATCAACCGAAAGATCTGTTGATAATTGTTCAATCTTGGCTGAAATATCATCGTTAGCATCTCTAAGGCTTTTAATGTTATCACTAATATTTACCAGGTCTTCAGAAGGATC
>JBFMGH010000576.1:0-12388 GCA_040752795.1 Cyanobacteriota bacterium
TTGCAATAACACTTCAAGTTTATGTGTTTGCGGCAATTGTATAAAAGAAATAAGATTTAATGCTATTAAACCTGTTAAATATTTTGAAGATATTCCATTATATGCCTGTTCAAAATATACAGGAAGCATGAGACAGGCTATATTAAAATTAAAATTTGAAAACAAAAAGGATGTTGCCAGAATAATATCTAAATTACTTTATAATTATTGGAAAAATACTGATTTGTATTCTGAAAAGTTTGAAGTTGTTACTGTTCCTATTCATAAAAATAAAAAGAAACAACGGGGATACGATCAAACAGAATTAATTGCAAAATATTTTGCTTTCCTTTGTGGATATGAAATAAACAACAAACTTCTTATCAGGGATAAAGAAACTTTGCCTCAATATAAACTTAATTTTCAAGAGAGACAAGAAAACCTTCAAAATGCTTTTAAAGTAAATGATAAGTATATACCAACACAAAAAATTCTTCTGATTGATGATATTTCAACTACCGGTTCAACCTTAATTGAATCTATAAAAGTTCTAAACCAAAATAATATTAATGAAATAACTATTCTTGTTATTTGTGATGTTGACCTGAACAAACAATACATAAATGTTAAATAAAAATAATGCTAAGTTTTATTTATGACTTATGAAATTATTTAATTAAAATAATATACATAGAC
This sequence comes from Cyanobacteriota bacterium, assembly GCA_040752795.1. GTDB lineage: Bacteria > Cyanobacteriota > Vampirovibrionia > JBFMGH01 > JBFMGH01 > JBFMGH01. The sequence continues at coordinate 676 of JBFMGH010000576.1, forward strand.
AGAACCTAAACCTGGTTTAATAGATATCTGATCTCTACTATCAACCTTTTCAGAAATATTAGGCTTTATAATAACAATTATATTGAGATTTTTGTTTTAAAGAATTTCAAAACATAATTCATATTTGAAAAAAAAGTCAAATAAATATTATTAAGAAATGTTAAATTTTTACGGCTATATGTCGATTATTTAATTAGATATTATTTTTTGCCTCAAACATTTAGAGAAATGATCTGAAGAAGACAGGGAAATATGGTCTCTAACGTATATTCAAACATATACCTCCCAAATATTAAAACTTATAACTTGAACCCTAACAAAAAGGTGTTTAATGGATCATCTGATTCAGTAGACCCTGACTCTCAAGGCAAAAAGAAACAACCACTTCAGGAAAATAGTGAATTAAACAATAACAGATGCCTTAATAAGTTTTTAACTTCAGACAACCCCGACATTAATATTTCTGATATTATTCAAGACTTTAAAGCTACCATGACTCAACTCGGCATACCAAAAAATCTTGGCAAACAAATAATGGCTGATCTTAAAAATATTCATATTGAATCTTCTTTAGATAATCCATCAATTTCAAAAATTCAAAATAGCTTATACAGTGCGGCAAAAAAAGTAGATATATACGTTACAGAAGCAATCGGACAGGACTCTAATTTTGTTAAACAATGGATCGACGCTATTTTAATTCAGAAGATTAACTATAATGCTTATGACCCTCTTCCAGCAGATTATATTGAAAAAGAAATATCTAAAAAAATTGCAGAAAAGAAAGATTTGATTAATGAATCAAATTTAACTACAAATAATAGTTCACAAACAAATAAACCTATTTCAAAAGATATTAGCCCTTCCCGCATCAGCGTATCTGAAAAACAACCTGAGCCTAATTTAAAGATTAATAATTCATTTGAAATTAATAATACTAAAGATATTATTAAAGAAACAAAAAGCAATCCATTCCATACCACGGATAAACAACCAGAAATAGCCCCCAAATCTGCCCTGCCAGCTATTGTAGAAAATATTGATGAATCCTTACCTGCTCTTAAACCAGATAAAAAAATGGTTCTTCAAAACAGAAAAGCCTTCATATCTGCACGAAAAGAAGCCATAAAAAACAACTATGACAAAGCTATTGAAATGTATAAAGATGTAATAAATTCTGCAAAAGACCTTAAAGACAATAAAACTTTAACCCTTGCACATAGCGATTTAGCTAAAATATTTGATAAAAAATATGATTTAAAAACGTCACTGCAACATTATCATGAAGCAATAAAATCTGCTTCTAATGATAATGATTATGAATCACTGGCAAAACTACACTATAATGTGGGGTCTATATATGACGATCTTGATATGAAGCCAAATGCCTTAAAACACTACTATGCTTCAATTGAATTCGATGGAGAAACCGATAACTTAGAAGGGCAAGCATTAACCCTTAATGATATAGCACTTATTTATACAGCAGATAATAAAGTGAAAGATGCTATAGAATGTTATAAAACAGCTTATTCTATAGCCTCACAAATCGGTGATGACGAAGCTAAAGCACATATTTTATCAAATATGGGTTCTGTTTACAAAAAGAATAATGATATTGAAAACGCTCTTGAATTTTACAGAAGATCTTTAAAATTAGATCAAGATTGCAATAACCTTACAGGTTACACAAAAACCCTTATTAATATTGGCGATATCTATGACGCATTTGATAATAAAGATCGGGCACAAAAATATTATTCAAAAGCATTAAAAAATGCTAACTATTTAAATGACAACCAGCTGGCTTTTATTGTTCAAAACAGGTTAAACAACTAAAATACTTTTGTATTGTATTATTTTATCATCTGATCAACAGACATTATAAGAATACCACTTCCACCAAGCTGTTTGAGTTTTCTAATGCTTTCATAAACCTTATCATTATCAACAACTACATGTATAGCTAATTGATCTTCTTTGTCTAATAGTTTTATAACTGTAGGTGCCGATAAACCTGGCAGAAATCTTTTTATTTCATCTAATGAAACTTTCGGAACATTAGCAAGCAAATATTTTTTATTTTGAGCTACTAAAACTGAATCAATAGCCAGACAAAACATATCTATTTCATCTTTTGATTCTTTTAAGACTTCTTTGTTAGCAACAACAACCGTAGTAGAATCTAAAATCTCCGCAATAATCTTTAGTTTATTAACTTTCAAAGTTGATCCAGTAGATGTAATATCTACAATAATATCTGCAAGCCCCAAATGTGGACTAACTTCTGTAGCACCAGAAATTTCTATAATCCTGACATTTTTGTTATGTTCTTTAAAGTATTTATCAGCTATGTTAACAAAGCTAGTTGCAACTTTAGCCCCATCAGGTATATCATCTATTGAATTAATATTTGAATCTTGAGAGGCAGCAACAATCATTTTACAGTAACCAAAATCAAGCTTTTTTATTATTTCAACATTTTCTTGAGACTCATATACAATATCTTCGCCAGTAATTCCAATATCAACAACACCCTGACTGACAAAACTTGGTATATCCTGCGTTCTAAGAAATACTACCGTATAGTTTCCATCTTTAGTTGAACTGTATAAAACCCTGTCTTTATAATTAATAATATTTATACCAGCTTTATTAATAAGCCTGATTGAATCTTCAGCCAATCTTCCCTTATTAGGAACAGCTATTTTTAAAGAAACCATAACGTCCTCACTATAAATAATGTAAATATTACAACATTAAATTATACATCTACTGATGAATAAACATAATAAAATAAGAAAAAGTCTTAACAATCAAAAAATTTGCAATATAGATTTTCTGGCATTTTTCTTAGAAGTTTACCTTCTAAATTTGTAATAACTACTTCACTAGTACCTATCACAAGCAATTTATTATCATTCTTATTATATACCTGGTGTTTAAAAGCAATAGAAAATTTTGTTAGCTTTTCAATAGTAGTTTTTATTAGTAATACATCTCCAAATCTAGCTGAAGCTTTATATCTTAGCGATAAATTAACAACAGGAAACTGAACATTTTGTTCTTTAAGTTCATCGAGGTTTTCTCCTAGCAGGTTAAAAAAATCTACTCTGCCCATTTCAAACCATTTTACATAAGCTCCGTGCCAGACAATTCCATATGAATCAGTATCAAAATAATATACTTTTGTTTCAAAAATATGTTCCATAACATTATTTCACTCAAAAAAATATAGCCGTGCCCTACCCTTCGACAATACCAGTCATGTGATACAAATTAAGTTATCTCTGATCAGGCTACCTTGCAACACCCGCAGGTTATGACTTATTGCTGCTACGTTCCCGTCCTGACAAGGTTCGCCAGCCAGCGCCGTGCAAGACCCGATCTTCAACAATAACTTAACAAGCCGACCATAACTGGTAAAAGCCTCACGGATAGGCTGTCCACCCTGCTATAGCGATCGCAGGTTCAGGGCATCGCTAGTTCCCCGTGTAGCACGACTTGTTCATATTATAGAACAAATAAAAAATTATTGAATTAAGATGTAACAACAAAATTAATATATATTTTTGTTAAAATTCTAATTAATATTTAGAGATGAGCCTTAAGTTCAGGGATAAAAAACCGAAAAATAAATTATCAAGTTAAAGCTTGTATAGATTTTTTTATTGAGTTTTAAGTCGTAGAGTAGGTAAAATAAGAGGCTGGTGTGCGTATGAAAAAGAGGAAATGCTTTAAAGGGCAAGAGTTAGTAGAATTTGCGCTAATATTACCCGTAATGCTGGTAATATTAGTAGCCATTGCCGAAATGGGTTTTATGTGGACCCTGCGGGGAACAGTATCTGATGCTGTTAAATCTTCTGTGCAACAAATGCAATTAATTGCTGGCATGGATCAGACTACAGCATCTAGTACCCTAAGAACTAACATAGAAACCTATTTAGCCAACCATGGAGTCCCTAATGCTAGCAGTGTGCAAGTAACTCTTGACTCGATCGGTGAAAACACAACGGTAAATGTTACATATGAATACAACCCAACATTTACCCTGCCAAACTTTTTTGGCATTCAACTATTACCCGATACTATGAAAATGGGCAGTTCACAGGTTATCAACACAGCTATTTTTGGCCCTAATAATTATGCTGGCGGTGGTGACACTAGCTTGCCACTTTCTGTTGATCCTAACTCCCCAACTTCAGTACTTATTGATAACGATACTGATACAAGAAATACAATGACATTTCTAATCAACCTGCCAGGTAATATTGACAAATTAGTCAATTGGTGGGGACATGATATAATGACAGCAAACACTGGCATCAATGCTTCTACCGGTACCATATGGATGAGAGGCGCAGAATGTGGTGCAGCAGGCTGGTGTGATACTAGCCAAAGCTATGCTGACTTGCTCCTTGCTAATGGATATACAAATGTTATATATGCAGATGGATCAGCCGGTCTAAATATTGATAACATTCAGATGGGCGCCCCTGCAAATGTTTATGATGGTGAACTTGGCGGACTCAGCTGGTGCACTCCAAATAGTGCCGACCCTGGCAATAACACCTGCGATGACGATATTACCAGCAACGCCGCTAGTTCCTCTTTACTTGCCACAAGTATATATAATGTAGGAAGAGGATATGAAGTATTACCTCCTGTTCCTACTGCTTCTGCTGCTGATGCTGTAACACTACCTTCTGGTGATTTAGTTGCAGACAGAACTAATAGGAATGTTTCTTACCAGGATACAAACATTGAAAAACTTAGATTCTACGTTCCTAAAACTGTTGATGGCGCAACTTTTACACCGCCAACCTCTGGTGCAACACTTGCAGACACACCTGATAATGTTTTGCTACAAACTATAGATACAGATGGCGATGGAATTGCAAATGCTTTTGATACATACCCTAATGATGCCGATGCCGATAGGAATAGAACCATTGATGGCTATCAGAGTACTGCATATGGTGCTGTTCAACCCAATATAAACGATAGAAGATATCCAGCCAGTGGCTGGGGCCCTATAGGCGGAAAGACAGGAGATGTGCCAATTTATAATGGCATGACAGTTAACACTATTAATTCAGCCAGCCAGATATCTAATAATCTAGATACATTACCCGGCACACCTATTTATGTTACACCGCAAGATACCTCATATGCTAAAGCCAGTTGTACAGATGATGGTTCTAATGTAGATGCTGATTGTAATGATTCTACAAAACCATTTTTCTTAAAAGTTACTGGAGAATATACAACAACATCAGGTCAGGATATCAGAATATCCCAGACGGGTACAGGCGTAGTACCAGCAGAAAAATACAGATCTCCTGATCCAAACAGAAAAGTCTTCCAGGTTTCTGTATATTGCAGGGACTACGATAAAGACGGCACTTTTGAACCTGCTTCTGGCATGGTTGTTGCTGTTGATGACGATGCCCCTGTAGGTGGCTTGCCTGGTGATGGCGACAACGACAAAGACGATGCCTGGATATATGGAGCAGGCGGTGTTAATACTACTGGCTTAATGTTTGTCGATGGTAACACAGGAAGACCTAACTTCAATGCACCATTAAATATGGGTTATCCAAGCTATGACCCAACAACTGACCTTGACAATCCTAAAGCCGGAACTAAATATACCCCATAAATCACAGTCGTCTTTTAATCGTTATAGGAGCATAAGAAAATGACTTATAATAAATATAAGAACAGCAAGGGTTTATCATTGGTTGTATTTGCCCTAGGACTGGCAGCCCTGCTGGGTTTTGCCGCCCTCGCAATCGACCTTGGTATATCAAATAACATTCAAAATGAGTTGCAAAAAGTAACTTCAACCTCTGCACTTGTTGGTGCATTAGAAATGGAACCAGATGAATTAGGCAATATTGATGAAGCCGCAGCTCAGGATGCTACGGTTGAATCTTTTATTAATGGTATTAATGCTATACCAATGCTTAATACAGCTCAACTTGTTAATCCATCAACTGGATTAACTGGCTTACCAGCACCGGGTGATGCTTCAGTTCCCCAATTTGTTGAAACAAGCAGAACTTCACGGGCCGTCAGAATTCAATCAAGAGCCCGGGTTCAAACATTTTTTATGGCAGTAATAGGTATAACAAACTTACAGGTTAATGCTCAGGCTGCAGCAATAAATTGCCCTGCGTATCCTGAACTAAACCTTCCTCCTCCATCAGGATCTGTTGTTGCTTCAGATATCAGACCACCTGTTGGTGGTGTTAACCCTAATATGTTTATAGGCACTGCACCTAATCAGGCTGCTTTCATGCTTGGCCCACCAGATGATGTTTCTGTTGCACTTGGCCCTGGTGGTTCAGTACATTTGTTAATGCCAGCTCCAATAATTGATGGCCCTGGAGCCGATATTTATGTTAAAGAAACTGGAGATCTGGAGGGCTATTATCTATACATTGGCATTGACAATGGCGGTGGTGGAACCGACTGGGTAAATATTAGCTGTACAGGTACTCCAACAGAAAATGCTCTGGCAAATATCGGTGGCACTGCAGCTGGAGCATATGCTGATAATACTCCCAATCAACAATACAAGTTCTATGGCAGTGGTTTATTTGACCTTGCTACTAACTGTACTGGAGGCCCCGGATTAAATGATTACCCTGGAAATATAAGAAATGGCACCAGTATAATGATTGTAGATGATAACGTAGAGGATGGAATTATTTCCTCAGACCTAAACAGATTAACATTGCTTCTAGGAGAACACTCTTCAACATCTCCAGGAGCTGACGTGGACAGCATTGCAGTACTTCATCACAGTAGAGTTATAGACTACAATGCCACTGATGACGATAATGACGGCCTTCTTAACCCATATGAATTCATAATAGGTACTGATGAAGGCAACCCTGACACAGACGGCGATGGAATTAATGACGGTGATGAAATTGGTGGCACCAGTGGATTTATAACAAATGCAAGAGTGGCTGATACTGACGGTGATGGTGTCAACGATGGTGCAGAAATTGCAGCAAGCACCAACCCACTATTTGCAACTGATGTCGCTGGAGATTTTGATGACGCTCCTTAAAAACATTTCAAATTTAAATATATTAAAAAATATGGGTTTTTAAGCCCATATTTTTGTTTCATACCTGGTTAAAAAGTTGCTTATTTATTATGATATACTATTAATTATTTTGAAATTCAATTGTAGTTATTAGAAAGTCAGAAATGAACGAAAAAATTATTAACTTTATACTTGAAGATATAGATTTTACAACCAAAAAATTCCTATCAAATACAATAAATTTAATTGAATCAGGAGCAACAGTACCATTTATTTCCAGATATCGTAAAGAACAAACCAATAACCTCAACGAAGAGCAAATAAGAACTATTCAATCAAAGCTTGAATATTTTAAAGAACTTGAAAAAAGAAAAGAAACTATTTTAAATACAATTTCTGAACAGGGTAAATTAACTGATGAACTGAAAATTAAAATCACTAATTGCAAAGAGAAACCAATTCTTGAAGATTTATACTTACCATACAAACCCAAAAAGAGAACCAAAGCAACTATAGCAAAAGAGAAAGGGCTTGAACCTCTTGCTATAATTATTCTGGATCAGCAAGAAAGTTCTGGAAATAAAGATAATATAATAAAACCTTTTATCAACCCTGAAAAAGGTGTTGAGACAATTGAAGATGCTATCTCCGGAGCTATTGATATAATAGCAGAAATTATTTCTGATAATGCCAATTTAAGAAACTGGATAAGAAATTTTACCCTGAACAACGCGATATTAACTGTCAAAGTAAAAAAAGGGTTTGAAAAAGAAACAACAAAATTTGAAATGTATTATAACTATGAAGAACCCCTTAAAAAAATCCCTTCTCACAGGATGCTGGCTATAAATAGAGGTTGTACTGAAAAAGTTCTTGGTTATAGTATTAATATTGATATTGATAAAATTATAAACTATATTAGACAAACTATTATAAAGAATAAAAATACTCTTTTTAGCGATGAGCTTAAAAAAGCCATAGATGAATCATATAAAAGACTTATTTCATCTTCAATAGAAAAAGAACTTATTAATATAAAAACAGAAGAAGCAGATGAAGAAGCAATTAAAGTATTTGCAAAAAATCTACGAAGCCTGCTTCTAGCACCACCTGCAGGATCAAATATAACTTTAGGAATTGACCCCGGTTTTAGAACCGGTTGCAAAATTGTTGTTATAGACAAAACAGGTAAATTTCTGGAAAATACAACTATTTTTCCTAATCCTCCCCAAAATGAAATTGAAAAGTCTGCAAAAACTATTATTAACCTCATATCAAAACACCAGATAGAACTGGTTGCTATAGGAAACGCTACAGCATCAAGAGAAACTGATGCTTTTATAAGCCAGTTAATCAAAGATAATAACTTAAAAGTAACCAAAGTAATAGTTAGCGAATCAGGAGCTAGCATCTATTCCGCCTCAGAAACAGCACAGAAAGAGTTTCCAGAGCTTGATGTCACGGTTAGAGGGGCAATAAGTATTGCCCGAAGACTTCAAGACCCTCTGGCTGAATTAGTAAAGATTGACCCTAAATCAATAGGTGTCGGACAATATCAACACGATGTTAATCAACCCAAACTAAAACAGGCACTGGATAGCGTAGTTGAATCCTGCGTTAATTATGTAGGAGTTGAGTTAAACACGGCATCAGAACAATTGCTTTCTTATGTCTCTGGAATAGGCCCAACTCTGGCTAAAAACATTGTTGAATACAGAAATAAAAATAAAACCTTTAAAAGCAGAAAAGAGCTATTAAAAGTATCCAAACTCGGCCCAAAGGTTTTTGAGCAAAGCGCCGGCTTTTTACGCATAAGAAACTCTTCTAACCCTCTTGATAGATCTGCTGTTCACCCTGAAAGTTATTATATTGTTGAAAAAATATCTAAAAACCTTAACGTGGATATTGAAAAGCTTATTACAAACCAGGATCTAATAAATAAAATACGCCCTGAGGATTATATAGATGAGAAAGCAGGTATGCTTACACTAAAAGACATTGTTGAAGAGCTTAAAAAACCCGGCCGAGACCCCAGGGATGAGTTCATTACTGTTAAGTTTAATGATAATATAAAAGAAATTACAGACCTGAAACCCGGAATGGAACTCGAGGGAACCGTTACAAATGTAACAAAATTCGGTGCTTTTGTTAATATTGGACTTAAAAAAGAAGGCCTGGTACATATTTCTCAACTTGCTGATCAATTTGTCAAAGACCCTAATGACATTGTTCAGCCAGGTGACATAGTTAATGTCAGGGTCATAGCAATTGATATAGACCACGATAAAATTAACCTGAGTATGAAATCATAATTGCTCTTATTCTGGCTCTTTAAATTGGTTAATTATCCATTCGGCAATATCTTCACCCCGCCGGCAATTTGACTTTTCCTGTAGAACTTCAAATGTTTCTCTATCTAATCTAAGTGTCACATTAATAATATCCGTAACATCTTTTTCTTTTAAATTCTCATTCTCATAAGAGAAAAACTCACCTTTTCTAAAGCCAATTCTATTTTTGCCATGTTCTTTAGCATAATATAATCCCTGATCAGCCACTTCAATTAACTCAGGAGGAGAAGAAGCATTAGCAGGAAACTCTGAAATGCCAATTGATACTGTAACCTGCAAACTTAATTCTGGCCCTAAAACAAAGCTTTCGGAATTTATTGCCCTTAAAAGCTTATTAGCTGCAATCATACCATTATTAAGTGGTGTATTATCAAGAATTATTACAATCTCTTCACCACCATATCTTGCCACAATGTCTGTGGCTCTAACATTGCTTATAATGCGATCTGATACTTCCTTTAATATTTTATCGCCAGCTCTATGACCATAGGTATCATTAACGCTTTTAAAATTATCAATATCTATTAATAATAATGTCACCTGATATTTAAACCTGTTAGCCCTTTGAATGTAGTTAAACAGGTTTTCTTGAAAAAATCTATGATTGTGTAAACCGGTTAAACCATCAGTAGTTGCAAGTTTATATGTATCTTCGTAAGCCTTTCTAGTAGTAATATACTTGGCAACAAATGTAATAGTAATTGTAAACAAGATTATTAATGATGGAAATACCATTGACAACCATATATAATTATGAACATAAAGATGAACACAAAGATAAACATATGCAAATAAACTCATTATAGCCAGACTAATACCATTTAAACCTGATTTGAAAGACAAAACAAAAGTTCCTGCAAGCAAACAGAAAAAAATGGTTATTAAAATAGTGTATCCAGAAGACAATTTAGATATAAATTTATCTGAAATCATATAATTACTAATAGTTGTAGCCAAAAATTCAGGCCCCGGATAAGCCCCAGCCATAGGAGTTGGCAGAATATCTGTAGCAGTAGCAGTTAATCCGATAACAACAATTTTATCTTTAAATACATCAGGCGCCAGAGGATTTTTTCCACCATTTTCAATAACTTTCTGGGCTAATATCACATCTAAAGCCCGATAATATTTAAATGTCGCTGGAGGCCCATACCAATTTACAAAATGGGCTCCTTCTTCATCAAGTGCAATCTGGCGTTCACCAAGAATAAACTTATCATCTTCTAATTCAATTTTAACGTCCGGATTTAGTGATAAATAAACAGCTAAAGGCAAACTGGGATACTTTTCCCCATTAAATATTGATATTGGCCTTACAGTTCTGGCAATACCATCCATACTATAAGGCAAATTAACAGATCCTACATCTTTTGCATTAATCAATAATCCATGAAGAATATTACTAACATTATAAAACTCAATGCTATTTAAAATTATTTCACTTACATCTTTAATCGGAGGATATATAGCAAATTTTTTAATATCGTCTTTTAATTGATTAGAGCTTGTATTAAGAATATTTTGAGCATAAAAATTTTCTTTTTCTTTATATTTTTGCAATGATTTTTTTGAGTATGTAAACGATAATGCCAGATAAATATTTTCGGCTTTTTTAACAGAGTTGATAAAAATATTATCTGAATCGTCATTAGATGAGTTGTTGCCTTCTTTTCCTTCAAACAATATATCAAATACAATTGCCTTAGCCCCGGCAGCTTTTAGATAATTAATAAGATATGAATGAATATTTCTTGGCCATGGCCATCTTGTAAGACCTATTTCAGGGTGAGAAATTGCATTTTGTAAACTTATATCATCTATAACCAGCAGCACAATATCATCAGAAGGTTTTATATTTTCCGAAGCATTTTGAGCCCTCCAGTCAAAAGATTTTAATTCTATTTTCTCAATTAGATCATGCAGTGCTGCATTAGTTATTAGAGTTAAAAATAATACAATTACTATACTAGATATAATAGTAATTATTAAATAGTTTTCGGGTGTTATTAATTTCTTATTAAATTGCATTTAAAACCTAATATTTAAATTTAATATTAATTATTCTATTATATAAAGATTTGATAAATCATCTAAATATTGTAATTAATTCTTGAATTTTTAAATAAGTTTTAAGACTTATCCCGGTTAATTCAGATGATAGTTCTCAGGAGAAGAGAGAGGGTGTGTTTTTCGTTGCTGCGCAACGAAAAACACCCTGCCCTCAATTCTCTGGAATCTATCATTACTTTCAAGGAATAGTATAGGAACTAAAAATTGAACAAGTAATGAACAATAAAAA
>JBFMGH010000577.1:0-6886 GCA_040752795.1 Cyanobacteriota bacterium
GGTTCAAGTAATGACTTAAGTTAAAGATTTATGCATTTAACACACTGTAAATATTTAACAGGGACCAGGCTTTAGAGCCCTCGGCAAAGATCTATTTCCGAAAATTTGTGAATAATCCGGGTTAAAAGAGTGGGTAAAAACTAATAGTGCGCCAATGCGCACTATCGGGAAAGATTAAAATAAACACTAATAAGATTAAAAACACTAATCCAGAGCATCTGCACCAGAAACGACCTCAAGAATTTCTTGTGTGATAGATGATTGCCTTGCTTTGTTATAGCTAAGTGTAAGATAATTTATCATTTCATCGGCGTTGTCTGTTGCACTTCTCATGGCTGTCATTCTGCTTGCGAGCTCGCTTGTATAAGCTTCTAGTCGGGCCTGATATATTCTGTTGGATAAATATTGAGGAAACACCATATGAAGTACTTCCTCTACTGATGGAACGAATAGCATTTCTGGCTCTAATATATTGTCATGCTCTGATTTTGGTATATCTAATGGTAATAGTTGCCATATTTTAGGATGGTTACTAATTTTGCTAACAAATTCTGTTGTTAGAATTTCAATTTTATCAATTTCTTTATTGATAAAGGTTTCAGCAACATCTTCAGCTATAACAGCAGATTCACCTGGCGTTACTGTTTCTGAAAGGTTGTTATATAATTTGACTATTTCAATGTCAGGGCTTCTTTTTAAAGCATTGTAAGCTCTCAAACCAATAACAAAAACCTTGAGTTTAATACCCTGTTTTTTAAGATGATGAGCTTTTTCAAGTGTTTGTCTTACTACGTTTGTGTTATAAGGCCCTGATAGGCCCTTATTTGAAGATACAACTATCAATCCGGAGTTTTTAACATCTCTGTGTTCCATTAAAGCTGGGTAATTTTCAATAGCTCGTTCCATAGGCTGACCGGTTGGTGAAATATTTATATTCTGGGCTAGAAGCCTTTTAAAAGTTCTTAATAGCTCTTGTGAATAAGGTCTTGATGATCTGACACGAGCTTCAGCACGTTTAAGTTTAGTTGTAGCTATCATATACATAGCCTGAGTAATCTTTTGCGTACTCATTACGCTTTTAATACGTCTTTTTATGTCTTTTAATGCTGGCATTGAATTATTCCTCTTGAATTTGAATTAGGTAAAAGTAATACAAAAGTATTTTATTCCTCTTTATCGCTTTCTTGAGGAGCAATAGCCAGATCTAATATTGATTGTTTAAGTTTTTTCATTCCATCGATAATTTCTTTCATCTGTTCTTCAGATAAAGCGTCACCTTTATTAAGTTGCGCTTCTATTTCAGCGTAATTTGCAGATAAATAACTCAGCCATTCCTTTTTAAATTTTGGAATTTGAGAATTTGGCAGATCATCTAATACACCTTTGCTACCAGCAATAATATAGCAAACCTGCTGTGCTACTGTTAATGGCTGATATTGTGGCTGTTTTAGCATTTCAGTAAGCTTTTGGCCTCTTAGCAACTGAGCCTGTGTGGCTTTGTCAAGGTCACTGGCAAACTGGGCAAACGATTCAAGCTCTCTGAATTGAGCTAGCTCAAGCCTTAATTGCCCCGCCACTTTTTTAATGGCTTTTGTCTGGGCAGCACCACCAACCCTTGATACTGATATACCTGAGTTGATAGCTGGTCTTATACCTGCGTTAAAAAGATCCGTCTCAAGGAATATTTGCCCGTCAGTAATTGAGATAACGTTTGTAGGAATATATGCAGACACGTCACCTGCTTGAGTTTCAATAATAGGCAAGGCAGTTAAGGAGCCTCCACCATTTGCATCACTCATTTTTGCGGCTCTTTCCAGCAATCTGCTGTGCAAGTAGAAGACATCGCCAGGATAAGCTTCGCGCCCCGGAGGCCTTCTGAGTAGCAAGCTCATTGTACGATACGCCCAGGCGTGTTTTGTTAGGTCATCATATATAACTAGTGCATGTTTTCCTTGATTCATAAAGAATTCACCAACTGCACATCCGGCGTATGGTGCTAAATATTGCAATGGTGCCGATTCATTTGCAGATGCAAAAACAACAATAGTATATGCCATTGCACCATAGTCTTCAAATGTTTTTATTATTTGTGCTACCTGACTTGTTTTTTGCCCTATAGCAACGTAAATGCATATTACATCAGTATTTTTTTGATTCAAAATTGTATCGACAGCGATAGCAGTTTTACCAGTTTGTCTATCGCCAATTATCAATTCTCTTTGGCCTCTTCCAATAGGTGTCATAGCATCAATAGCTGATATACCTGTTTGAAGTGGCTCACAAACAGATTTTCTTTCGACAATGCCTGGGGCTATAATTTCGATTGGCTTTATGTTTGTTGAGCTTATCGGGCCTTTGCCATCAAGAACTCTGCCTAATGGATCAATAACGCGACCTAATAAGTCCTCTCCGACAGGGATAGACGCAATTTTTCCAGTCGTTTTGACTATTTGACCTTCATGAATATGTTGATATTCTCCGAAGATTACAACACCAACATTATCTTCTTCGAGGTTTAAAACCATACCCATGGTGCCTCTTCCATCTTGAAACTCTACTAGTTCCATACTCATTGCCTGTCGTAATCCAAAAATACGGGCTATTCCATCGCCAACTTCTATTACTGTTCCAATATTTGAAACACTAAGATCGCTATCATAGCTTTCGATTTTTGTTTTAATTAGTGAGGATATCTCATCTGGTCTTATGTTAGTCATAATGTATATTTCCCTTATACTAATTGTCTTTTAAATTCTTCTAAACGACCACGAATACTGCCGTCAATTATATTATCGTCAATTTGTATTATTACTCCGCCAATAATATCTGAGTTTATTTTGCTTTCCATTTCAACATGTTTGGATAATAAATCTGCAAGCTTTTGTCTAATAGATTCTTTAATACTTTCATTTAGTTCAACTGCAGTTGTAATTGTAGCGATAGTAATATTAAAACGTTTATTAAAAAGTTTTTGGAAGCTGCTAGTTATGGCTTGAAAGATAAATATTCTGTTTCTATCAATTAATAGCTTAATTAAATTTATTACATAGGGGTTTATTTTGCCAATAAATATTTTATCAATTATCTCTTTTTTGTCATTAATAGGGATAATTGGGTGAAATAAGAAATCTTTGAAATCCGAGTTATTTTTAATTGTATTTGTGACAGTATTTAAATCATTCTTGACAAAGTCAAGGCAATCATTTTCTTGAGCTATATCAAGAACTGCCTCGGCATATCTGTCAGCTATCGTTGTAATTCCTATTTCTTCAGCCATAAGTTATTTAACCTTTACGTTTGAAAGATTATCTACAAAGTCTTGAATTATTTTACGGTGCCAGTTTTCATCTAAAGAGTTTTTAATATTATCTTTTGCGACTTCAACAGCTGCAAAAGTGAGGTTTCTTTTGAGATCCTCCCTTGCCAGTTCTTTTTCATTTTGTATGCTTTTTGATGCTTGTTTCAGTATTCTTTCTGCGTCTTTTTCGGCTTCAGCAATTATATCTGCTTTGATTTTAATAGCAAGTTTTTCAGCATTTTCAATAATTTGATCTGCCTCTTCTTTTGCTTTACTTAAACGTTTTTCAGCTTCTTTTAATTGATTTATAGCATCTTCTTTCGATTTCTCAGCACTTCTTAAATCATCAATTGTTTTTTTCTGTGCGTCATCAATTCCTGAAAGTAAATTATACCTTTTAACAAGCCAGTAAATAAGTGCAAAAGCTATTATAACGCTATATACATTGGAATGTATTAATTGGTCAATAAACTTTGGAGCTTCATGAGCAGCTTCACTTGCTGCAGTATGTGCAGTTTTTGCGGCGCTATCAGCTGATGCTAATATCAGGCAAAAGAAATTTTCCACAACTTAACTCCTCAGAATTTTTTCAACTTTCTCCTGATCTATTCCTGATATAGCTACATCGGCACTTAATAATTTTGCTATTATTTGCTGTGCTAAAGGTGCTACATCATTCTTAAGTACTTCAACGGCCTTATTCTTTTCTTCATTTAAGGCTGTTCTTGCTGTTTTGATTTCGTCATGAGCATTGTTTGAAGCAGTTGAAATTATTTGAGATTTTTCTCCTTTTGCTTTAACAGTTGTTGATTCTATAGTTGCCTGGCCGGTTAACCTTGCTTTATTTAACTTCTGGTTATACACAGTAATAATTTCTTTTGCTTCATCTGTTAGTTTTTTAGCTTCATCTTTATGAGAATTTACGTAATCATCTCGTTCTTCAATAACCCTTCTCATTGGCAGATAAAATACATGATGCATTATAGCTGCAAATATTATGAAACTAATAGCTATGACTATTATTGTAGCGTCAAAATGTAAAAGCATACTCTGATTCCTTGAATTTGCTTAGAAAGCTTTTAATACATATTTTGCCAAGAGAATTAAAGCAGCAACGAGTGCATAAATTGTTAACGCTTCCATAAAGGCTAAACCAATAAACATGGTTGTTCTAACGTTACCTTCAGATTCAGGCTGGCGAACCATACCATCGATAGCTGCACCAACTGCAGTACCCATGCCTACACCGGGCCCTATAGAAGCCAATCCGACCCCTATTCCTATTGCTAATACAGCAGCAGCTTCTGCATCCATATCTTTCCTCCTATTAGTGATCATCACTGGTTGCCATCGCCACATACGAGGCTGACAACACTGCAAATATAAAAGCCTGAATTACTGCTATGAATAATTCAAACAATACAAATACCAAAATTACTGATTCCACAGGTATAACTATTATTGCTATTATTTGTGAAAACATAAAGAAAAATGCTATTAAAATTCCTATTATAACTTCTCCGGCAAGTATATTGCCAAAAAGCCTTACGGATAGTGAAACAGGCCTGGTAAAGTCTTCTAAAAAGTTTAATGGTGCTAATACTGGGAATGGCTTGAAATAATGTTTAAAATATCCAAAACCTTTTTTCGCTATACCTGCACCGAAATAATATATAGAAACTAAGATTGCTAGTGATGCTGTAACGTTTAAATCATTTGTTGGTGAAGCAAATTCACCGTCAGGCAAATGTATTAATTTTAGTGGTATATTATTTAAGAGGTTAGCAGCTAAAATAAACAAAAAAAGCGAGGCTATTAACGGGGTATGTTTTATGCCTTCTTTGCCCATTTGAGATACACTAATATCATCCAGAAATTTCATTAAGCCTTCTGCTACTATCTGAATCTTGCCGGGTACCCGATTTAAGTTCCTTGTTATTATTAAGGCTAATATTATTACTACAGCCATTGCTATCCAGGAAGTTATTATTGTATCCAGATGAACCGTATTAATTGGTGACGGTAAAAATGGTATATCTCCCAGCCAGTGATCTCCAATGTTTATTTGCAACTTCGACCAACCTTATCCTTTACTATCTGCAAACTAACTTGAATTAATAATGCTAAATGATTACATAAAAATCCTAAACAAATCACAATAAAATTTAATGATAATATATGACCAATTAATATCATAAAAGATATTGATATTGCCAGTCTAATAATGGAATTTATATTTTTCTTTTCTGCACTTAATTTTGAAACACTAAAGCTTAAATGCCATAGATAAAATAAACTTATTAAGGCACCAAATAAAAAGCTAAATGCATAAACCATATTAAAAAACAGTAAACAGATAAATCCGCAAATTCCAAATAGTAAGGTTAACAGAATTGTGTTGTTTCTTATATTAAGTAGCTTTTCCATTAAATTACCCACTAAAAAATAAATTGGTCTAGATAATTATAAAACATTATTGTTTGAAGTTAAAACATTTTATTTTACTAATGAATTTAAAATTGTTTGCAGAAGTCTTTTTGAGCAATCTTTTCACTAATCAATAATCACTGGTATTTTATAAAACATTAGCCTGGATTATTCGCAAATCAGGAATCAGTGAGGAGGTTGTAGGGTGTGTTTTTGCTAACAGTAATTGCAATCTTGGAATAATTACTAAATTGCAGATTAACTTAAACCAGTGTAAGAGCGCCAGAAATATTTGTTTTGCTCTTTTGTTATCTGAAGATACTTTCTGCAACCCGAAACCTTTTAAGTTATTTATAACACATTTTATTGATATAATTATTTTAATTATTATTGGGTAGAAATAACGGAGATGAATATATGAAAACAAGAGGAAGTAAAGCATCACCATTTTTTATGTTTATTTTTGGAGCGGTGTTTGCAATGGCAGGGCTTGCAGTTATACTTTTTTTGGCCTGTAAAACAACACTGATATGCGAAAGAGTTCAACCATCTCCAGGCGGAACCTGTAAACTAATACAGCAAAAAACTTTTGATAGAAAAGAGCAGGAAATACCCGTTGCCAGTTTGTTAAAAGCTTATGTTGATGAAGATCATGATGATGACGGAACTACATATCGAGTTACTTTAGTAACAAATACTGACGAAATTCCATTAACTCAGATCTGGAGTTCTGGCTATGATGATAAACAAAAGATTTCTAGCCAGATTAATGCCTATATACAAAATCAAAATGAAACCTCTCTTATTGTTGAGCAAGATGATAGAATGCTGGTATACATCCTGGGTGGTGTTTTTTTTGTTGTTGGAATAGGAATTGTTTTAGGAAGTTTTATTAGTCTTCTTTCTTTTTTATAGCTAAAAAAATATGCTTACTTAACCCGGATTACACAAATCAAAAATAAGCGAGGAGGTTGTATTTTTCTGAGAACTATCAACTGAATTAACACACTGTAAATTCAGTATTTTTAGAATGTGTCATTAGAAGCAAGTTTTCGTAAAATTAACAAATTCATGAATTATACCAATCCACGGAAGTAAACGATATATGGCTTTAAATTATTATAGGGTGTTTTTGGGGGGTGCGGGGGCACAAAAACACCC
>JBFMGH010000578.1:0-24735 GCA_040752795.1 Cyanobacteriota bacterium
GCTCCCACCTCCGGACCTTTTGAACCCTCGATAAAGATCTATTTCCGAAACTTTGTGAATAATCCGGGTTAAATTATTATAGGGTGTTTTTGTGCGCAGCAGGTAAAAACACCCTGCCTCTATAATCTGGAATCTATAGATTACTTTCAAGGATAAGTATAAAGAAAAAGCTTTATAAAAGAGTTTTGTTGAAAATGTATTGTAATAATGCGAAATTTTAATAAAAATTTAATTTCTAAAGAAAAACAACAGAAATTAAGTGATAATAGCTATTATGAAGATTAAAGGGTTCTATTCTATTATATGTTCAATATTTAAGTAATGTTTATAACCCTGTATAATAACTATTAAATATAATTTGAATTCAAATTATCAACTGCTAAAGGTAGATTAAGTATGATCAACAGAAGTATTTTTATTGTAGCTTTAGTATTTGTTGCAATTTTCTTAAATTTTCTGGTTGTTAATGCTGAAGAAATAAATGAAATTGCTAAAAATGATTTACAGAATAATAAAGAAATTTCTGATAGCTTATATTTATATGAAACCCTAGATGACGATATTGAATTAAAATTATTAATAGAAGAAGCCGATGCTATAAAAGCCAAATTTAATGCGAATAAGTCTAGTAGAAAAACCTTAAAAGGTAATGTAGAAATTACTGAACCGGATTATGACACAATTATATTTATTCCTGAAAATATGATTGATAAGGTAAAAATTAAAGACAATGGTGAAATTGAGCTGCCTGAAGAACTTAGTGTTCTTGAAATAACTGAAGATAACAGGTTAAATTCTCAGGATAAAAGAATTAAAAATGTTGCCAGTTTTATTGCTATAGGTGGGATGGCAGTATCAAGAAGTATAGAAAAATCTATTGACGGTGGGCAGGCAAAAGAAAAATTATTTAAAAACTTTAAACATCCGATTGCGCAACTAAAAGATGGCTGGAGAGCTGATGATGGCCAGTTTCTTGTTAATAATGTCGGTCATCCATTAGAATATTTTCTTTTAACTAATTATTTAAAAGCATCCGGAGCTTCTGATCTTGAAGCAATAGTATTATCTCAAATAACTAACGTTGCATGGGAATATGCGGTAGAAGGTTGCTATGTATCACCTTCTCCTAGAGATCTTGCAACAAATGCAGCAGGTAGTTTGGCAGGTATAATTTTATATAAAACAGTTCTTAAAAAACCTGTAGACAAAATCTATAAAAAATTTGGTGAAATAAGTGACAAATATGGTATTGATTTATCTCCTCAACTTCAATATAATCCATATTCTAAAGGTGTCAGGATGGGTTTTGTTGTTATAATTAAACATTAACGAGTTTATTAACAGGGAAAATAATTAAAATGATTATACATAACAATATAAAAACACAAAATAAATCAGGGATTCTGCCTTTTTAAGTAGCTAATACCTGATATCTTCTTAATATTGAGTTGTGTAGAAATCTCATCAATTATCTCAATTAATTTTTTGATAAAATTAAAAGTTAGTAATTTATCTGGAGAATAACATGGCATTAATATGTCCGAGGTGCAATTGTGACCTGGTAGCCAGAAATGTTTATGGCATTGAACTTGATTTTTGCGAGAATGGTTGTCAGGGCATCTGGTTTGATGTTGGAGAATATAAAAAAATTAGAGACCTTGAAAAAATTGCTAAAAAATTAAATGAATCACAATAATTTGTTGGTTTGAACGCATAATGTTTTTATTTGAGTTAATTATCAATTAAGCAAAAATAATACATAATAAAAAGATTTTCATCTTAAATATAATTTATTATTGACTCTGCAAAAGGATTATTTTAATAATATTTCAATCGAACAAATATCGAGGGTATGATTTTAAACGAATGAAATTTTTAAAAATATCTTATATATGTATTATAACTATATTATTATTTGGGATATTGCTTTTAAATTCTTGCAAAAAAGATGTAGAAACCCAAAAACAATCATCCCCAAAAGTTACACTTGTTTTTAAACATTATGATATACAATCATTTAGCTTTTTTGGGGGCAGGAAGGAATTTTTTACTGAATTAATTAAAGAATTTGAGAAAACACATCCTAATATTGATATAAAAGAAGAACTATTACCTGCTTCATCTGATTTACAACACCAGTTTTATGTAATTAACCTTGAAGGTAAAACTGAAGGCATTGATATTATTGGGCTTGATGTAATATGGGTTAAAGAATTTGCCAAGGCTGGATGGATTAAAGATTTAACAGGTTATCTTGAGAAAGATGAGTACAATGATTTTATACCGGTCCTGGTAGAAGCTAATTCTTTTGAAGATAAATTATATGCTATTCCATGGATGTTTAATAGTGGCCTTCTCTATTATAGAAAAGATTTACTCGATAAATATAAATTAAAACCTCCTGAAACATATCAGGAATTATTAGAAACGGCTGATTATATTTTGAAAAAAGAAAATAATCCTGATCTGTATGGTTTTTTGTGGCAGGGTAAACAATATGAAGGTCTGGTTTGTAATGCACTGGAGTTTATTTATGGTAACGGGGGAAAAATTCTTATTAATAATGATGTAGTGATTGATAGTATACAGACCAGACAGGCATTAGATATGATGCGTAAGTTCATAAACACAGGTGTTTCTCCTGACCTTGTAAAAACAGCTAATGAAGGTATAGCAAGAAAAACCTTTTTAAATGGTAATGCTATATTTATTAGAGATTGGGCTTACTCAAATAGAATTATTAATGGGGATAAATCTCCCTTAAAAGGTCTGGTAGCTTTTTCAAATGTACCACATTTCCCTAATAAAGAAAGTTCTCCAATTCTTGGTGGTTATCAACTTGGTATCAATAAATATTCCAGACACCCGGACGAAGCTTATGAGTTTATTAAATTTATTACATCTCCTGAAGCACAAAAACATGTTGCTATTTATGGGGGCTATAAACCTTCAAGAAAATCATTATATAAAGATAAAGAATTATTAAAGGTAGATCCGTACCTTGAAGAATACTATGACAAAGTTATTCCTACAGTTAAACCTAGACCGTTAAGTCCATTTTATATAATGTTTTCTAATATTCTTCAATCTGAATTTTCTGCTATTATTGGCAATTTAAGAACCTCACAGGATTGTCTTTATAGTGCTAAAAAACAAATTCAATATATTCTTGATGTTGAAAAGAGGAGCAAGGGTTGATTAATTCTAACAAGCTAAAAATAACATTAGAAGAAAGAAAAGCACTCTTGTTAGTGTCTCCGGCTCTGATTTTGATAATTTGCGTGGCTGTTATACCCGTTATTAATATATTCTACTTAAGCTTATATCGTTATTTATTAGTTTTTAATATTAAGTATTTTGTAGGTTTTAATAATTATATTCATCTTTTTCAAGACTCACGCTTCTGGAATAGTTTTTTTAATAATTTATATTATACTTTTTTCTCTGTTTCAATAGAACTGGTTCTTGGTCTGGCTATAGCTTTGATGCTATGTCGTCAATTTAAAGGCCGGGGGCTATTGAGAACAGGTATATTAATACCATGGATAATTCCCACTGTAATAGCTGCAAAAACCTGGGACATTTTTTTAAACACACAGGATGGCCTGATAAACAATACATTTGTATTTTTAGGACTGATGCAACATAAATTTAACTGGCTTGGTGACCCATTCTGGGCAATGAATTTTGCAATCCTGGCTGACGTATGGAAATATACACCTTTTATGTGTTTGTTGTTACTGGGTGGTTTATCTCTGATTCCAGAAGAATTGTATGAGGCAGCTTATGTTGATGGTGCAAATAAACTTCAGCGTTTCTGGAATATTACTCTGCCACTTTTAATGCCATCGATACTAGTGGCTTTGCTGTTTAGAACAATGGATACATTTAGTGCATTTTCAATTATATACGTTCTTACTAATGGTGGCCCGGCTAATAGTACTGAAATAATGGCTATTTATTCTTATAAAACTTTGTTTCAGACTCTTCAATTTGGATACGGTTCAGCTATTGCCGTATTTATTTTCTTATGTGTAGCGTTTATAAGTGTTTTCTATATTTATATGTTTAGCTACAAAACTAAAGGTGTTGATTAATGCTTAGATATATCAAAAATAATAGCTTTTATATTCTAACACTCTTATTATTAATATGGTGTATTGGGCCCCTGGTATGGCTATTAATAATATCCTTTGCCCATAATGACTTAAGCAGTACCTCTTTTGTGCTTATGAATTTTGATATTCTTAACTATTTAAAACTGTTTGAAGAGCGAGATTTCTTCTTTATCATAAGAAACAGTTTTATTGTAGCTTTAATAACAACAATATTATCATTATCTATAGCTACGCTAACAGCTTATGCTCTAACTCGTAAAAATGTTAGATTTGGAAAATTGTTTTTGTTTATATTTTTATCTGTATCAATGTTTCCATCGATAGCCACATTAAGCCCTTTATATATGATATTTAGAACTCTTGGATTAAGAGATTCAATATTGTCATTAATTATTCCATATACGGTATTTTGTTTACCTATATCAATCTGGATTTTAGCAGGTTATTTTAAACAAATACCTAAAGAATTAGAAGAATCAGCAAAAATTGACGGATGTTCAGATTTTAAGATATTCTGGAATATATTTTTGCCATTATTAAGCCCGGGGCTGGCTACGGCAGCCATTTTAATATTTGTTTATTGCTGGAATGAATTTATATTTGCGATATCATTTACAGCAACAAAAATGTCAAGAACAATACCTCCAGATATAAGTCTGTTTCCTACAGGGTCAGGATATGTAATGGGAGATCTGGCTGCTGCTTCTATTATAACTTCAATTCCATTGGTTTTAATAGTTCTTTTCTTCCAAAGAAAAATAATATCAGGGTTAACATCGGGTGCAGTAAAAGAATAATGAGGGTTGCTAAAATGTTAGAAAAGTTAGAATTTTTATATGGTAAAGATAAAGCAGAAACTATTCTTACCAAGATTAATAATATAATAAATAAATATAGAGATGTTATAATGAAAGATTATTATGACCTCTCTCAGAGGGATATTATAATAATAACTTACGGTGATCAAATAAAAGAAGATGGAATTAATCCTATAAAAACCCTTCATAAGTTTTTTAAAAATAATACAAAAGATGTAATTTCTGGTATACACATTTTACCATTTCATCCATATTCTTCAGACGATGGTTTTTCAGTAATTGATTATGATCAGATTGATCCTGAACTAGGGACATGGGAAGATATACAAAATATTTCTAAAGATTTTACCTTGATGGCTGACCTGGTAGTAAATCACGTTTCGCAATATCACAATTGGTTCAAAGAATATTTGAATGATAATTCTCAATATGCTGATTATTTTATAGAAAAGCCAGAAGATTATAACTATTCAACAGTTGTAAGGCCCAGGCCCTGGCCGTTGCTAACAAAATTCCAGACTAATAGCGGCAAGACAAAATTTATCTGGACAACATTTAGTACTGATCAGATTGATTTAAATTTTAAATGTGAAGTTGTACTGATAAAAATGATTGATATATTGCTTAATTATGTTGCTAATGGAGCTAAAATTATTAGAATGGATGCAATTGGCTATGCGTGGAAAGAGGATAATACAAAATGTATTCACTTAGAACAAGTTCATAAAATTGTGCAATTATTTAGAGATATCTTTGAAGAGATAGCTCCACAGGTTAAAATTATTACTGAAACAAATGTTCCTCATAAAGAAAATATTAGTTATTGGGGGAATGGCTATAATGAAGCACATATGGTATATAATTTTAGCTTGCCACCTCTGGCTCTTCATGCTTTTCAAACATCTAATGCAAATTATTTATCTCAGTGGGCAGATTCTCTGGAGTTAGATTTAAAAAGTGATAAGACATATTTCTTTAATTTTATGGCATCTCATGATGGTATAGGTATAATGCCAGCCAGAAATATTTTGCCTGAATCAGAAATTAAAACTGTTCTGGATAAAATAAAATCCAGAAAGGGTAATATATCTGTAAAGAGTGATGGAGATGGAAATAAAAGCCCATATGAAATGAATATAAATTATATGGATGCTCTGTCAGAGCCAGGGGATAGTGATAATAAGAAAGTGGATCGATTTATAGCTTCTCAATCTATCCTTTTAGCTTTGAAAGGTGTGCCTGGAATATATATTCATAGTTTACTTGGTTCAATGAATTATTATGATACCCTTGATTTAAAAGATCAATTAACTTTTAGATCTATTAATAGAGAAAAGTTTCAATTGTCAGAACTGTTGAAGGAGCTTAATAATCCAGAAACTATAAGATATAAAGTTTTTAATCGATATCTTAATCTTATTAAAATTAGAATTAATGAAGAAGCTTTTAGCCCGGATGCATCACAAAAAGTGCTCTTTGTAAACGAGAAAGTCTTTTCAATACTTAGAATTAATAAAATTAAAAATAAAGCAATTCTTTCACTAACAAACGTTTCAGATGATATAATTGAATTAAAATTTGATTTAGCAGAAATAGAGCTAACAAATAATAACAAAGCTCAGGAATTAATAACAGGTGAAACAATAGAGGTATTTAATAATGTTTTATTGTATAAATTAAAACCATTTAATGTAGCCTGGATTAAATTTGAGCAGTAAAAAATACAAAAGTATTGGCACGGGTATGTTAAAAATGAATAATCAAAAAAAAATTGGATTTATAACATGTAAGCCTGAAAAACTCGAATGTTACTTCCCAACTAATGCTGAACCAGACATTATTCCGATAGAACCACCTTTTACCCCAGATGATCAGATTATTGTTGACGAGTTAAGGCTGAGAGATTACCAGGTAGAACCAGTAATATGGGGTGAAGTTCTGGACAATATAATAAAATACGATATTTTAATAGTTCGTTCCCCCTGGGATTATATGGATAACGCTGAAAATAGAGAATTGTTTCTTAACTGGATTGAATTTCTTCAATTTAGCAATATAAAACTTGAAAACAAGCCACAGCTTATCAGGTGGTTATACGATAAGCACTATCTTAGAGATTTTGAAGCAAATAATATTTTAATTGTGCCTACTAATTATATTGAAAAAGGCCAGAAAGTTAATCTGGAATCATTCTATAAGTTTTTAGGGCCTTTTGTTATTAAGCCTTCAATAGCTGCAGCCGGAGAAGGATTAAAATTTATTAAGAAAGAAGAGGAAGCCATTGATTATCAAGATGAATTTAACAACCTTGCATCGACAAGGTCTTATATAATTCAAGCTTTTATACCTGAAATTGCTACTAATGGTGAATGGTCACTTATTTTTATTGATGGTAAATATTCTCATTCAATTCATAAAACACCTATGGAAGGAGAAATACTAGTTCATGCTGAAGCAGGAGGAGGACTTCAATTTATCGAACCTTCTGATATAGTCATAAACACAGCTGTTAATATGTATGATAAAATAATAAAAGCTTTTAGAGAAACAATGTATTTTGAAGTGGATAAAATAAATGATGAATGGGTTCCTTTGTATTTAAGAATTGATGTAATTGAAACTTCTAAAGGTATTTTGCTGTCAGAATGTGAGGGAGTTGAACCAGAATTATTTTTCAGGGCAAATCAAGAAAGCATAAGCACTTTTGTAAATGCTATTGAAAACAGGTTATCTATAATTCCTGCTTAATAAATTTAACATAGATTTAACATAACAGTAATTAATGATTAACAAATCAGTATTATTATATTAATTAAGCGAACTGAGTTAAATAAAGAAAGGTTAAAGTAAAAATATTATATGCTTTGCCATGATTAAAGATGGGGGAGATTAATATTCCTGCTTTATATCGCCTAGTGATCAAAGTAGATGCCGCCTCAAATTTGTAGAGGCGGTTTGTTTATGATTGATAAAAATTATCAAAAGCTTCTGCTAACCCTGTGAAGGCTATAAGTTCAAGATTATCATATTTTTCAGGAAGTTTTTTAAAATCAATATACCTGACTTTTTTGGCAACATTATATTCTCCAAGTGCTATATCAAGCAAAATAAAACAACCAGATGCTATTAAAGCAAAATTGGTTTCTGTTAAATCAGGATGATAGATATCTATATCGAAAGCATTATCAGAGCAGTTAACTTTTAATTTGATCTCACAGGGGTCAAAATCTATTCCAGATAAATTAATTTTATTTTCGAGAGTTCTTCTAGGCCTGAAAGCAATTATATTCCAGTTATCAAGTTCAGGAGCTACCGATGTAAGTTTTTCCACAATAGGAAAAAAATCTTTAACTCCATCAGCACTTATTATTAGATCAATTTTGTTGTTTTTATTACATCCAACTTCAAGAGTTATCGATTTATTATATTTTTTTAGAGCTGGAGAGATTTCTTGCATAAGTTGTAACGGTTCAGATTTTAAATTTTCGAGCCGTTCTTTGTTTTCTATGATCCAGTTCCAAAATTTTTCTTCCTTATTACCACTAAATTTACTAATGATATCTGATACAAAGCCCATAAATAATCCTTTATTATTTAAATATTAATAATATATTTGCTAATTCCTTTTGTAATATGAAAAAATTGTATACTAATCCAAGAAAATAAACATTATATAATTGCCTTGTCTTTCCTGGAATTAATAATTAGTTTCTAAGAACAATAAATTAATATGGAAATTTTATCATAACAAAACTTTTTATTGGAATTAAGGTGTAAAACTAACTCCAAACATTGTTATCACTATGGATGAAGATTGAATAATTACTGGTTTTTTGTGTTGCAGCAATACAAATATATTACTGTTTATATATTTCAGTATTTTGTTATAATTAGCTAAGTTAGATTTGTTTTATCCACAATTAGGGAGGATTAAAATGAGTTATGTGCCTGAAGTAGCAGTATGGGAAGTTACCTTCAAGTGTAATGTAAACTGCATACATTGTGGTTCTGATTGTGAAACTGACACCAGGCCAGATGAACTAACAACTTCAGAAGCACTTGATCTGGTTGACCAGCTTGCTGATATGGGTTGCAAACTGGTTACTATGTCTGGGGGAGAGCCTTTTTTAAGGAAAGATTGGGCTATTATCGCTCATAAAATCCGTCAAAGGTGTATGGATTTAACATTTGTAACCAATGGGTGCCTTATTACTCCTGATAAAGTTGCTATTTTGCAAAAACTTAAACCAAGATCTACAGCAATAAGCCTTGACGCTGGCGAAGCCTTCTTACATGATTATATTAGAGGGCAACAGGGATGTTTTAATAGAGCTCTTCAATCTTTAGATATGCTGCTTAATGCAGGACTTTATACATCTATTGTTACCTCTTTGCAAAGAATTAACTTTCATCAATTAGAAAAGATTAAACAGATAGTTTTGCTTTATGGTATTGATGCCTGGCAGATTCAAGTAGCTACACCCCAGGGAAGAATGAAAAAAGAATTTGCTATTACTGAAGCCCAATTCTATGAAGCTGCAAAATTTATTGTTGCTACTGACAAACGTTTTAAAAGACTTTATGTAACAGGTGCAGATTGTTTTGGTTATTTTGGAAACCTGGACCCATTTTTACATCCAATGGGTTGGGAAGGTTGTCATGCCGGTACAAGATGTATAGGAATTGAGAGCAATGGCAATATTAAGGGGTGTTTATCTTTACCTGGAGAACGTTTTGTTGAAGGTAATATAAGAGAAAAACCTCTTAAAGAAATTTGGGCTCAAAAAGGAGCATTCCCATACAATAGACGATTTGAAAAAGACATGTTGACTGGCTATTGTCATCAATGTTTATTTAGCGACATATGCCGTGGGGGTTGTACGGAAAGAGCTTATGGTTTTGCTAGTGAATATTGTGAAAATCCACTGTGTACCCATAAAATAGAACAAAAGGGCTATAGTAATGCCGAGCAGGCTTCTCTAAACCCTGACCCTGAAGGTACGGATTTGGCCTATCATAATGTCAAACCACTTCCAGAAGGTTTTTCATTAAAAACTATTCCAGCAATTATTACATATTAAAAAAACTGAATTTACAACAGTTTAATTATAACGTTCTGGTACAGAACACAGAAATTTTATGCAACTTATCAATTATAAAAGCTGATTTTAATATATTAGCCTTCGGCAGTAATTCTATTAATAAGCTCTTTTTTGACAATATCACATTTATCATTATCAATCTGGCAGGTTCCGGCATTTTGATGGCCACCACCACCATATTGAAGCATTAATTCTCCAATATTAGTTCTTGATGTTCTGTTTACTATTGATTTACCAACTGCAAAAACAGTGTTTTGTTGCTTGAAGCCCCATATTACGTGCATAGAAATATTTGTTTCTGGATATAGTGCATATATCATAAAACGATTACCGGCAAATATAGTTTCTTCTTCTTTTAAATCCAGAACAATTAGATTTTTATATACTGTTGAGCAGCGTTTAACCTGATCTTTAAATTTCTCTGTTTGATCAAAATATAATTCAACACGTTCTTTTACATCTGGTATTTCCATTATTTCGTCAATGGTTTTGTCTTTACAATAATCAATTAAATCCATCATAAGCTGAAAATTAGAGATTCTAAATTCTCTAAATCTTCCTAGACCTGTACGAGGATCCATCAGATAATTTAAAAGTACCCAATCTTTTGGGTTTAATATTTCATCAAGAGAGAACTGCGCAGAATCTGCTTTGTCTACAGCATCCATCATATTATCCCATTCTTCGGGGAATGCAGTTGAGCCACCATAATAATCATAAACAACTCTTGCTGCTGATGGTGCATCAGGGTCAATAATATGATTTTCTCTTACGCCTTTATTTCTAATGGTTTCACTTAGGTGATGGTCAAAAGCAAGAAATACGCCTTCAACGTATGGCAAGTTTGTGGTTATGTCTTTATCAGAGATTTCAATAATCCCATCTTGCATATCCTTGGGGTGCACAAATTTTATGTCATTAATCATGTCTAATTTTTTAAATAATACTGCACATACCAAACCATCAAAGTCACTTCTGGTAACAAGTCGATATTTTTGTTCTGTTGTCATTATTCTTTCCCTTATTTATTAACACTTCATACTATTTATTTGTTTTGTAATGTTTACATATAATCTATTAAAATCTTTGCTGTTCAGCTATTAATTTTATATTTAATAAAAAAGAATATCAAATAATATGATCAGAATACATTTGTATTGTTGTCTTTACAACCCAATTTCAAGTTTACTTTTCAAGCTAATAATATCATAAAATAGCCATTTAAAAATTAATTGGAGATTTAATAATTACAAAAAGATTAATAAAAACAAGAAATAGGCATGTCATTGATATACCGATTATTGGTATCAAAACACTGCTGAGTATGAGTGCCCCTATAGATGCTCCTAGTAAATCAATAGCATATATCATACCATTATAAGTGCTTCCTATATGGTTAATATAAGATTCGTTTATATATGAATAACTATATCCTACAATAAAACCTGATAATAAGTTCAGAACCAATATTGTTGTTATGTTAAATAAATCAATATTAAACATAACAGCTATTGATATAAAGAGACACAGGATGATAAAGAGTATAATTATTGCTTTAAATAGATAGTTTTTATTAATATTACTTACTGAAACATAATTATAAAAATAGCATCCTGTTGCTATACCAAACATAAAAACGGCAATAATTAAGCCAATATAATGATATAAAACTCCATAATTGCTTTGAAATATTAACATTAATATAATATTAAGGCTTATACCACTGAAACCTAAGATAAACATACTATATATTTGATAAAAAGATTTATTGAAAAGTATTTCTACCAGAGTAATTATTGAAATAATAATCACAAAAATAATAATAAGCCAGTATAAAGTAATTTTATTCAATATATCAAATATTTTGTTTGATGAATCAGTATATTTATTGTAAATATAAACATTTAACAAATATGATATCGGGTTAGAATCAGTATTAATTAAATATTCTTTATAGTTTTTAATTTCTTTTTCAACGAATAAGATCTTTTCAGGCTGTAGTAATTGTTCAAATATTTCTGGATAAAAATAATCTGAGTTAATATTGCTTTTATTGTATTTATTTTGTAATTTTTCACTTGACGTAATTAATTTTTTATCTGAAGCCAGGATAATTGCAGTTGATCCAGGGATTATTAGTATATTACCAAAAGCTTTTGATAAGGTTTGATAAATAGAAGAATTTAATTTTAGCATTTCAGGCCCAAAATAAGTATCAGAAGAACTTAATTTAAAAGCATAAATTCCACCAGGTGTAAGTATTTTTTTAATATTCTTGTAATATTCAACAGTATAAAAACGATTTATTGATGAATTAAATGGATCAGGTTCAGTATTTATTATTAAATCATATTTTGTTTCAGTGTTATTAACATAATGCCTTGGGTCATCAACTATTAAATTTAGCTTTTTATGACATAAACTATTTTGATTTTCGTCATTAATATAGCTTTTTATAATATCAAAAACTTTATACTCTGGTTCTATATAATCTATTTGGTCAGGCTTATATTTAAGTAATTCAGTTATTATACCATTATAACCACTACCAATGATTAAAATATTAGATATATCTGAACTTTGATTTGCAGATACATGAATAATATTTTGATATGAATAGTTATCAGATAAGTTAGCACTGTTTTTAGAATTTATATATAAAGACTTTTCACCTGAATATTCTATAATTGATATATTGCCATAATTAGATTCAATTGACTCTTTTACAATAAAATCACTGCATATATTTTGCCATCTATAGTTGTCAATAAAAGAACTTATATTTGTTGATAAAGGTGATACTAAAAGTAGTAATAATAATAAGCTTAAATACAAAATTGATTTATTTCTGTAAAATAGTGATGTAAACAAAATTGTAATACAAAATAAGAACAGACTCAAAGTTAGTGGATTAAAACGATCTAAAAAAATAAATGTTAGTAATAAACTTCCCAGCAATGCTCCAAGGGTTTCGTACATATATATTTTGTTTCCAGTACTTGTTTTATTTTTATTTGAAAGATTATGTAGCTCACAAGCATAGTTAAATTCCATGCCAATACTAATACAACCAGGTATTAGTATGATAAAAGAGTATAACCAGATATTTAATAATGAAAAATTTTCGCCATCAGGTAAATTAGCAATAGCTGACAATGATCTAATAAAAGTAATTTGCAAAGGTAATAATATTGTAGGAATCAATATAGACAATGTAAACAACTGTTTTATATTTGTGACTTTATTTACAATAAAATTAGAAAGAATACTTCCTGCACCTGTCAGAAGTAACCAGTTTGATAATACGATACCAAAAGCTATTTCGATACCACAGAAAACAACATAAAACTCTCTTAAAAGAATAATTTGACTTGTTATAGATATTAAACCTATTAAAAAATAACTAATAAGCTTATAATTCATTACCATTTTCCATAAATTTCAGCACCGCAATAAACACACCTGGAAGATTTAATTGAGTTTTCAACAGCCTTAAACCCAACTCTTCTAACTATGCTTTTTTTACAGGTAGGGCAATATGTATTCTGCCCTTCATGGCCGGGCAAATTATCAATATAAGCATATTTTAAACCATTATCTTTTGCTATTTGTAATGATTTATTCAAAGTATTTAGTGAAGTAGGTGGTAGATTTTGAAGTTTATATTGAGGTGCAAATTTTGCAAAATGAAGTGGTATATCATTACTTAGATTTGTTTTTACCCATTTTACAAGGGAGTTAATTTCTGATTGATTATCATTCAATGTTGGTACAACTAAATTAACTATTTCTATATGTTTATGATTGGTTTTTAAAAACTTTAATGTATTTTTGACTGGTTCTATATTTCCTCCAATGACAGAACGATAATAA
The DNA here is from genome assembly GCA_040752795.1 of Cyanobacteriota bacterium. GTDB lineage: Bacteria > Cyanobacteriota > Vampirovibrionia > JBFMGH01 > JBFMGH01 > JBFMGH01. The sequence goes on from JBFMGH010000578.1 coordinate 13,912, forward strand.
TTATCATTAAAACCTTTTAATCCAACAGTAAATGCATCTATAACATTACTTAAATACCTTAATGGTTCAAGATTAATATAACCTGCTGTAACCATTATAGTTTTTAATCCAGCTTTTTTTGCTATTAGTGCAATGTCATACATATATTCATAATAAACTGCTGGCTCTGTATAAAAGAAACTAATTACCTGACAGCCTGATTGTTTTGCTTTATTTACGACTTGTTGTGGTGTAAGGTCAAAAGATTTTATCTGATCTGGAGAAGATTGTGAAAACTGCCAATTTTGACAATATTTACAGGTTAAATTGCAACCTGCTGTTGCTATTGATAGCATTTTAGCATTAGGCATAAAATGATACAAGGGGGCCTTTTCAACATTATCTATTTGAATTACAGCAGGGCGAGAGTATACAATTGTATAATATTCTCCTTCAATGTTTCTTTTAACTTTGCATTTACCTGTTCCTCCAGATGAGACCACACAACTGTTAGGGCATATTTCACATTTTATAGCTTTATTGCCCAGTTTTTTATAAAAATAGGCTTTTTTATAATATTTTTTTTCATTATTAAAAAAGCCAGAAGCGTTCTCGTTTGCTGCTAATGAATATAGTGATAAACAGGCTAATGTTTTTAAACCACTTTCTAGAAATTCACGACGACTTTTAAGTATATTCATTAATTTGCCTGCCTTAATCTTTGCTCAATAACTGGAATTAAATTAGTATTTAACATAACTTTTCCTAGTAATGACAATTGATTTTTCTTTCTATTTTTATCTAAATTATGTTTAGGAGGTTTTATTATTTCTGCCAGACTGCCTTTTTGTAATTCAAAATCAACATCTGATAAAGACCTTGCTTTTTCAAAAACGTTATAAAGTCTGGCTTTTACATTAGCTTCTTCCTGTGGAGAAAGATCTTTAAAGTGTTTCTCATACTTATCTAAATATCTATTAAAACTATGATTGCGAAACTGATAATATTGATTTGCTGGCATTTTGTGAACTCTTTCTAAAATTTTTTCAAATTTCTTAGAATCATTAGCCTGCCCCACTCTTGATGGGTTTATAAAGTCATTTTTAGGGATAAGACATGGGGTAAAACTATTTACTATTTCGAGCTGATTTTCATTTAAAATGGCTTTCAATTCCTGTTCATATTCATAAAAGCTTTGCTCATAATAGTCTTTTAAACGTATCTCTTGTCTATGTGATTCTCCAGAATCTTTTAATGTATTATCTGATAGTGTAGTATTATTAATCAGTTCAGATTTAAGTTTTTTATAATATTTTAATTTATTATTTATAAAGCTTTGAACCTGATTTTGTACTTGATTTTCACTATTTTTAGCTTTGTTTAATACACATAAATATTGCTCTAACTGGCTCTTGCTTAAATATAAACCATTAATTAAATTCAAAGAAACTATATCTTGTTTTAATTTCTTAACATCCTGATCAATTATTACCTTAGCATCAACATTTACACTATGTATTGATGTAATAAAAACAATTAAAACTGCCAATATGAAAGTTTTTTTCATTTTTTTACCTCTTCTAATTATCACTACGTGATTAGACAGCTAAAAGTTTTAAACTGTTCAGTAAAGTTAACAAAATTAAACAGAAATAATTTTTAATTCAACTCATATATAAATGATAATAATAACTATTACCAGGGAGAATAATATTTATTTGATTAATTGATGTGACCTCTGAATAACTAATGTTTATAAATTATTAGGGAACAGTGGTTAATGAGGCCAGGGCCCAAAAGGCCTGCACAGCAGGCCTTTTGGGCCCGGTGCTATTTTTCTGCTACCTTAGTTTTTTTGAAAATATATACACTTATCCACAATTCTTTAGATTTAAAACATAATTATTTAGTCTTTATTGATGATAAAGAAAATTAAAATTAGTGTTAAATTATAAAAAGTTTTATAAATACAGAGTTTTATGTTAATTAAAAACTCAAAAGCCAAAAAACAGGACAAATTTAAATGAGTGATGCATTAATAATATTTAAACTAACTATTAAAGAGATTAATTATACAAGAAAAATACTGCGTTGAATTCATTTTAACGAGGAAGATATTATGAAACGAATTTCAATGCTCTTCTTGTGTACAATTATTATTTTATTTCAACAATCAGTTAAAGCTGTTGATTCTAATGAAATTGATTGGAACAATCTTGTTGAAAATAAAAATGTTGTTAATACAGATTTAAGTAAAGATAAAACTGCTTATAACTCAATTCCAGGCAATTTAGAATCTATTTATGAAGATATAAATCAGAGTCACTGGGCTTATCAAGCAGTTAAAGAATTATCTCAAAAATATAATATACTTGTCGGATTGCCAGATAAAAATTTTCACGGTGATAAAACTGCTACCAGATATGAACTAGCTCAGGCTCTTGCAAAATTGATAAATACCGTAGAAGAAAAAAATATACAACTATCTGCGATGGAAAAAGCAGCATTAAATAGTTTGAGAAAAGAACTTGAAAAAGAAATAATGACACTTGCTGCAAGAGTAGAAATAAATACACAAAATATTTCAAACCTTGAAAAAACCCAGGAAGCTGATGTAGAAAAACTAACCAGCGAAATTGATAAAATTAAAGAAAGAAGTTATTTTACTCCTGAAATCAGAATGAGATATAATTGGGGAGACCCTGATGCTTTTACTGATGCACGTTTAAGGCTTACATCAAAATCATATTTAACAGATAAAACTTATGCAGAATTCAGGCTTGAAGCCAGAACCGGTAATTTGATTAACAATAGTGAATGGAAAAATGATATTGCTGATGCTGATTTAACATTAGCTTATGTTGAAACAGGGGATTTAACAAAATGGATCCCCCAAAAGTATGGCAGGGTAAATTTTATAGGCGGCTTGATACATGCTAATAGACTTTTTATTAGAGGATACAGAACTGCTGTAGATCAAAGAGGCTTTTCTGATACCATTATGGCAGTAAGTATATTTAACTCTCAAAATCTGGCTCTAAGTTATGAAAATGCTGATGGCAGAAGTATGAGTATTGGCGGAGAATATGTTAAAAAGTTTAATAAATATAATGGTATGATCCGAGCAGGTGCTTTAAGATCAACAGGTGGTAGTATAGATATTCCGGGCACAGATATAAGTAGCTCGGGTAAAGAAATGACTTTTTACTGCGTAATGGGTAAAGTTGATCTACCTGTAAAAGATCAACCAGTTGAACTTAAAGTATCACACTCTTATTCTTTTAATGATGCTCACACTAACTTAAGAAACTGGTCTGCTGGTGGAAGGCTGGCAACAAAATTTGAAAATTTTGGTGTTGTTAAAGCAGCCATAATTGGAAATGGAGGAACTACTCCTGTGCGTCTAATCAATGGAACTGGTGGCCATGGAGTTAGTTATCAGCTTGCATATAACCCTACTATAAAAGCATTTGGGAAGCTATTTGGTGATCCTGATAAAGTTACTTATGATGTATATAACTATGAACCTGGTAAGACTGAAATTGGTGTTGCTTTCGGTAATTATCATAATGACCAGGATATTGATTTAAGAGTATTAGATGTTTTTGCATCTAGATACTTTTCTAATAATATATGGGGCGTTCTTAGATATACACATGCTAACCCTAATACAAGATCTTTTGGGCTTTCAGCGCTTAATTCCTTAGAACTAATGACTGTATTTAAATTTTAATATAGATAAATCAATGTATATTCTTTTAAAATAACAATATTGTTAACTTTATACTTACATCTTAGGAGTATTTTAGTTGAATTATAAAAAAGTTTATTACTAAAGTTTATTATTTATGATATTAATTCGTTTACAGATAAGTTAATTAATCAAATTATGCTTGGAGAGAATCTGTGGAATATGAATTTCCTGTTCATAATATTGACCTTGTAGTAATAGGAATTTATTTCCTTATTGTAACTATAATAGCTGTAATAGTTTCAATGAAGACAAAAACAGGGGAAGATCTGTTTCTAGCTGGTAGAAGTCTTGGTTGGGGTGTAATAGGCTTATCATTGTTCGCTTCAAACATTTCAAGTTCGACCTTGATTGGATTATCAGGGCAGGCATATAACACAGGTATAAGTGTTTCTAATTATGAATGGATGGCTATACCTGTTTTGGTTTTAATTGCATTATTTTTTATTCCGTTTTTTATTAATAATAAAATTTCTACAACCCCTGAATTTCTGGAAAATAGATTCAATGTTAAATGCAGGAAGTATTTTTCAATACAATTAATATTTACAAATATTGTTGTAGATATTGCAGGAGGTCTTTATGCAGGGGCTATAGTTCTTCAAATGTTTTTCCCCTTTTTAACTATTTGGGAACTATGTTTAATAATAGCTCTTTTTTGTGGCATCTATACAGCTTTTGGAGGTTTAAAAGCTGTCGTTTATACTGATGTCTTACAAACAATAGTTTTATTTATCGGTTCTTGTTTATTAACTTATTATGTTTTTGAGGCAGTTAATTTCTCATGGCATAATGTAGTTAGTAATACACCCCCTGAGATGTTAAGCGTTATCAGGCCTATCGATGACCCCACACTTCCATGGCTTGGAACATTAATCGGACTTCCAATATTAGGGTTTTATTATTGGGCAACTAACCAGTTTATAGTTCAGAGGGTTTTAGCAGCCAAAGATTTAAATAATGCTAGATGGGGTTTGATGCTTGCTGCTTTAATGAAATTACCAGTTTTGTTTATAATGGTTATGCCAGGTGTTGTTGCCAGGTTATTCTTACCCGAGCTTGAAAAAGCTGATCTTGTTTTTCCAACGTTAATTGTTCACCTTATGCCAGCTGGAGTTGTAGGTTTGATATTAGCTGGCTTAATTGCTGCAATTATGTCCAGTGTGGATTCAACTTTAAATGCTGCATCAACACTTTTATCTCTTGATTTTATCAAACCTAAATATCCTCACCTGACAGAAACTGATATGGCCAAAATAGGTAAATATGTTACTTTAGGTTTTATGGTTCTATCTGTCATCTGGGCCCCTATGATAGGAATGTTTCCTACTTTATTTGAATATTTACAGGGTGTGCTTGCATATATTGTACCACCTGTTGCTGCAATTTATTTGCTGGGAATATTCTGGCCAAGAGGTAATGCAACAGGAGCATTTACTACATTTATTGTGGGGCATTCTGTTGCTGTAATATTTTTTATATTAGTCCAGATGGATATTATCAATCTTCATTTTTCTATTATTGCAGGTATATTATTTGCCATTAGTGTAATTAATTTTGTTATAGCTAGTTTATTAACTACTGCCCCTGACAGAGAAGTTATTAATAAATTTGTATTTAACAAACTTTCTGTTAAACCTGCAGGCGCAATAGTTATATGGTATAAAGATTATAGATATCAGTCAGCTGTTCTTTTAATTTTAACTGTTATATTAGTTGTCACGTTCTGGTAATTATGGAGTAATAAATGAATATTAAATTATTTATTTTGTTTAGTCTAGTTTTTACTATATTTTTGTTAATAATCAATAAAATGGATGCCCAAATGAAAGATAATACAGGCCTTATTAACCTTGTTAATTCCAATAATGAATTTGCTTTTGATTTATACTCAAAGCTTAAAAAAGAAGATGAAAATTTATTTATTTCTCCTTATTCTATTTCTACTGCTTTAGGCATGACATATGCAGGGGCTGATGGTGATACAAAGGTTCAAATGTCTGATGTTTTGCACATTGGCCTTGATGAAAAGCTTGTTGTTAAAGCGTATTCAGATCTTGAAAAGCTTTTAAGTAATATTAACAGTAAATCAATTGAATTAACAATAGCAAATTCATTATGGGCAGAAAAAAATTATAAATTTAATCAAAATTATATCAATCTTATTAAAACAAATTTTGGTTCAGCGTTATTTTTAGTTGATTTTCAAAAAGCTTTTGAATCTGCAAGAGTTGAAATTAATAATTGGGTAGAAAAGAAGACTCAATTTAAAATTAAAAATTTAATTAACAAAGGCATATTAAATGATTTGACCAGGCTGGTATTGGTAAATGCAATATATTTTAAAGGTTCTTGGGAAGTTAAATTTAATAAAAATCTAACCAAACCTTTACCATTCTGGTTAAATAATATTGATAACGTTAATGTTCCAATGATGTATCAAAAAGAAACATTCAATTATCTTGAAAATAATGGTGTTCAAATTATTGAATTGCCCTATCTCTCAAATGAAATGTCTATGCTTATTATATTACCTCAGGACAAAGATGGTTTAAGCAAAGTAGAATCAATAATATCAAGTAACATTCTTAATAGCTGGACTAAGCAACTAAGAAAACAAAAAGTAGTAGTCTATTTACCCAGATTTAAACTTGAATATGGTTCAAGATTAAAAAAACCTTTGATTTCAATGGGGATGCCTCTTGCTTTTTCTGAGCAAGCGGACTTTTCAGGCATTGATCCTAAAAAAGATATTTATATTTTTGATGTTATTCATAAAGCTTTTGTTGAAGTAAACGAAGAAGGAACAGAAGCTGCAGCAGCAACAGCTGTAGTTATGCAGGCAAGATCAATATCTATGCCTCCGCCTATATTTAAAGCAGATCACCCATTTATGTTTATTATCAAACATAATAAAACAGGAAGCATCTTATTTATTGGTAGAATGTTTAACCCTGAAACTAAAGAGTAATTAAAGGGAGTCAATTATATCATCAATAACTGTTTCAGCTATTAAAGCTATTAAATCATAAACAATTTCATCAAAAACAAAATCACTGAAATCAGTTTTAGCTGTTTTATTTGTTTTAAAATATTTAAGTAATGCCTTTATTTCTCCATAATCAAGCCAGAAACCTTTACATGATTTACATAAATCTATATAAATATCAGAATTTCTGGGCTTGTTAGTTTTGGTTAGCTTAATATTGCATTTTGGGCAAGTTTTTACTGCTTCCGGATTAACTGTATCTTCTAAATTATTAGTAGATTGCCCTATTAGATCAATATAATCTTTATTTGCAGTTATTTGATTTGTAATTTTTATAATTTCTTTTTTATCAAACCATATGCCTTTACAACCCTGTTTGCAATAATCAATTTCTACTTCTTGAATTTTTATAACTTCAAGACTCTTGCTACAACAAGGGCAATTTAAATTCATTTAATAGAATCCTTTATTAAATGGATATATAAATATTTAAACTATTTTCTGACCAGTATTTTTTAATTTTGCAATTTTTTTAGCATTTTGCACAAATAATAAAACCCTTTCAAGAGAATCTTTAGAAGAAAATACTAATTTATTGGGGTTTTCTTCAAAATCAACCTGAACATATCTTTGATCAGAATCAGGAGAAAATCTTATTTTTACAAAACCAGTATCGTTACCTGTGTTAAATAAAACATCTTGAACGTCAGGGGTAATTCTCTGAATCATTTACACCTTTTAACCTCTCTCAATATCTGTGGCACTCTGGTATGGAATAATAAATAATCATGGGGAGTAAAATTATTTTATTTAGATAATAACTATTAAACTCTTCAATGCACATTTTACTCCTATTTCTTTATTTGGGAAATATTTTTTTTATTCTATTGCTACTTTTCTTTTCAAATCTATACATTGGGTGATTAAATATTCTTAAAATAAAGCAAAATCAATATAACTGAAATAATTATATTCTTTATTATGATTTATTTAAGCGTTCCCTAAAGTTCCAAAAAACTGAATAAAAAAATCCATACCATATAATTTATGTTCTAATATTTTTATTTCTTGCTCGTTTAAAGATTTGGTTTCTCTCTTATATGCAATATCTTTGAGAAGCTGTGATGGCAATGCCACTTGGCTCTTGTTTGAAACCGTATGAAGGTTATTATTAATTGTAGAATCTGATTTAGAATCTATTTTATTGTTGACAATATTCTGAAAAAAACCATTTGATTGTTGATGCAAATTAAAAACTTGTGAAGTATCATTTTTTGCCCATGGATTTTTGAACCTATTTTGATTATTTGTTTCTCTATAAAATTTTTGAAAATTAAATTTTATAGGATGCCCGCAATATTTACCTATAGGAGGTAAATTTCTTTGATTATCATTATTCTCAGAACCAAATTTATTTAAAGGACCATTGTTTGTTTGACCTGAATCAAAATGGTTACCTTTTTCTGATTGATCCTTTTGCCTTAAGACACGATCATTTTCAAATAAAGGTTTTTCCTTACACCTGTTTAATAGAACACTGGACATTTTTTTCTCTCTCTCCTGAATAAGTTAGCAAAATAGTATTGATAATATCAATGCGAAATCAAAAAAATATTCATAACAATTTTAATTGTCTTAAGTTACAATATGACCTGAATATTGAAGGCTCAATAATAATATTAATTCATTAATGCTTATATTTACCATATCATTGCTTTTGGAATATTTGAATAGTAGAAATCAACTATTTCATAATCTTGCAAAATTGTTCTATATAAGCGATTTAACAAATATGCATTTTGGATATAATAAATATATATGTCATTATAAGCTTATTTTTTTTTATAAAGAAAACTTAATGACCATTTAATGTATTTTTTTTAAAATAAGAGTTAATATCTAAACTTTAGGAGTTCAATTAATGACAAAACGAGCTTTAATAACTGGCATAACCGGACAAGACGGATCGTATTTGTCTGAATTGCTTATTGATAAAGGCTATGAAGTTCATGGAGTAATTAGAAGAGCAAGTACTTTTAACACAAAGCGTATTGATCATATATATAATGATTCTCATTCTGAAGAGGCAAAGCTTTTTTTACACTATGGTGACTTGGTTGATGCTTCTAATCTGACAAGGTTACTTGAAAAAATACAACCTGAAGAGATATATCATTTAGGTGCTCAGAGTCATGTTAAAGTTAGCTTTGATATTCCAGAATATACAGGAGATATTAATGCTCTAGGTACTACAAGAATTCTTGAAGCTATAAGAGATAGCCAGATAAAAACTAAATTTTATAATGCATCAAGCAGTGAAATATTTGGTAATGTTAAAGATACACCACAGAGGGAAGCAACACCATTCTATCCAAGAAGCCCTTATGCATGTTCAAAAGTATATGCATACTGGATAACAGTAAACTATAGAGATGCATATAATATTTTTGCCTGTAATGGGATTCTTTTTAACCATGAGTCTCCTAGAAGAGGTGAAACATTTGTTACTAGAAAAATAACTAGGGCTATAGCTAATATTTTATCAGGTAAACAAGATAAATTATATCTGGGTAATCTTGATGCTAAAAGAGACTGGGGTTATTCAAAAGATTATGTTGAAGCAATGTGGTTAATGCTTCAGCAAGATACTCCTGATGATTATGTTGTTGCAACAGGTGAAACTCATTCTGTAAAAGAGTTTTTAGAAGAAGCATTTAGTTATGTTAACCTTGAATGGCAAAAATATGTTGAAATTGATCCCAGATATTTTAGACCAACCGAAGTAGATATGCTTGTTGGTGATTATTCGAAAGCTAAAGAAAAATTAGGCTGGAAACCTAAAGTAAAATTTAATGAATTAGTAAGAATAATGGTTAATGCTGATTTGAAAGAAGCAGGCTTAACCCCGGGGGATTTATTAACTAATGCTAAAAAAAACTGACCAAATTTATGTTGCGGGTCATAATGGCCTGGTTGGGTCTTCTTTGATAAGGTTATTAGAGAAAAATGGTTTTACTAACGTAATTACCAGATCATCTAATGAACTTGATTTGACAGTAGAAGCTGATACCGATGACTTTTTCAAGAAAGAAGAAATTGATTTTGTATTTTTGTCTGCTGCTAAAGTCGGTGGAATAATGGCTAATTTTACTTATCCGGCTGAATTTTTATACAAAAATTTAAAAATACAAACTAATGTAATTCATTGTGCTTATAAATATGGAATTAATAAGTTATTATTTCTGGGAAGTTCCTGTATTTACCCAAAAAACTGCCCTCAACCAATTAAAGAAGAATATTTATTATCAGGCTTGCCTGAACCAACAAATGAACCATATGCTATAGCTAAAATAGCTGGTATAAAAATGTGTCAGGCATATAATAAACAATATAAAACAAACTTTATTTCTGTAATGCCTACTAATTTATATGGCTATAATGACAATTTTGACCCTGAATCCTCTCATGTGTTACCAGCGTTAATTCGTAAATTCCATGAAGCAAGGCATGGTAATCAAGAAATGGTTACTATCTGGGGTACGGGTCAGCCAAAAAGAGAATTTCTTTTTGTTGATGATCTGGCAGATGCCTGTTTATTTTTAATGCTAAATTATAATTCTTCGGAAATTATTAATATTGGTACTGGTAAAGATATACAAATATCTGAACTGGCTGAAATGATAAAAACTATTGTGGGTTATGAAGGTAAAATAGTTTATGACAGAACAAAACCAGATGGTACACCTGAAAAGTTGCTGGATGTTTCAAAGCTTCATGCACTTGGCTGGAAACATAAAACCAGCTTGAAAGAGGGCATAGAAAAGACGTATGAATGGTATTTGAAATCAATATAGGGTGATCAATCAGGTTTATTAATTGAGAAGATGCATTATTGTCAGGTTAGTTGTCTCATTTATGCCTGCAATTAAAATTTCTTTTTGCTATAAGATTTCTTTTAAGTTATATCAAATAAATTAACAAACAGGTTTTACGCAACTGAGCAATAATCATTAATATTATTGAATTTTTTAGCTCTAAACGTATGTAAATAATCCTGGTGAGCTGATTCTAGGCTTTGATTAGGATAATGTTCTTTTAAATATAA
>JBFMGH010000579.1:0-5753 GCA_040752795.1 Cyanobacteriota bacterium
TATCTTTATACTCCTCAAATACCTCCCTGATGGCTCCCTTGAGGCTTGAACCTTCAATTTTAGGAAAACTCGTATGTCGTTCTCGCTGGATAGGTTGGTCTACAATACCTAAATCCTGTCCACTACCGGCATGTAGTGGGGTTTGAACGATCATGAAAAACGGTTTAGCTTGTTTGTACATTGACGCACTCCTTTATATTTAATAGTTCTTTGATTTTATTTTTGAAAGTATCTTTATTAAGTTCATTAGGGCCTAATAGATTCACATTTAAAAGTCTTGAACGGTCTTGATATTTCTGTGCATATATTTTTTCATCTGTTGAAACCAGAATGGTTTTTACTCTTAATCCAAAATCTTTTTGAAGGGCAGAACTTTTGTATATTGTGCTATTAATAAGTTCTGCGGAGTTAAAATCAAGTGATTTACATTCAATATGATAAATTGCATTCCTGAAAGTAAATATAAGATCAATATCATTTTCGGGTTGATCCTGATCAAATCTGGATATATTACAGCTTAAAATAACATCCAGTGGTTCTGTAATTTCTTCTTTTAGTTTTGTCAACAAAATAAATACATATTCTTCAAGCCAACCACCTGTCAGATACTTTATTTCATCCATAAAAAGGGTATTATTTTGAATGCTATAAACATTCTGAACTGAATTTAATAAAGATTGATCCGTTATATCATACTTTTTATCAGTTCTATGATCTCTTAAGCCATCACAAATATTAATCAGACTTACTTTAAATGTATTATAATTATTGAAAATATTAAGTGTTAAATCTTGTCTATCTATAGCTTTGTTTTGAATTTCGTCTAATTTATCTTGTTTCGTCTTAATTTTAAGGAAATAAGAGCTTAAATATTCTTTCACGTTTAAGCGTTGGGTAATTTGAATTGTTTTATTTTCTTGTAAATCAATAAATTCATTCTTGGGAATAGGTATATAAACAATCTTTGCTTCAGGATGATTTATTTTGATATAGTTATAAGCAGCCAATGACATTATTTTAGTGCCGCCTGTCATGTTTAAAGTTATGCTATCAAATTTGTTTTGGGCAAAATAATTATTTAATTTATCTGGAATATCAGATAAGGAATTTTCATCTACCTCAATGACATTATATTTGGATTCAACAATATCTAAGGTATTAGCAATAGCTTCAACCTTGTTGGATTTCTTCATCTTAGCTGTAGAAATAAAAAGCAGCTTATCATAATCATTATGATCCTTTAAGAAGATAATATTTGGTATTGTTTGATCACTAATTAATGAAATAATAAGTTTACCCATCAACCATATCCTCTAACTTTTTATATTCTCTATAACACACGTGTTTAAAAATCTGCTTGCGTTCAATTTCACCATTCTGATTGGCGATTTCCTTGCTAATTCTTTCAGTCGTTGCATAAACAGGAATCAGCCCTAGATCAAAAGCCATATTAACAGCAATATAAGTTGCCCCAAAATCACCCTGAATCAAAGTATAGTCTCCTGATGCAGCATTTTCTATAAGCCATTGTTTTAAAGTATCAAACAACTCTTCGGGTAAATCTCCATAAGGATTGATATTTGACCATTGAACCTGTAAATGATCAGGTAAATAAACAAATTCAGTAATGCCTAAAGCTTCTTCAGCATCTTTAACCTGCTGCTCAGTAAGTTTATGTGAAAATATCAGAAATAGTTTAGGCATAAGGATCCTTTTCAATACTTCTTACAGATGCTTCTCCCATAATTTGTTGTTTATCAATTTTATTATTTATATACTGTTTTGCTTTTTCTTCATTTTCAAAGGTTTTATAAATATAAATTGACTCATTCTCTTCAAAATAATAGATTCTATTATCGTTATTACCATCATCATAAACATAATGATCCTGTTTTATTTCTGTTTTGTTATCCCTTAAGCACGGATGACAAAATTTAACCTTCAAAATCCTTTGAATATCGTCTTGTCTTTGTATTTTATTCCAAACATCTTCACTGGAAAAGAAGATAAAATACTTGCTTTTATATCTTTCCCAGAATATCTTGCCTATAGGGCTAAGCAACCCTATATTGTCGTAATATTCAACTAGTCCGCGCTCTTCAAGTAACACATAATCGTGATATCGTTGATTTTTTTGAGTATTATAATCTTCTATACCGCTGTCCAGCTTATATATTAAATCCTTGTATTTTTCAAACATTTCCCAGTTAATATCCAGCGGTGTTTGTGGTATTTTGATTAATTCCTGAGTATCCTCAAAAATATAGTATATAGGGATCAAGTAAACCTGCCCCATCATCGTTAAATAAGGTATTGCAGCTTTATACCCACCTGTAATATTTAAAATAGTGTTATCATAAAACCCGTTACAGATTGTTGATATCCTGTTAATTAGATTTATCAGGCCTTCACGTTCAAACTTATCACTATCAAAAACCTGTAAACCTTTAATGATATCCTGATCAGGGTTAAAATGAATCGTAATATCTCCATTTAAAGATTCTTTAATCAATTCAGATGCAAGCCTGGATAAAACGGTATCTGTAGCAAGCAGATAAACTTCTAACTCATCTTTTAGAACTTCCTTCAGTTTTAATAAACTTTTAATTTCAGCAGAAGCTTGATTATTGTTTTTGATATATGGTTTGATTGCATTTCTTATGGATTTTACAGCATTTTCAATTTGGTTATCATTCCATTTATCTGATGGCATAAAATGTTTTTCTTTTAATGTGTTTTTATAGGCTGATTTAGCACAACTATCTATATTTTTATTTTTTTCTGGGTCAAAATATTTAGAAAAAATAGATGTTCCAACCGTAGTTATGACTTGTTTCATTTTACTGCCCCCACATAAGCGATGCCAAAGCCTTGTTTAGCATTGTGATCAGATATACTTTTGCTATTGATTTTAATTAAATCTTCGACATTACCTTCTATAAGTTCAAAATAATAAACACTCCCAGCCGGCACAGCTTTTCTCATTGTTTTAGGGCAGCCTCTTTTTATATCCCAGCCACCAATGGAAACAGGTTTGCCAATAGCGGCCGTCAATAGTTGAACTTCTGTATTTGTATTTGGGATTATTCCTTTAAGACTGTTTTCATTAATCCAGGAAGGTAACCAACCGTTTTCAAAGATAGCTGGCGTTGAAAGATAGAGTTTAAAGTTTTTATTCTCTTGTATTTTTTTCTTTGCTTCGTCAGATAAGGTAAAATCAGGTTGTCGATCTTTTAAATCTTCATACTTAACAGCTTTGCCTTCGCCACCCATTTTTATCAGGCCTTTTTCCAGTAGAACTAGCCCTTCAAAAGCTATAATGAGGGATAACTTGTTCTCAAAACCTTTGGCCATACGGTTCATTCCAACCCTGTAAAGCATCCCGTCATCTGATGTATGGGTATGCCGGCTTCTTGCAATGCCTATTTTGGGTTCGAGTGATATATAATCAGATTGGTTTTTTATGCTAAATGCTTTCTCATAAGTTCCTTTTAAATATTTTTCCAATGCAGATTCGCCAACAATAGCTTGCTTTGGATTTTCAATCTGGCAATTATCTTTTTCAGTTTCTGTATCATCTTTTTTCATCAAGATTTGATTAGTTGGAGAATTTGATGAGATATTGTTATTAATAGGATTGGCTTTCAGAACAAAGACCTTATCCTTTTTATTTGTAGTTTTTTCCTGCACACAGTCTAATGGAAGAGGAAAATAAAGCTCATTACCCTGCTTTAAGCAGATATTATTGATTTCAAGCTTTAAGCTCTCATCTTTTCCTTCAATATTTGCATCTTTTAGTTTACTCGTATTCTCGGCAAAGTAAGCAGACCTCAACGCCCCGTAAATCACCGACGGGTAAGGAGGAAACATCGTATCGGCCCAGGTGTCTTCCCCTTTGGTGAAGGTTTTGCTGTCTCTGAAAAACAGGGTATCGAGGGCATCAATTTGAATAGTAGGCATTATTTGTTTACCTCCCTGTTAAGAAATCGGCTATGTTGAGAAATGATAGGAAGTTTTGAACATCATTACTCTTTGACTTAAATAAACTAAATATTTTTTCGGCTAATTCAATGGCTTTGTCTTTTGTTATGCCTTTTGATTCGTTTCTTGAACGAATGAGAAGCCTTTTAAGTTCAGTATCTATGATATCATCAGCTTTATGGTTATCAATCTTGCCTTCATCATTCATAAGTCTATGGAGTTCAACATTCAGGCTTTTGATGAAGGTGTTTGAGAACTCTTCTTTTTTGAGATGGTCAATTAAATCACTTAGTAATCCTATACTTGCTTGACTCTCACCCCATTTAAAGACAGTTTCTTCAATCTCACCGGAGTGTTTAAGAACGGCTATACCAAAGGCATTTCGGTTACCTTTTTCTTTGGCTGCTTTTTCCATTTTTCTAGCTCGTTTAAGGACTTCACCAAGAGGTATTTTATAGTGGGCAATAGCCACGCCACAGGAGGCAGATGATTCTTCAGTCCCTCCAAAATCAGGAAAGTTTGTTCTTAGCTCTTCTAAAACATCAGTCAGGTGATTCAGATTCACAAAAGCCAGAACATCATCACCACCGGAGTAAACAAGTTTTCCTGAGCCATCATCTTCTTTGATGTATGTTTTAACATTACCTGCATAAGTGCCAAGCTTACTAGACAATTTGTGATGAAAGTCTTTAAGTTTACTAATATCTTGAATAAGCTCACCAGAAAGCCATTTGCCCATTTTATCACCGTCTAGGGCAATAATGGCGTAATATTTATTGAGTTTTAAACCTTTGTCTTTTGTAGCTTTTTTGATTTCTTCATTTTTCTTTTTGATTTCAGGCAATTGGTCTTTTAACCCCTCTAAGCCATTTTTCTTAAAATATGCCTCTGTGAGGTTTTCGTCAAAATACAATTGCTCGTCAAAGGTATAACTTTTAAAAAGATCTTTATATTGACTTAAAAGGCTCGAATCCAAATGTTTTAGTGATTCCATCAAAGCTATTTCAGCAGTTGAAGGGAAAGATTCTGAAACAAGTTCAGAATGACAGGGTTTATAAAACCGTTTGGTAAAGCAGACAGCACAAAGTCCTTCGCCTGATTGTACTTTAGTACCAGGAACGTCAACTAATGAATTATTGTAGTGGTGTATTTTTGTTTTAATTTCCTGATCTTCAAAATTATTATCATCAAAGTTTTTCCAGTTAGGCTTTAATTTAACTTTGTTATAAGTACATTCGTGCTTTTCTTTATTACCTTTTTTACATTCAGAGCATTCTTTATAAAATAAAACATTTCTCTCGCCACAAAGTGAGCATTTACGGCCTAGTTCATCAAGTTGATTAAATGCCCTGACATTTTTAATGGCCCCTAAAGTTTTTTCAATTTCTTTGTAGGTTTCTTTATACTTCTCTTCTTCATAAGGCAGTATAACCCAGTTGATATCAAGGAAGTTTTTTATTTGGTCGTCAAAGTTTAGAGGTTTATTTCCATATGAGTTGTTTGTTATTTCAAGAAACTTATCTTTAACAGTTTTTTCAATTGCTTTACCAATAGTTAAGTCTGCATTATTTATTACTGCTAAAAATCTATTTGGCTTTGATTGAATATTTTTGGCTGGAAAGATAACTTCAGATCCTTGTGGTAACGCTTTAATAGCACATTCTATCAAGTCTGAAAGCAATTTGCTCCCTGCATAAAGGTCTTGGGTTTTGCGTGCCTGAGCTATAAAGCTTTGAACAGGCCCGATGGTGAATAGGAGGAGATGTTTTGTC
>JBFMGH010000580.1:0-11380 GCA_040752795.1 Cyanobacteriota bacterium
TTTTTCTAACTTCAGCAAGCCTGAAAGCCAGTTTATGAGCAAGGCTTATTGGCATTGGCATTAGCTCGTCAGTTTCATTACAGGCAAACCCAAACATCATACCCTGGTCTCCTGCACCTGTTTTATCAAGTTCATCGTGCTCGGAGCATGCATCCGCCCTTGTTTCCAGAGCTTGATTAACGCCACCAGCAATATCACTGGACTGTTCATCGATAGAAGTAATAACTGCACAGGTTGAAGCATCAAAACCACCACCGGAAGAACCTTCATAACCAATTTGTTGAATAGTTTTTCTAACAACGCCTGGGATATCCACGTAACATTGAGAAGAAACCTCCCCAGAAACCAGAACTAACCCGGTAGTAACAGAGGTTTCAGCAGCAACTCTTGCAGTATGGTCTTTTGATAAAAATGCATCAAGAATAGCATCTGAAATCTGGTCACAAACTTTATCAGGGTGTCCTTCAGTAACTGATTCTGAAGTAAAAAAAACGCGATGACTCATAAAATTCTCTCCTTTATTATTTTATTCTAGGGGTTAAAAAAATTAATAGCCATTATTTAGAAATTACAAGATTTATAAACAATAAATTCTTAACTTTTCCTCTTATTATGATATAGCTACGATTTGACACCGTACAAACTATTTATTTAAAGCGAATCAGAGGGATAAGAATCTAATATAACAACAATTACAGACAATCGAGATAGTAGAATAAATGGAAACCAGTGTCAAGGAATTACATTTATTTTAGTAATGAATAGCAAAGTTATATTAAATTATTTTAAGCAATTTTTTTTATATTTAAGGCTTTGCAAAAACAATAAGATTGTTAATAAAACCTAAAAGCCAGGAAAATGCAATTAAACCAGCCAAAAAAGGCATTATAGAAAGAACAATGGCTTTTCCGAAAGAAAAATTATAGGTTTTGGCTACAGCAAGGAGAAATAAAATAGCTGACCATATCCAGATAATTAATGCCAGAATAATTCCAATTAAAAAAGGAATTAAGCCGAGGCCTGATAATCCGAATGTTTTGAATAAAACAACAGGTCCCATAAGCATCCATGGCAAAACAGCAAAACCAGTTGTTGCAAGTAGATTATCGAATTTACTTTTATGTGCAAAAATACTTGCAACACCGTCAATTACTGCAGCAACAAATATCCATTGAATCAAAGCAGTAATAACAACTGATATTGTATAGAAAGGTAATATAAAAACAGAAGAGCCACTATAATCTACAAGAGAGCCAATCACCGTAACCATTAATATAGCACAAAAGGCTTCAAAAACTCCTATGTCATCATTCTCAACAATCTTATCAAATGTTGTATTTGGACTAACTAACGTACCATATACAGTAGTTAAAAAATTATTACTCATTTTTATTACTCCATGATCCAGAGGGGTTGATTGGGATACTTAACACTAAAAGGAATAGCCTGATCCATAGAAGATTTAGGAATTACAGAAGATTTTATTTCCAGCAGTATTTCAGCAAAAGTCTGGGGTTTGTCATAAATTTCAAAATCAATGGTATCTTTAACATTTTTAAACCGTTTTTTAGCCAGTTTTAAGGCTATGATTTTAGCTTTATCTAAATCACCAAGCTCATCAACCAGGCCAATTTTCAGTGCCTGTTGCCCGGTAAAGATACGACCATCAGCATTTTCTCTAAGTATTTCTGGTGTTAATTGTGTTTCATTTATCTCTTCTTCATCATCTTTAAAATCTTTTTTTGAAGTAGTAGATTTTTTCACTTTTTTAATTTTTTTTGTATCAGCAATATCTTTTCTATCGATTCTACCTTTGATAATATCACCAACAAACTGTTCATATGTATTATCAATAATACCTTTAAGTAATTCTTTATCCTCTTTGGTCATAGGGCGCATACTTGATCCTATATCTTTAAACTTGCCACTTTTAATAACATTGCTTTTAACACCAATTTTATCCATTAAATCTATAAAACTAACAGCATTAAGAATAACACCAATACTTCCTGTAAGAGTGCCCGGATTAGCAACAATAACATCTGCAGCTGATGAAATATAATATCCGCCACTTGCTGCTACATCTCCCATAGAAACAACTACAGGTTTTCTCTCCCTGCATCTAAGCATCGCCTCGTATACTTCTTGAGAAGCAGCTACAGTGCCACCAGGAGAATTTATTCTAAAAACAACAGCTTTAACAGATTTATCTTTTGCTGCTTTATCCAGATATTTTCTTGCTTTAATCGCAGGTGATGTTGAAACAAAAAAATCTGAATCTTCTGTAGAATCTGAAATTACTCCAGTTAGCCTTATTACGGCTATTTTATCACCACCAGTAAGTTTGCTTAATAGATTTTTCTCTGATGCTTTAACAGTAGAATTATCCACAATGGAACTTGGTTCACGAAATGAGCCAATCAGACCTATTAAAGCCCCAAGACAACAAATTATTATTATTGCCAGTGCCAGTATGTCCTTTTTCATTTAGGTTCTCCTTTAAATTATTTATTAATATCAGTATTTCCAACCATAGATTCAAGTTTTAATAATTGATCTGTAGTGCCTAAAGAAATAAGATAATCCCCTGAATGAAGATGCTTATCTGCGGTAGGGTTATGAATATATTCTTTCCCCCGTTTTATAGCTAAAATATAAGCACCAGACTCAGGCCTGATATTAGATTCAATAATAGTTTTGCCACAGACTTTTGATCTTTCAGGCAATAAAATTTGCTCCATTCTTAATTGAAGCCCAACTTTAGTATCCATCACCTCGTCAAGAAAATCTGCAACAAGGGGCCTGAGAACTGAAGAAACCATCCTTAATCCACATATTTCATAAGGAGATATAACGTTAGTTGCTCCTGCTCTCTTGAATCTGGCAACATTAGTTGCTTGATTGCACCTTACCACAATATCAACATTAGGATTTAGTTCTTTAGCCGCAATAGTAACAAACATATTATCAGCATCTGAACTCAGACATGCAAACAGTCCTTTAGCATCTTTTATTTTTGCTGCACATAATATATCATCATTCGTAGCATCACCTTGAATTGTAAGTTTATCATGTTCTTGAGCATCTTTAATACTTTCCAGATCATTATCAACTACAAGAAAGTCAAGATCTTCAGCCAATAGATATGATGAAATATATTTGCCGGTTCTTCCAAAACCACAAATAATAAAATGTTTTGTTAGATTGTTTATTCTTGAATCCATCTGACGCCTTGTTAAAATATCTCGTAAATTTAGATGAATAACATGTTTTGCGAACTCACTTCCTAAATACAGGAATATTACAACAGAAAATAAGAGATAAATGCAAGTAAAAAGTTTACCAACTTTAGAAAGCACTCCAGGTGTTTCATATCCAACTGTCGTAAGACTAATTATTGTCATATATAAGGAATCAAGTGGATTGTATCCTTCTATAATAGAGTAACCTGTTGTGCCTATTATTATAAGACACATTAAAATTAATACTGGTCTTATTATTCTGAGAATAATTTCTTTTAATTCATTAATTTTAGGTCTGTGCATAAAACAATTCTCAAAGATTTAACATTATAAAATTACAACAAAAACACCATTTAAAATAATTAATTCTTACTTTTAATTAACCCTTTAATAAATTTATAGCAATAGTTACAAAGAATGATACTATTGTTAAAATTTGATTTAGTATGTTTCTATCTGCACTGTATCAAAAACACTTACTATATTATTTGCTATACTAGAAAATACATAAAATACTCTATAAACAATTGAGCTTTTTAACAAACTAGATTATATTTACTTTATGAATATCAAAGAGTTTTTTTTAACAAAACCTTCTATTAAGCAAATATCAATTGTTTTAGCAACTATAATTATAATTTTTATAGTCTCGTTAGCTATTTTATACAAAATAAATATTGATAAAATAGAAATAAATAATAAAATAACAGAACAAATCCTTAATACTTCTATCCCTTATGACTATACAACTATAGCCGCAAAATGTAATAACAACTCAAGTTGCCTTTCAATTCTTTCTAGCAAAAATCTTCATTCAATTGTACTTGTTGAAGGGCCATTATTAAAAGATAATAAAGATAAGGAAAGAGTCTTAAACTCTATTAATAATGCAATTTTTTATTACAAAGGCAATAAATATTTAAAAATACCTAATATTTACCAGGAAAATGCTTTATCAATCAAAAATAAAAACCTTTTAAAATATAAAATTTCTGTTAATGAAGATTATGAAAAAACTACTGGCATGGCCACAATTGTAAATAAACTAAACAAAAGTTTATTATTTGTATGTCTTGCTAAATCAGATATTTATCAGGAACAAGTAGCAATTGATTTTCTCAAAGAATATATTATAAGTGACTAGGGATTTTTTTCTAGTTATTAATTAAATATATTCAATTTAAAATGATTTATTAAAGTTTTGTTGATATTTGAATTAATCTTTGAATACAAATATTAAGATCTATTTAAAGTCAAATCTCCTTTAACAATAACATTTTTTAAGAATGTTTCTTTATATATTTTTAATATTAAATAAATTTCAGATATTATTCTTTATGAATTAAGATTTGTAAAGCTATTAAATGCTATCAAAGCCTTCATTTAGTAGATCAATAGCTGCATTTGAGAAAAAAAGCTATAATAAGCTTGTATATTTGTAATGAAATTAATTTGGTAGGTGGGATCAAAATGTCTAAGAAAACAACAAGCGTTCTAGTATTTTTCTTTTTACTTACAATATTTGCATTAAGTTATTTTTGCTACATAATTTATTGCAAAACTACTATTAGTTCTCTTCAATCTCAGGTTGTTACAGCACAGAGAACCTGGGATAATTATTTTAGAACTGTAAATAAGATTAATAACGCTGAATTAAACTATCTAGTAAATTCTCCAAATCTAATCAATGCATTAAAAGAGCTTGATAAAAGTATCGCTCAAAATTCTTCATTAAAAATTAACGAGCAATTAAGCAACCTTGAAGATTATTCATTTTCAAAACTTTCTAAAGACATAGATTTAGTTGTAATATATTCATCAGATGGAATAATAAGGGCAGGTTTTGAAAAAGATTCTGACACTATTCCTTTTGTTAATTTACCTCAAACAATATCAAATGTTCTGGATGGCAATCAAGTTGCATTAAACATAAATCTTACAGGTAATTTATACTATTGTAACCTTGCTCCAATATCATCAAACGGCAATAAATTAGGTGTGGTTCTACTAGGCAAAAAAATCAACAATGCAACAGCTGCTTATATTCAGGAATTATCAAATACAAACCTTGTTGTATTCAGCAAAGACAAACTATTAGCTTCCAGTCTACCGTTTATGACTGCAGATAATTTATTTGAAAAATTCAGACAGATTGATCCCCAATTAATGAACTTAATTAAAAAATCTAACCCTACTCAGGCTAATACAGTTGAATTATTAAAACTTGACTCGGGTGAATTTTGGGCCGCTGGCCAATTTTTAACCGATAGAACCGGAGGGTATTTACTTTTAGTACCAAATTCTAAATGGGTAAGCTTATATTTATTTATTAATCAAAAAATGATCTATATTTTACCTTCAGTTTTATTATTATGTGGAATTCTTGCTTATTTAACAAGCTGTTTTATTACTTCTTTAACTACTAAAATTAATACTACAGCTACTGAAACAAAAGAAAAAATAAATAATACCAGCAAAGTTATTAATTTTAAACTTGATAAAGAAATCGATATGGTTCTTGATAGAATATTATGTTTCTTTAATATTGAATTTTTTAAGTCCAGCAAAGAGCTTAATGATTTATCAAATACTATATTCTCAATGGTAAAAGAATATAAAGCAAAAATGATTGTTGAAAACTTCTCTAACAACAATACTCTTGGTAATATCGTTAATCCTATCACAAAGAATGATTGTGATGTTAGAACAAAAAAATCTACTTTGCTCTATTCAAACGTTAAAGAATTCAATCAACTAATTGAATATTTCTCTGCTGCAAGAGCTTTTACTTTATTAAGCATCTATCTGAAAATTCAACAAGAAGTAATCACAAAACATAACGGTAGAATTATTAAACAAAATGACGATAGAATAGTAGCTGCTTTTGAATCTGCTTCACATGCTACTGATGCAATAAAAGCTGCTTTTGAAATACAAAATACTATTAACAAATTAAGCAGCGTAAACCCCGAGAATATTGAGTTATCAATAGCAATAGCCAGTGGAGAAGTAATAACAGCTTATATGTTTGACCAGGTAAGCTATGTAGGACGTACGGCAAAAGTAGCAGATAGCCTGTGTTCATACACTGAGCCCGGCTGGATAAGTATTGACAAATTCACTTATGATATAGCTGGAGTTGAAAGATTAAATGCTAATCAGGATATGGTAGTAATAAAAGGTGTGAAACAACCTGTGCAGTATTACAAATTTGATCCTGATTCAATAGTTGCTGCAATTCCATTGTTAACTATTGAAAATGTCAAAGAATTAGAAGAAACCGAAATCATTTCATAAAGAAGTAAATTTTTTTGATAAAATTGTCCATAACATTCCTGTTGTGGACATTTTTTTTTAAGGTTTTTAAGGTATTAGAAATGATAAAACTTCATATTGGTTGTGGAATTAAATATAAAAAAGGTTACGTAAATATTGATGCTTACGATGGAATAGTTGCAGACGTTATAATGGATGCAATTGACTTAAAATACAATGATGAATCAATAGATTTAATTGAATCTTTTCAACTTATTGAGCACTTTGGTTTAATTAACTCTATTCTTGCTCTGGGTGAATGGTTCAGGGTACTTAAAACTAATTCATCAGTAGTAGTTGAAACACCTGATTTTGATAAAGCTTTAGATATTTTCACAAAGTCAAATGACCACGAACAAAAAGCTATCATGTTAAACTGGATATATGGGCTACCCAACAAAGGCTATGATCATAAGTTTTGTTTTCCAGCAGGATTATTACGAAAGCTATTAATTGAAACTGGTTTTGTAGATATAATGGAAAATCATCACGAAAAAACATTTGGAATACCAACATACACTTTTATTGCTAAAAAACCTTTAGATGTTAATCCAAATAACCTGCTTATTCATCAGTTACGAAAACAATCTTTTTCAACATTGGAAATATTTAATAGTGATCTAGCTGAAAATTATAAGATGGATTTTGAAAAAAGTGTTCTGGGATATACCACAAACTATATTCCAAGAGATTTTTCTATAGTTACATTTAATGAACTGTTTACTAATAGCGTTACTTATAGCCCTAAAACAGGTATGATTTTATTAGAAGAAAGTGAAAAGCTTGGCATAATACCAAATCAGGCTGCTGAAAATCTCTTAGAGAAACTAAACCTTCTTGAAGAATATTCTTATACAAAATATATTTATCACATCTGGCAAGAAACTTTATTGAAAAATAAAAGCCCGGAAGAAGCTTCACTAATTAGCATAGAAACCGCAAAAAATATTGCTAAACAGGCTTTATTTGATGTCACAATTGAAGATTTTAAATCTAATATTGAACAACTAATAACACAAAAAGATTTATACCCGATTATAGATGAATCTATTTTTTCTCTTTATCTAATTGAATCAAAGGTTTCAAGGTTTTTAGCCAAATATATTAAAGGCACCGCAAATGATGAGGAAATAAGGATTTGCCAATCATTAGCAACTAACACATAGGTATCCTTGCCCTTTTCTTATGTCCGGTGTGTTACAATTGTAATATTTTTCTCGGGTTTAATTAAAATTTTTAAATTAATTGCCGATAATAATGATATCAACAGTCTCACAGCAAAGGTTAAAATGACACGCGATTATTTCATCCACAAATCTTCCTATGTTGACGATCCGATTCAGATAGGAGAAGAAACCGAAATTTTACATTTCTGCCATATTATGTCGCATAGCATAATTGGCAAAAATTGTCGTATTGGACCAAACGTAACAATAGAACCTGGAGTAATAATTGGAAACAATGTAACTATAATGAATAACGTTACTATCAGCAGTGGAGTAATAATTGAAGATAATGTTATCTGTGAACAATCTATCGTTTTTACGCTTACCCCAACAATAAGAACAAGAAATATAAAACCAAAAACACATAAAGTATGGCCTACTATTGTAAGGATTGGCGCCAGTATTGGTGCTAATTCAACTATCATATGTGGTAATACACTGGGATCATATGCTCTTATAGGTGCAGGAAGTGTAATAACAATGCCAGTTCAAAATTATTCTTTTGTTTATGGCAATCCGGCAAAGGCTGCCGGATGGGCATGCCAGTGTGGAGATGTTATAAACTTTAAAAATGGTGAAGCTACTTGTAAAAACTGCAATAAACTTTATCAAATGATAGAAAATCAGGTTTTTAAAGTAGCTTAACAGACATTTATATTATTTTTTTTATAGATTCCAGAAGCTACAAAGCTGGTGTTTTTTGCTTGTGGCACAAGGAAAATATACTCCAAAATTTTCTTACTAAGCATATGAATAATTATATTAAATATTTAACTGGATTCTTATTCTTTTATTTGTTGTATAATTTATAGTTGAAAAAGTTATATTAGTTAATTCAGGTGAACAATAGATGAAAAACATACTTATAATAATTTTCGTACTATTACTATGCTCTTTTTTGTTAAATATTACAACGGCATGTGACTCAAAAGACTCTTCAAACAGTTTTAAATTATCAATAGTTGACCCCACAGCAGAAACAAATCCTGATGGTGCCTATTTTCCTGGTTTTAGAGGCGGAAATCAGTTAATTAAATACACACCTAAATTTGGGCAGTACACAGAGACAAATGAATATGGTTCAGAAATAGTAGTTATAAACAACCAGGTTATTAACCAGACAGGCTCGAATTCTCGCATACCTAAAAATGGATATGTCTTAAGCGGGCATGGATCAGCAAAGAAATGGCTCAACAGCAATACAATAATCGGAACATATATTTGTATTAAAAACAATGTAGTATATGCTGATACCAAACCTGAAAGTTATTTATTCAGGGCAGATACAATGATTAAAGAGGCACGAAACTCTCTTAAAGAAAATTATCAGAACAAACAAGCCGAAACATTATTAACAGATGCTTTAAACTATTACAAACAAGCTAAAACCTCTAAAATAGAAAGGGATATTATTGATTATTCTAACAAATCATATGATATAGCAGAACTTGCTTATTATAAATCTATTAAACCTGTTAATAACTTAGAACATGGTGTCTGGGTCAGGCCAATAGAAAAAAATGATGATGAGATTAAACAAAAAATACAAATAATTAAAGAGGCTGGATTAAATAATGTTTATCTGGAAACCTTTTACCATGGCAAAACAATTTACCCGAGTGAAGTTTTGTCAGATTATGGTTTTGCTAATAAAGACAGTATCAAATTTGACTTACTTAATAGCTGGGTTAAAATTGCCCACGAAAACAATATTAAAGTTCACGTCTGGATAGAAACATTTTACGTTGGGCCCAAAATACCAGCGATACTTGAAAAACACCCGGAATGGGCAAATGTTCAACGGTCCAGTGCAAAATCAAAAACTCCGGTACCTTCCACTGTTGAACCGGGAGCTTATTTTCTTGACCCTGCCAACCCTGATGTGAGAAAGTTTATTGTTGAATTAATAACTGAAATAGCCATGACTTATGATATAGACGGTGTTAATCTAGATTACATTCGATATCCTAATAGTCTTCCCGAACATTTTCCGGATTATTTAAATACAACCTGGGGTTATAGTAAATATGCTTCAGCTAGCTTCGAAAACACTTACGGCAAAAACCCTCTAGATTTGCAACCTTCGGATACACTGTGGAATGATTGGATAAGCTTCAGGCAATCTCAGGTAAATAAAACTGTCGAAAGCGTTTACAACGCATTACAAAAAAACAAACCTGAAATCGAATTATCAGCAGTAGTGTTTCCTGATATAGAAAAAGCCCGCATACAAAAACTGCAAAACTGGCAGGAATGGGTTAATGGCTCATATATCAATACCGTAACACCAATAATTCTTGGCTCTTCACCTGAACTCGTCAGCGAATACACATTAAATCTAATGCAGATTTGCGGTCAAACAACGAACGTTTACATAGGTGTTTTTGGTGCATTTAATAATGATTTGCCTGTAACATTTGTCAAACAAATAGTAGCAGCTTCTAAAGCTGGGTCTAAAGGTGTCAATATATTTGATCTGGCACATTTAAATTCTGACTATTTAAAAGCAATAAAAGAAGGCCCTTTTAAGAAACAGTAATAGTTATTTTTAATCCATATTGCAGAATACTAACAACTGTCCATCCTCATCACGCCACCTAATCCATCCTATAGGGCTGCCCTCTTCAAGATCAACGATTTTTACCAGCATCCAGTTACCACGTATAACTTTTATATCTAGAGAACGAACATATGTAAAATTATATCTTACAATATTAGCGTCATCAGAAGGTTGTCCGCGAAGTTTTCTTAACTTTTTTGGCACTCCTGGCAGGAAATAAACACCCCTTCGTTTTGCAATCTTAAACATAAAATCATACCAGGTGTAAAAACTACCAACAAGATTATTATATTGTGTCTTTTCTGCCGGTGTTTCTAGAGGTACCCAACCTTCTGACTTGTCTCTTTGATTGTATATAACTTTTACCCAACCATCAACTTCATCTTTTACTGCCATCATAGCTATTTCTTTGTATGGATAAAAGGTAATAAACACATCAGCCGGACTAGCTATGTTTCCTGTCAGGCTGTCAATTTGAACTCTTGCAAATTGCCATTCAAGTTTTTCAAGCACCTGAGAATCTAATTTGGGTTCTGCATAAATTGTAACCTCTTTTGGAGAGAAATAAGCACCAAGGCCAAATGTTTTAGTCGAGGGGTATGAATCAGGAGAAAAACCTCTAAGTAATGCCCAGGCTGGTGCAATAAATGTCAAAGTTAATAATAAAACTATAATGATTTTTATAGAAAGATTTAACTTCATAAATAACGCCTCAATTGTTTTATATATATTTTTTCAAAGTTAATTATTCTGGTTTACAATATATTTCTATAGTTATCAGATTTCACGTCAGGATTATAATTATTATTACTTGATAAATCACATTTTATTTATCTAAAATCTAACCAGAATTATAACCAGTACTACTTAAGACTATTTTAAAAAACATATTGTTCCATAAATAATTTTAAGACAGGTGCAAATAAAATAAAAATTAGTAAACAAATCGTATAGCAATCATTTTGTTTATTAATTTAAATGTTCAGTAATAAAAGTTATTAAATCATACACTACTGATATTTATAAACCTGTTAATT
>JBFMGH010000581.1:0-8323 GCA_040752795.1 Cyanobacteriota bacterium
TCACTATTAGAACTCCTTGTTTCATTTTTTATCCTCCGATTTTTTTTATTGAAAACCGGACATTTTTACTTTGTTCTAATAGGACATTTTCATTTTGGTTCTACATTTTTTGTTGAAAACAAAAGTGTTATAAATAATCAGGAATTTGTGCTCAATGAAGGATGCTTCTTTTGAAAATAATAAAGTTATGCATAAGTTTCTATTTGTAAGGGGTGTAAGAAAAAAAAATTATACAGGGCAACATTTTAAAGGTAGTAATGTTTCTAACCTGTATATATAATCATGAACAATTAATACTTTTAATTTAAGAAGTTTATTCATGAAAGAATTACTTACAAGTGAAGATATAGTGATATTTTTAATTGCATTAGCAATACTGTATTCAGCTCTTAATTTTGTTCAAAAAAAAATACAGGGCTTCTTTGATTGTCATAAGGAAATATATAAGTGGGGATTGAATCTAAAACTAACAGATTCGCAGCAAAACTACCTTTTGTATTTATGGTTTAATTATAAAACCAGCAATTTAGTTGATAATAGTATGAGTGAAAAAATCACTGCAGAAGAAATTGAAGAATTAAAAAGATTCAGTGGAATAGAAATTTTGCCCGAAAACTTAAAACAATTTTATTCTGCTAATAAGCGGTTAAAAACTATTGAGAAGATTGTTAACAAAGGTTATACGAAAGATCAGGCAATAATATTGTCTGGTCTTATTTACAACAAAATAGGTGGAATTCACGCTATTAAATCAATACCTTCTGAAATTGAACAAGCTTATACGCAGAGAAGGTAAATATGTTTATTAATCTTGGGGAATAGAAAGTAGTTAATACACATTAATAAAAAATAATGAAAAGCTAAAAAGCAGTATTTACAGAGTATATACTCCCCGCAAATGTTAAATTTTATAAATATGTATTTGAAAAATTTTTTATCTGAATTTAATGTGCATAGTACAAAAATACTATTGCTGTCATTAGGCTAAAAAGCTATTCAAATAAGCATTTCTGGTTGATTATAATTTAAAATTTTTTTAAGAAATATTGCTACTACCACCTGGAATTAAATAATATACCACTTGGTGGTAGCAATCAGGGGATACAGATTGTTTTTTTATTAATAGGAAGGTTTAGATGCTATAGGTATACCTATGTAACTAAAATTACAAAAAGTTTATTTAATTAATACACAATATGAGGAATTGTGAAGGAGGAGGAAAACTATGGGTTATATTGGAAACTTAAACATCCAGAATCAGGGTGGAAACGTAAATATGTGGAACCAGGGAACCATTAATAATACCAATGTTGTCAATAAGAATGGTGGCAACTTCAACATGCAAAATAATGGTTTCATGAATAATACTAACATAGCCACATATGGTGCTCATACAACCGGTGTAAATAACGGTGCTATGAATAACACCAATATTAAAGATCAAAATGATGATACTAAATTTGCTAATAATGGCTTCATGAATAATACTTCATTAGTATCAAATGGCGCAATGGGCTATATTGGCTTCCAGAACAATGGTAAAATGAATAATGTCAATCTTGATGCAAACTATGGTGGCCAAATTGATTTCCAAAATACATTTGGTGCTTTAAACAACATGACAGCTGATGCATCTGGCTGGAGCCACGGTAAAAAATCACAAATTAATATTCTCGGATAACATAATATTTTAAGAATAAAAGGGCCGGAAATTATTCCGGCTTTTTTGTGTGTAAAATTACTTCAAAAGGTAATTTTATAATTAATTCAAAATCACCTTTTAAAATATAATTTTTATCATTTATAATTATGAACAATATATAGTTGTTTTGCTTTGAAAAGGTGAAAAAATGTCAAAAATTGAAGAAAAGTTAAATGAGATGGGATATACATTGCCAGAAGCAGTTAAGCCTGTAGCCAGCTATGTACCAGCTTTGCAGGTTGGAGAACTTGTATTTACATCTGGTAATTTGCCTATTAAAGATGGTAAAGTTGAATATACCGGAGAGATAGGTGGCATTTATTCTCCACTTGAGAAAGGTGTTAATGCTTCCAGGTTATGCACAATAAATGGATTAAGTGCAATAAAAAGCATTATTGGCGATCTCGACAGGATAAAACAGGTAGTTAAAGTTACTGGTTATGTTAAAAGTGCACAAAATTTTCATGACCAACCTAAAGTCTTAAATGGAGCGTCAGATTTTCTGAAAGAATTATTCGGTGATCAGGTCGGCAGTCATGTTCGTGCTGCTATAGGCGTTAATGAGTTGCCTTTAAATGCTTCTGTTGAGGTAGAGTTAATTGTTCAGGTTGAATAATATGGGTCGGCATATAATCTCAATATTACTTCTTATTTGTTTAATTGGTGCAGGTATTAGTTATGCTATTACTGGCCAAAGTATTTCTGGAGAAATATCCATTACTGAATATACTACAGATAACAAGAAAAAAGGTACTGAAAAAGTTTCATTTATTATTTGTGATGATAATGCAAGGGTTGATGCAAGTGAAATTGTTTATTATTTAATTAATCTTATTGATGAAAAGACCCATGTAGTTAATACTAAAAGAGAAAAAGTTACTGTTACATATGCATCAAATATTATTGAGCATACTTTGCCCCCCCTTGTTATACTAAAGAGTAGAGCAAATTTGAAAAAATATTTAACATCTACTAATGCCAAGCTTGTTGATACTTTTCAGGAGGGATTATCACAATATGAATTATGGCAATTCAGCATAGGTCCTATTTATTACAAAGTTAAAATTAAACTACCAGAATATTTTCCCGAGCAGGTAGAAATTCTAACAAACAAAAAAAAGACAATCGTATCTATTTTGAATAAAGAATACAACCCGAAGGCTAATGTTGCACCTGAGACCTTTGTTATACCGAAAAATTTTAAGGTAGTAGACCTTATTTCAAAATAGCTATAAAATGGATTATGAAAGCTTTATATAAAGACATTAATAATAATTATGACAGTTTCAAAAATTAAAATTAGACCAATTCGACTGTTAGACAAAAATCAAACAGGTAAATTTCTTAAAGAAGTAAATGTCGCAGTAAATTCTTCTTTTAACCCGGATAACTATCGCCAGGTTAAAGGTGATATAGTAAGAAAAGTTCATTCTTACTTACCATTGAACTGGAGATTTTTGCAAGAAACCTATGTGGCAGTAGATAACAAAGAAATTATTGGTATAATAGGTTTAATTCACGATTGTCGTTTGAAGCAAAGATGGAAAATAAACCAACTGCTTTTAAAACCGCATTCTTATGAAGTAGGTAAATTATTAATTGACTATATTGTAAATAAATATGGAGCAGAAGGTGTAGAAACATTTCTCTCTGAGGTTGATTCTGGTGATACAGATGCACAGGATTTGTTTAAAAATGCTTGTGGATTCAGGCAATGTACAGTCAATCATCTTTATCAGTTTAATTTAGAAGGCAAACTGCCTGAAGAGGTTATTTTACCTGATATTAGAACTGTATCACTTGCTGATAATGCCAAACTTTTTGATTTATACCTTGAATGTCTTACCCCTCAGACAAAAATTAGTCTTGAAAAAAGCGTTGAAGACTTTTCATTTAGTCTGACAAAAAGCATTAAAGATAAAATAAACGGCCTGTCAACAGAAAGCTGGATTTTAGAAAATCCGGAAAATAAATCTGCTATTGCATATGCTACTTCTACTACTACTGATAATAGAGTGTTTTATATTAACATAATTACCTCTTTGCCTTATACAGAATATTTTAGAGATATTTTATACTATCTGGCAAGATATGCTGGTTTGAAAAATAAAAACTCAACTCTATTAATAAACATATGTGAGGCTATTCAGGGTCATAAGAAGTATGCTGAAATATTGAAAGACATTGGTATTCCTGATATTCAGACAACTTATGTTCTTGTTAAAGATTATTGGCGTCCACTAAAAGAGAGAAAACCTATTGCAACACCAATTATAATATTTCCTGAAGGAACCTCGCCTGCCTGTAATAGCCTTAATATGGTTAAAAAATAATATTATACTGATCCTTAAAAGTAATATATAGATTCCAGATTATAGAGGCCGGTTGTTTTTGCCTGCTACGCAGTCAAAAACAACCTAGAATAATTTAAAGCCATATATCGTTTACTTCCGTGGATTGATATAATAACTATTACTAATAGCCATTTGTTTGAAGAATCTTTTCATGAGCTGGTGGCAGTTTTTTATCAGGGAAAACTGACATTTTATGCCATTCAGATTCATAATTTTGTGAAATACTTTGAAACTTAACATTACAGAATGCTTCATTAACGGATACTGTATTGGTTAAAACTTTTGCTCCAAAGTTAAGGGCAAAGGATTTTTCTTTGCTTAAGTTGCCAACGTTGATAACTAGCAATGAGTCATCTTTGTAAAATGTTAATATATCCTTATCGGCTAAGTCAGTTAGCTGTGAATTATTTATAAAAGTTGATTCTGGCCGGTATTCTAACCAGGCAGGTAGTTTAATATACATAACTGTATCGGAATAAATAGGGCTTTGAGGTGAATTTTCAAAAGCTAAGAAATATAGAATTTCTTCGCCATAAGAAAAATCATAGCTGCTGGTAACAGGGTTAACTGCAATATTTGGGTCAAGATACTGTGGGGTTTGGGTTCCTGATATTGGTGGTAAATATACAGGTTTTTTTCTGGTTAGAACTAGTGCCAAAACCCCACCGCCAATTAATAGTGGTGCCGCTGCACCAAGTGCAACGCCAATGCCAGCGAAGCTTGAGCCACCACCTGATGATGAACTAGCAACAGCATGGGACGAACTCCCGCTGCCACCACCTGGTGAAGGAGATGGGCCAGGGCCAGGGCCAGGACCAGGACCAGGGCCAGGACCAGGACTAGGCATTGGTATATATGATGATTCAGGAGGGGGTGGAGACCATGAAGGTAGGTTAATAGGAGATAAAATACTTTTGGGTGGAACAATAGTATTTCTATCAAAACTATCATTTATTAAAGGTTGTTGCCCAAGGGTTGGGAAACAATATAGTTGCAAGATTAAAAAAGATAAAATTAATACATTAAGTTTCTTCATTGACCCAGTACCGTAAATTTTATAGTAGCTATATAATTACCTGGTGGTGTATCTTTAGAGACTCTTATTATAGGGCTGAAATGGAATATTCGTTTTGAGGCTCCTCCACCAGCTGGTGTTGAAAAAAGTACTTTTGATGGATAAATTCTGATTTGATTTTGTGGGATTATATAACCATCTTCAACTCTTGTCATTGATACGAAAACAGCAAGAATTGAACCTCCAGAGTTATAGGATATTGAAATGCCTATGGGGTGATTTGTAGTTAACTCCCATGTATCATTAGTGGCTGAACTAATAACCATATAGGTAAATTCGGGTTTTTGCGAACTAGGTAAACCAAATATTTGAGTTTGTGGTGACAAACCTACACCATCAATTACTATAGCTTTTGGTATTACAACATTAAATGATTGAGGATCCTCAGAGATTTGGGCTTTTGCTGGTAATACAAGCAAAACAAATAATAAAAGAAAAAGCATTTTATTTAGAAGTTTTAAAATCAAAATGTTGTAACTTCTCCTTTTTTCGGAATCAAATTGAAATTAATATTCTCAATATCAATAAAGTCATCAGTAACAAGAGGAACATTAATTTTATGGCCACTGGTAACCGTTGCTTGAAGGCCTTTATAGTCTAAATAATTTGGATCAATTTTAATTGTATAATCTCCAGGAGCAATTGAATCTATATAATAGCTTCCAGTACTATCAGTTGTTGTATACTTAACTTCTTTATCGTCTTTATTGAGTAGTATAATAACAACATCACGTGGAGAAACATTATCTTTATTAATGTTAACATTACCTGATATACTGCCTGGTGTAACTTCTAAACCCAGATTAGCAACATAAACTTTTTGTGGTTTGACATTGACCAGAGCATCAGCAACAGTAGGAGTATAAATGACAGGTAAAGTTTCTTTTTGAACACCAACTTTTCTCAGGCCTTTTTTAATATTTGCAATATATTCACCGTTATTATCTGTAGTAACTGTAAAGAAGTTTTGGAAGTTTACATCTATACCTGGAACTCCTTCCTCATCTGGATCTTTTATTCCATTGTGATTTAAATCAATATAAACAGTTCCTTTAACAATGCCATCAGTATTATCAAAGCTGGATTTAAACATATTATTCTGATTATATCCTTTTGAGGCCCCAAAGCCAAGTGTCTCAGTTAGATTAAAAGAAAGTGTATGACTTTTTGAGCCACCAAAACTTAATGCGCCAGCCATATATCTTCCAAAAGATGAATTATATGCATAGTTTAATGCAATTCTTCTTCCGCTTTTGAAAATATAACCCAGATTAAGTCCAAAATTTACACCTTTGTTCTGACCACCATAACGGTAGCCAATATTAGGAGATAAAGTAAACCCTTTAACAGGTAAATTAGATCTATCTAAAGTTAATCGAATATTTTTACTATAAACTGGTTCAGCTAAATAACTTTCATCAATTTCAGCAAAAATAAGCCTGTCAACAGGATCAAGAGACATCATTTCATGAGCCAGGCGTACGACACCAATTTTGCCTGCATCATAAGTAATCTGGGCATTCAATCTATTATTACTAGAGGTTTTAATATCGCTATCTGCACCTCTACTGTATTTTCGAATAGTTTTTGCATAGTTTAGAACCAAATTTGTTTTATCAGAAATTTGTCGATCGATTGTTATATCAAAGGTAGTGTCTCTATCATAATAGAGAGCATTTTGTGCACCCATTGATCTTACGCCAGCTCTTAAAGAAGAGTATTTATCAATTTGGCCAGAAGCATAAAGGTTATAATCAAAAATTTGAGCTTTGCCACCTTCAAAATAATTATCCAGATTGGAATCATAATTAGTAACCATACCTGAAAGACTTACAGGTCCTAGTTTGCCTCTTGCGCCCAGCTCAAAACCTCTTTTATCCATTAAATTGCTTGAGGAGCCTGGTGAATAAAAATCAGGACCATACGAGAAAACTTTGCCATTCAATGCATAATTATTTTTGTTATAATCAAAACCCAGATAACCTCCAAAATCATTGCCGTGAGGATCAAAAGCCGGATCAATTTTAGAACTGGCCATTGAATAACCTAGTTCCGAAGAGATTCTTAAATTATTAGATGGTACATAATCAAGGTCTATAGATACAATAGAACCTGAAGAACTACGTCCAGTTCGAAATACTCTTGCAGAAGATAATTTATTAAATAACAATTTTGTAGGCTGTCTTAAAATAATATCTTTTGCAACATTAATTCCT
Organism: Cyanobacteriota bacterium; assembly: GCA_040752795.1. Lineage (GTDB taxonomy): Bacteria > Cyanobacteriota > Vampirovibrionia > JBFMGH01 > JBFMGH01 > JBFMGH01. The sequence continues at coordinate 7,348 of JBFMGH010000581.1, forward strand.
ACAGTTAAATCTTCAGAAACACCGGTTCTAAATTTAGCACCTGAAACAAATTTAACTGGTTGAACATATCTTCTGTCAAATCTATCGCCAAAAAGGAATAACTGCTGGCTAATTGCTGAAGCGTCAACACCAGAAAATACCATGAACTGGTGTTGGCCTGGAGCTAATAGATCTGCATCTTGAGAAAATTTACGATCATAAACTTTTGTTCTTGTACCATCTTCGGCTATTTGTTCTACAACGATATGAACCATTTTTTCAGAAGAGTATTTAATTGAGTCAAACTGAAAAAGACCGTTTTTAACTGAGCCTCTATCAGCGTAGACTCCATTAATAAATAGCTCTACAAAGCAATTATCGTCAGCCTTGCCTTCAACTAATCGCGGCACTCCTGAGCCACTGCCGTTAGATCCGACAGTTCCAACCCTTAACCCCCAAAGGTTAGAACCTTGAACAGCCAGGTCTGATAGCCTGGCATTTGTAGCACCAATAGATAATTCATATTTAGGTTTTACATAATCAAGAGAAGCTCTATAACCACCTATAGATAATCCTTCCGGGCTATAATAAGCATCTGCACCAATATTATATTCACCACCTAATAAATTGCCATTGGCTATGAAACCTGCTTTGGCTGTTGCTCTGGAATAGGTATTATTACCAGAAGTTGAATTCATTGAGGAGCCAATATTGTAACTTAACTTTTTAAGTTTAAATGTTTTATTTTCAGCTACTGATTCATTAATGGATTGAGATGGCTCTTCATAAACAAAGCTGGATGTGTCATTAGCGGTTTCGTTTATTTCAACTAAAGCTTTTAATACTCTATTTGTGCCTAAATCAAATGCGTAAGTGCTTTCTGAGAAGTTAGTTTTTACATCTAACAAATCACTGGCCAAATTTTCAGGCACAAATATATCATTTTGAACTATAAAACCTTCCTCAATAAAAACTAATTTTGGACTATTAACGCTAA
>JBFMGH010000582.1:0-12711 GCA_040752795.1 Cyanobacteriota bacterium
TTTTCCTTTAAATTAATGATAGATTTCTGGGATTTAAGGGGCGGGTGTTTTTCGGTGCTGTGCACCGAAAAACACCCAGTAGTAAATTTAAAGCATATATAATTTACTTACGTGGATTGGTATAGGCCTAAAATAATTTAAAACCATATATCGTTTATTAATATATGTAACCGGGGCAAGGTAAATATATGTGATTTGAATCACATTAAAATGTGCTTGCTGATACTGAATTAGATTAAAAAAAAGTTTATTCTTAATATTAATAAGACTATTTAGTGAGGTTCTATTTATACCAAAAAACTGAGACGCTATATTGTAACCTGATTAGCTGTAGGTTTCTTAAAATTTAACTTACTTCAATACTGTTACCCGGAAAAATTTTCCGGGTTCTTTTTTGTTTAAAAGACATGTTTGAAAGTGAACCCCGAAAGCCTTTATTAATTGGTATTTTAAATTGCTTTTTCAAATGATTCTTGAACGTGATATGATACTAAAATTATAAAAATTTATAAAAAAATAGCATTAGTTCTGGAGGAAAAAATTATGGTAAGTTTCGAAATAGTTGAAAAAGAATTTCTTAAAATGGTTAAAATTAACCTTAGCAATGAAACAGTAAGAACAGAAGCTGGCGCAATGTATTATTATCATGGCAATATTCAAATGGATGCCCAAATGCAAAAAGCTGGTGGCCTATTGAAATCATTTGTTAGTGGTGAAAAATTAGTAAGACCAACATATGCAGGTACTGGAGTGCTATACCTGGAGCCATCATATGGTGAGTTCACAATATTAGAAGTAAGCGGCAACGAGTGGATTTTAGACCAGGGAGCTTTTTACGCTTCTGAAATGAGTGTTAATGTAGATGCTTTCAGAAACAAGGCAATATCAGGTATGGTGTCTGGTGAAGGCATGTGGCAGACAAAAGTTTCTGGAAGTGGCAAAGTTGTAATAACATCTCAGGGCCCATTAGAAACAATAGAATTAAACAATAGTAAACTTGTTGTTGATGGCAAGTTTGCTGTAGCAAGAACTGGAAATCTTGAGTTTAAAGTTGAAAAAGCTACAAAAGGCTTATTTGGTTCAATGATTTCAGGTGAAGGTCTTGTTAATACATATTCAGGAACTGGTAAAGTGCTTGTTGCTCCAGTGCCTCATCAATATGCAGCGCTTATGAGTAAGCTTGATAGGCTTGCATATATGTATTCTTCAAGTTCAACCTAGATAATTAATTTTAGATTATAAGGCTACCAGAATATTTAATTCTGGTAGTTTTAATTTTTTTTATTTATAATATGTAAATAAATATTATTTTGAGTCTATTTCAAAAAGTAATTTATAAATAGATAAAGAGGAGAAAGGATATAATGCCCAAAAATAAAGGATCAGCGTTACCACAATATGCGATAATAATAGCATTAATAGCTTTAACACTTGTACCAGCGTTTTTTCTTTTTGGCCAAACGATATATAATTCTTTTGTAGATTTTTATAATGGTCTTTCGGGCAAAGAAACAGTTTCTTTGCAATCATCACAAATACCAGAAAATAAACCTGTAATAGAAGGTACTCCGGTTTCAACAAATATGTCTGAAGGAGGTATTCTGGGTGGATCACCAGAAAACCCTGTTCAAAAATGTGTTAATAACAATTGCACCCTAGATTATGGCGAATTTGTCCTGACAGGAATTCCTGAAAATTTTAGCAACTTCATTCAATCTAGTGGGACATCTGGAGGTACAGAGGAATTATTAGCACTTATAGAACAAATAGCTAAACAGCTGGAAGAAAGTGGTAATACTGAAGGTGCAGCAGAATTTAGAGACCTGGCTAATATGGGTCATTATATTGCTAATTTGCAAAAAGAAATAGAAGACCGGGCAACAAACTGTGCATCTTCTTCTGATCAATATAATTGTTATTTAGCCGAACTAGGAAAAAACGTTGGCAATGTAACTATTCCTCCAAACCTTGACCACCTTGGATTTGACTTTGCAGGCGCACAAAATGTTGAACTACAAGAATTTTACGGAGTCGGCGCAGATTTTGGACAGGCACAGGGTTTTTATACTTCTGATCCCGGATATTTTCAAACAGCAAAAAATGAATATCCCTCTTTTGCTTTTGTAGAATTATATAATAAAATTGCAAATTCTGATAAATATACTGACGCAACAAAAAAAGTTACACGGGAATTGTATAAATATATGGGTGAAATAAACTCAGAATTACATAACAAGGTTTATCACGTTAAACCTGAAGGAACAATGACACTTTATACTAAATATGATACGGTTACAGGTGAGGCAAGTGACATAGCTACTCCAGAATTTAGCATTAGTGGCTTTACTAACCCGATAACAAGTCAAAGATCTGATGTTAATTCTGTTTTGATTTGTGCGACAGGCAAACAGGATGATAAAGGACATGCTTGTTATTAAAAAAGAGTTTATAATTTTTTTATAAACCCCAATAACCTTTATTATAATAGAGGTTGCTGTTTGTGATATACTTGTGGTGCTTGAAAATACTTTAATTATTAAAGAATAACCATTTATTATCAATTTAAAGGTGATTTAAATGAGTACTTCAACAGCTCTGGATTTTACCTATTTATATCCATTTCAATCAGCAGTAGGAGAGTTTGATAGAGGGTTTGGCTTAAAACTTGCCACTTGTAACGCAGATCAGGAGAACCCTCATTTTTTTGAGGGTAAATTGATGCAGCCGCGATGTATGGGTGATATGTTGCTGGTCTTGAATAATGTTGTACGTACACATTTCTTTTTGCCACGCCCACCTTTAATGGATCCAGTAGTTACCAGCAGTGAGTCAATGATAAGATTTGAGGGTTTTAGTGGGTGTTGTGGTGTTTATGCAAGGGTAGATTTATTGCCTGAAGCTTTTCAAGCTGATTTACAAAACCGTGGCACTACTAATGTTGATTTTAATAATCCTATGAGAGCTGCATTAACAAGGCTTAAAGATAAGGATGAAGCCTGGCTTTCTGTTGGACAGGAACAAGTTACATTATCTAGAAATAATGAATCAATTGTGGAGAAAAAGGTTAAGCTGCCTATTAGATGGATCAAAGGTTTTAGCGAGGTTCAGGCCTATCAACCAGAACTAAAATTGCGTCTAGAAGTATCTGCAACTGAAGCAAGGCATTTTATAAGGTCTATACCTAAGGGGGGTGCACCTAAAAGACCGTCATATGTTAATCAGTTAGGCAAAGCTTTAAGAATTACTCAGAGAGAACAGAAAGATTCTATAAGGGTTTCAGGAACAAACAGAATATCTATTTTAGATCCACTGTTTAATTCTGCTAGGGGTTTGAGAATATGGTCCGATGATGACTATGGTGTTAGTGCGTGGGAAGTTGTTTATGATATTGGTAAATTCTTTTTGATGATTAGCCCTGAAGTATACAGGGGATTTTCAGGAGAAGGTCAGGTTTTAGAGAAACTAGCCACAGGTGATTGGGAATCTGCTTTAGCTAAAGTTCAGGCTCAACTTACCTGGCAATCTCAAATTGATATTAATAAAATTTCTTCTTTAACCGGTTATGATATTAACACTATTGAGTCAGCGCTGGCAGTATTAGGTTCTAGAGGCCTGGCAGGTTATGATGTATCTGAAGGGAAGTATTTTCATCGTATATTACCTTTTGACCTTGATAAAGTAGAAGAGTTGCAACCACGCTTAAAAAATGCAAAAAAATTAATTGAAGATAAAAAGATTGAACTTTTACTTAAAATTGACTCTGAAAATTATGATTTTGCTGTTAAAGGAACAGATGTTACCCATACTGTAAGAATAAGACCAGATGCAGATAAATGCACCTGCCCCTGGTATAGCAAATATTTAGGGCAAAGGGGGCCCTGTAAACATATACTGGCTGCAAAAATATTTATTGATAATGATAATTGTGAGGAATAATTGTGAATCAGGACGATCTTGAAAGCTTCATTGCTAATGCAGATTGTGATGGTCTGGCCGAAGCAGCAGAAAAACTTACTGAATCAGAAAGAAAAAAAATATCCAGAGCTGCACAGAATCTTTATAAACAGATTGAAAAGTCAAGGCTCAATGTGGTAATGATATCTGGCAAAAGTGTTGTTGAAGAATTAGAGTTTTTAAAAAAGTGGATAAAAGAAATAGGTAAACCGGATGTTTATGAGCAGTATAATACAGCAGGGCTTGCAGTTTTAGCATTTTGCTCATTTACTTCAGCACGCAAAATTAACGCCAGGTTTTATGAAAAAAACAAAGAAGATACTTTAATTAAAATATTATCAGATCGAAAACCAGAGTGGATTAACGAATGGATTAATGAAAAGTTAAAAGGTGAATGGCAACAAATTAGCTGGGAAACTCTCAGAACTTTAATTAATAATGGTATCTGCTCTAAACCGGATAGCGATGATTATATACGACTGATGGCAGTTGGTTTACCATCATATAACTTTAAAGAAGCAGATAAATATATTCCTTTAAGTAATAAAATTAAAGAAGACCCTTCACTGCTCGATGATGAAATATGGAAATTATTTAAAGTTGAAACCAATGCTTTTATTTATGACTGGGAAAATCATGCTAGCCTGCCCGCTAATTATGAATCATGGGTAGGTTGCATATGCAAACTGTCAACAGAAGGCTTGCTTGACAGGCAAAAACTTATTAATAGCTCTCTAAAAGGTCTGACAAGTGGTTTTAAAAACAATATGCTTTCTGGTTATATTAAAGTTCATGACAAATTAGAACCTTCTGTTGATGAAATTCACCAACGACAGGAGATTTATCTTGATCTTTTATTAAGTCAGAGCTCACATGTTGTAACTTTTGCCTTAAAAATATTAAAAGAACTTGATAAAAATAATTTGCTTGATGATGAGAAATTTGTTAACAGCATTAGCATATTGTTTAACATAACAACTAAATCTCAACCATTGGCAGCCTTAAAGATTCTAACAAAGATACTTAAAAGGTCACCAGAGCTAATTAACAATGGTATTCAGGGCATAATAACTGGTCTTATTCATCAGTCTGTTGATGTTCAGTCTGAAGTTATTTCTATTTTAGAAGAATACATTAATGCAGATGATACTAATAGTATTAATGCGATTATTATGCAAAAAGACAGTATAGCTCAATCTCTTCAGAATAAAATAATGAATATTATTTCTAAAGCTAATTTATCTGAATTTAAAACAATAATGGTTAATAACTGTTCTTCTTCTATTGATGATTATAACGTTAATTATAATGTTGAATCTTATTGTTCAGATGAAATAAAGTCAAGAATAAGTAATTTAAGTGAAAATGTTAGAGAAAAGTTTGGTTTGGTCTATCCTGTTATCGATCTTAATGACGATTTATTTTTACCCTTTGACTGTAATATTAATGACTTAAAAATTATTCCTTCTCTTCAAATTGTTAAACCAATAGATAATACTGATGAATTGTTAGAAACTGTTGCTCATGCCCTGGAAACAGTAGATTCTGCAATTGAAGTTGAAAGAATCATTGATGGTATTAGCCGATTATGCAACAAAAAAGATTCAACCTTTGAAAGATTAGCAGAACCTGTGTTTAAAAGAGCCGAAAAACTCGGAGAATTAGAAGGTTTAAATAGATTAGTTTCAAGATGGGGTGGCTCAAATGCATTACAGGATTTGCTATCAACCTGGCTGAGCAGTAAAAGACTTTTGCCCAAAAGAAAATTTGCCATTGAAGGCCCGATGAGATTTATTGAAAACAGGATATATGACATATCAGAAAGAGTTAGTAAAAACATAAGCGCACCCTTACTTTCTTTTCCTACTCATGAAAATGGCTGGATAGATCCTGAAATTCTTATAGAACGAATTATTATGATTAAAAAGTTAAATATTAATATAGCCAGTCACGATTTTATTCAGGCGTTATTAAGAATTACTCCTGATAATAGAGCCGCAGCACTTGAAAAATCACTTGCAATTAAAGGACCTGAGGGCAAAATAATACAATATGCTCTAGGGGCAGATGATAAACCTGGCTGGACAGATAATAAGCTTTCTTCTTTATGGCTTGCAGCGGGCAGGGCTAGATTTCCGTATTCAACATTGGATGATTTTAAAAAACTTAAATTAATTGCTAATCTTCCTGACACTATTGAACCTGCTAAATATTCCTGGACAAGCTCTCAAAAGGAATATGTGGATCAGTGGAGCAAGAAAACTTATTATCATCCTGATTTAACTATATCATCCGGTAATTTTAAGATCCCAGACAACGTTTCTTCTGAATGGCCTACTGTTTTAATGCACGTTCAAGATAAAATATATCATTCAGTATATTTTACAAATTCAGCCTGGCTAAATCAGTGGATTAGAATGATATGGCCTCAAAATGTTGAATCTTATTATGCTGCAGGGGCAAAGGCTTTGCTTTCAAGAATAGATTACAATGCTTCATCACATGAACCTATTTATATGTTTCTTGAACCAATGCTGGAAAAATATCGCACTTTTAGTGAACTGAGTTATATTGATTTAACTTTAGCACTCTCTGGAAAAGATGCTGACGCAAGAGGTCTGGCAATAGATATAATGGCTGAAGCTATTCAAAATAGCAGAATACATTATAAGCTTTTTGGAAAGACAATAGCAGGCATTTCTAAAGGTGAATGGCTTAAATTAAATAGACTTTGTGATTCATTCACTGAAGTTTCCAGATTATCACCTACACATGCTTATGTTGTTTGTAAAATAATTATGGCCTGGCTTAGTAATCAGAAAGAATTGCCAAGAGATGCTCATTATATTTTATCTTTGCTTAATGAATTAATAATTCAACTTGGCATAACAATGGATAGAATTACCTGTCACCCATTAAATTCAATAAAAGGAACCGGTAAAACAGCTAAACTTGCAAAGGCTCTATTAACTAATAATCCAGCGAGAAAAACGAATGACTATTATTTGGCTTTATCTGATCTGATAAACTCAAGGATAGATTTAGCTGAATCTTTTTCTTGATCTATACTATTCCACATAAATAATAAATCTATCCTGACAGAACACCCTGTAGGCTCCTATAATCTGGAATCTATAAATTACTTTCAAGGATCAGTATACAATAAATTTTCCCCCTCATAATTTACCCCTAAAGTAGTATTTATTACTAATAGGGTTGAAATCTAACTAAATCTGGTTTAATATTTATGTTAGTGAATACTAACTAACCTAATAAATTTTTTTAATAAAGGGTCAATATGTCAAAACTTTCAACAAGACAACAGGAAATCATAAACGTTTCAATAAAACTTATTGCAGAGAAAGGTATACAGAATTTGACAACAAAAAAACTGTCTGAACGAATTGGCATTTCTGAGCCTGCTTTATATAGGCATTTTAAATCCAAGCAGGATATATTGTTATCTGTTCTTGATGATTTCGAAGAACGGTTTGATATAATCACTTCTAAAATAAATGATAAAGACTTATCTAATATTGAAAAATTAAAGAAATTTTATTTGTTAAGGTGTGAAGAATTTGCGAAAACTCCTGAAGTTGCTAAGGTAATATTTTCTGAAGAGATTTTTCAAAATGAAAAAATATTGTCTGAAAAAGTTGCATCTATAATGAAAAAGCATCAGAAAACTATTTCAGAGATTATTGATAAAGCGCAAAATAATAACGAAATAAGGTCAGATATACCGATAGAACACATTACACTAATAATAATGGGTTCATTGAGATTACTTGTAACAAGGTGGCGTATTTCTGGTTTTAGTTTCGATATAGTTAAAGAGTCAAAAAATGTCTGGAAATCTATTAATACATTGATTTCTAAGGAGGTATAAAATGGTTAAAAGAAAAATTATCAAAATAGAAGAAGAAAAATGTACTGGTTGTGGCAAATGTATTCCGGGCTGCCCTGAGGGAGCCCTGCAGGTTATTGACGGCAAAGCCAGGTTGATAAGTGATTTGTTTTGTGATGGCCTTGGTGCATGCATTGGTGAATGCCCTACAGGTGCTATGACTGTTGAAGAAAGAGAAGCCGAGCCTTATGATGAATTTAAAGTAATGAAAAATGTTGTTAAAGGTGGTGCTAATGTCATAAAAGCACACCTTAAACACCTTGATGATCACGGTGAAAAAACCTTTTTGTCACAGGCAATAGATTATCTAAAACAAAATAATATACCGGTTCCAGAGTATAAGCAGCCATTGCCGTGTGGTTGTCCGGGCACAATGCAAAAAGACCTGAGGCTAAATAAGGTTTCAACAACTAATTCAGGGCCTGTTAACCTGCAATCTGAAATAAATAACTGGCCTATTCAGCTTGCCCTGCTAAACCCTAATGCTCCATACCTTAACGATGCTGACCTATTAATTGCGGCGGATTGCACACCTTTTGCTTATGCTAATTTTCATCAGAAATTTCTTAAAGATAAAATATTGATAATGTTTTGCCCAAAACTTGATACCGAAAAAATTAATATGTATATTGAAAAACTGACTGATATTTTTAATAACCATATTATAAACTCAATTACACTGGTTCATATGGAGGTGCCATGCTGTGGTGGTGTAGAATATATTATTAAAGAAGCTTTAAAAAAAGCTAATAAAAGTATAATCATAAAAGATTACACTGTATCAATAAATGGAGACTTAATTTAAGAGTTTAATACAACCTTAAGGAGAACTATAAATGTCTTCAACAGCACAGGATCTATATTCAAAATCAATCGACCTGAAAAACCTGCTGAGGTACCAGCCTCATTCAATAGTCAGCAGAGAACTAGTTAAGAATAAGTCAGGCAGCATAACTATGTTTGCATTTGATATGAATCAGGGCCTCAGTGAACACACTGCTCCATTTGATGCGTATCTTCAAGTTCTTGAAGGTAAAGCTGAAGTGACAATTAATAGTGAACCAAAAGAAGTTAATACAGGCGAATTTATTATTATGCCAGCTAATATACCTCATTCTGTGAGGGCTATAAGGCCTTTTAAAATGCTACTGGTTATGATAAAAGAAATTCAAACAATTTAAATATACTGAATATAAACTTAAAGTGTTTTTAACAAATAATAAGAAGTTATATTTAAAAAAACACAAATGTCTAAAAGTCAAATAATTACGGTCTTTTTGCTACAATTATGAAAAGTTAGTCAAAAAGATCTATTGACGAATTTTTTTAATCTGGTATAGTGGTACTTGAATACCATAAAGGAGAGTTAATTTTAATGAAGGGTATATTAAGAATTTCTGATGCTGCTGCTATAGCAATTCATACCCTGATCATCCTGGCTTCTAATCAGGATAAGCTTTTCTCTAATAAAGAAATTGCCATTATGTTAGATGTCTCTGATAACCATCTTGCAAAAATTCTACAAAGGTTAGCCAGGGCAGGTTTGGTTGAATCTATTAGAGGGCCACGAGGTGGTTTTAACCTGAAAAAAAATACTGATCAGATTACGCTTCTCGATGTTTATGAAGCTATTGATGGGCCACTAGAACTTTCTGATTGCTTATTAGCCAGGCAATTCTGTAATTCAAATTGTCTGCTAGGTGATTTTATTAAGAATATCAATAATCAATTTGTCGAATATTTTAAAACCAAAAAGCTTTCAGATTTTTAATTAAGCTAAAAAAAATAATTAAATAACAGTAAATAACTGCAAAAAACTGGTATAAAGGTACTTGAATACAATAAAGGAGGTTTTTATATGAATATGTTTTGTTATCAGTGTGAGCAAACAGCTAAAGGTACAGGTTGTACTAAAGTAGGAGTTTGTGGCAAAGATTCAGAAGCTGCAGCACTTCAAGATTTGATTGTATATATGTTGAAAGGTCTTTCTATGTATGCACATAGAGCTAGAGAGCTAGGTGTTTCAGATAAGTCAGTTAACATATGTACTGTTAAGGGTCTATTTGCTACCGTTACTAACGTTAATTTTGACTCTAAAAGACTTGTTGAAGTAGTCAGAGATGTTGCAAAAAATAGAGATAAAGCCAGACAATTATACGAAAAAGCCGCCAAAGAGGCAGGAAAAACTCCGGAAACCTTATCAGATCCAGCAGATTTTCAACTTGCTAATGATATGATATCAATGATAAATCAGGGGCTGCAAATAGGTATTATTAAAAGGAAAGAATCTCTTGGTGAAGATATAACCGGGCTTCAGGAATTACTTACCTATGGAATTAAAGGTGCAGCAGCGTATGCTGATCATGCAGAAATTCTTGGCTATGAAAATGAAGATATCTATGCATATTTTCATGATGCACTTAATTTCCTGACTAAAAAAGAGCCTTCTGTTGATGAACTTTTAACATATAACTTAAAATGCGGTGAAGTAAATCTTGTAACAATGGAAATACTTGATAAAGCACATACTGATACCTTTGGACATCCTGAGCCAACAAAGGTAAGAATTACACCTGTTAAAGGAAAAGCTATTCTTGTATCCGGTCATGATTTAAAAGACCTTGAAGAACTCTTAAAACAAACCGAAGGAACAGGAATAAATATTTATACACATGGCGAAATGCTTCCTGCCCATGCTTATCCACAGTTGAAAAAATATAAACACCTTGCCGGTAATTATGGTGGGGCCTGGCAGGATCAACAGAAAGAGTTTGCAGAATTTCCGGGCTCAATTTTGATGACAACAAACTGTATTATAAAACCACAGAAAACATACGAGTGGAGAATATTTACAAAAGGTTGTGTAGCATGGCCAGGAGTAAATCATATTAATGATTATGATTTCTCTTCTGTAATTAATGCGGCAAAAATGGCTACAGGCTTTGTTGAAGATGGTCCGGAGAAAGAAATAATTGTCGGCTTTGGCAGAAATGCTGTATTAGGTGTTGCAGATAAGGTTATTGATGCAGTTAAAGGTGGAGCCATTAAGCATTTCTTCCTTGTTGGTGGCTGTGACGGTGCTAAGCCCGGCAGAAACTATTATACTGATTTTGCTGAAAAATTGCCTAAAGATTGTGTTATTTTAACTCTGGCCTGTGGTAAATACAGATTTAATAAATTAGAGTTCGGTGATATCGGTGGTATACCAAGGCTTCTTGATATTGGACAGTGTAATGATGCTTACTCGGCTGTTCAAATTGCTGTTGCCCTTGCCAATGCATTCAAAATGGATGTAAATAGTCTTCCACTGTCAATGGTGCTTTCATGGTTTGAACAGAAAGCTGTAGCCATTCTTCTTTCACTGTTGCATCTTGGCATAAAAGATATAAGATTAGGGCCATCATTACCAGCTTTTGTTACACCGACAGTACTCAATGTTTTAGTTGAAAAGTTTAATATAAAACCTGTATCAGCTAATGCTGAAGATGATATCAGGGCAATATTAGGTGAAACGGCTCTAGCCTAGTACCCTTAAGTGTGTGCCCTGAGAATAACATATCAAAGATACATTCTACAGGGCGCCACTTTTTATTAAATTATACTGAACCACTGAAGTAAACAATATATGGTTTTAAATTATCTAGGGGTTACCTGACTTCGATAATCTGGAATCTATAAATTACTTTCAGGGATCAGTATAAAAGAAATATTATATCGATAATATTTGTTTCAGGGAGTTTACCACGCAATACATGGGAAACTCCCGCTCTTATATATAGAATATTTTTATTCATACACTGTAGTTTTAATTACATATCTTGATAAAACAGATGACAGACCTCTAACTGTTGAAGTATTTGTGAATAATTCGAGTTATAAGTTAACTTGCAGTTTTAGAAATAATTGATTCATAAGCGGCTTCTTTTAACTTCTTTTCAAGTTCCTTTAGCTCAAGCTCAAGAGGCTGGCATTTTTCTTTAATATTTTTGACCTTCTGGTTTTTAGAAGCTGTAATGTTTATCAAAGTATCTAATAAATGAATTTTTTCTAACATATGTTCAATAAAAATATTATCATCAGGGTTATTATAAAATCTATCCAGTGAATTAAGTTCCATAAGGTAATTATAGGTTTCTTTTAAGCTTTCATCAGTTATATTTTTAGTATATTCTATTACCTGATATTTTATGTTATACAATTCCTTAAGTTTTTTAAACCATTCAGCTTTTAATTTTTTGCATTCATTAGTGTTACAATGCATTATAGAGTAACCTAAAGAGAGCTGTTTCGCTTCAATATGGTTGTTGCTTTTTTCTAATTCCACGTCATCTGAGTTTAAATCTGTTATTTTGTCTTCTAATGTATTTTTTAATGCAGGTTTTTTATCTATTGTAGACTTAATTTTCTTATTATTATCTTCGGTTTTATTGTAAATGGTTTGTGTTTTATAGTTATTTTGAGTACTATCGACAGACTTATTATCTCTTATCGTAAGATATATGATAGGTAGAGCGACTAAAACAGCAGCAATGATTAGAAAAACAAATGTAGTCAAAATAGATCTGGGCTTCCACCATCCACTCATAGCATACTCCTGATTAATTTATTATGAATTAATATTATACCATTTCGTTTACAATAAAGTGATTGAAATAATAAAATAGATGTAGAGTTACTCTATAAATTGCTCAACACATATTTATAAGGTATGATAAGCGTAAATTTATATAATGTCATAAATGAAAGTATTATAATCAAACAATAATTTAATAATTTAATATTAATAACGTTAAAACAACCTGGTGATGCCTTTTTTTAAATTTATTTAAAATTAATCTTTAAGTGAAGTA
>JBFMGH010000583.1:0-3159 GCA_040752795.1 Cyanobacteriota bacterium
ACACCCTGCCTCTATAATCTGGAATCTATAGATTACTTTCAAGGATAAGTATAATTATGGTATAAATGCCAGGGGCTTCTCTAATTGCTGAATTATTTATTGTATTGATATCTTTGCCTCATTTTTTCTGATAGTCAATTATTTCTTATGATCTCTATATAAGCAATTAACATAATATGTTGGTGATATACTATGATTAAGCATTTAAAAATTGTATTCAAGAGGTATAATTATGAGCTTTTTAAATAAGATGACCAGTAAGGTTCAAGAAACCGCAGCCGCAACAAAACTTCTGGCTAAGCTTAACTCCGGCAAACAAATAAGCACTCAGGTCGTTGAGGCTTATTTAAAAAAAGATTTCTCTCGAGTAATTTCACTTGTTGAAAGCATTTTAGATGAAGAAAATGATAATAGAAAAGCTGAAGCTTATTTAACACTCGGCAATATGTGCCTTGTCGGAAATAATTTTACTTTAGCTGAAGAATGTTTAGAAAAATCATTAAAACTCAATCACTCTAATAAAGCCTATGAGCTTCTAGGAGAAACTTATATAAACTCTAATAACTACAATAAAGCTCTTGAAGTACTTAAAAAATGCCTTGAAATGAATTACGATCCTGAAAATATTTACCTGAATCTTATTAATATTTACAAATATTTAAAAGACTATAATAACCTGATGGACACAATATGGAAATATATACAGAAATACGGAAAAACAAATTGGGCCTGGAATAGTGATAAAATCTTATTTAATCAAAAAGAATTAAACAAAATGCTAAACCTTAAATCTCCAGGATCTGCTTTAGCCTTTGTTTTAAATGAAATAGTCGATACAGAACCACCTGATACTATTATCAAACTGTCAGATTCATTAATATCAAAACCTTTCCCTATTTTCACCGAAGCTATAGAAGAAGCTGCCTTCAGATGGATCAGAGCTAATTCATTTTATCAGCTAAAAATGTACGCTAAAGCAGCCGATGAATGGAGAAGGGTCAAAGAGATTACAAACTTACCACCAATTTTACTAAAGTGGGCAGATGCTGAATGGAGAGCCAATGAACTGGCCTGCCACTTTGATACTCAAATTCTTAATAAAATTTTTAACAGAGAAACAACAGCTCTTCAAGGACAGTTTATGAAAGCCACAATACTTATCTGTGATATTCGTGGCTTTTCCAGATTCAGCTATGAGTTCCGCCACGCACCACAAGTTATATTGCAATTCCTTAAACCATATTTCGACAGCAGTCAGGATATTATAACAAAATACAATGGTATACTTGATAAATACCTCGGAGATGGTTTTATATCTTTCTTTGTACCATCTGCACAGGACGAACCAGGCTATCAGGATAGCGTTGTTAGAGCTACTAAATCAGGTATTGAACTACAAAAGTATTTCAATGACAATCTTCCTGAATGGGCTGATATCTGGAAACGAAACCTCGATGAAACTACTTATCATGAAAAACTCGTTGATCAAATTGGTCTTGGCATTGGCATTCATACTGGGTTTGTGTTTCTAGGAGAAGTTGGCACTGAAAAAAGAAGCCAATACACTGTTTTAGGAAACGTGGTTAATTTTACAGCAAGACTTCAAGGTAAAGCTGCCTGTGACCATATAGTTTTTTCTGCCCCTGTTTATGAATACCTAAAAAATATTTCTCTCAAGTACAAAGTTGAAGAGATGCCTGAAGATTGCTATTCTGATCTAAAAAATATACCCGGAAGTTACAAATTGTATTTCTTGAAATACACTCAATAAAACAGATGACTTATTTGAAACAGCCTATCAATTTTCTTTAATAGAATTAAGAGCTATTTTGTTTCTTCGATACGTTTACCATCCGCATCAAATTGCTTTGTATATTTAACTAATTCTTCTGTTTTTATTTTATATAACTCAACAAATTTATCACCTGCTCCTGAATATATATGCAATTCTCCATCTTTTTCACATATACCAGTGGGGAACACTACATCTTTATCAGGACAGATTGATAACTGTCTTTCATATCTATTTTGAGGCACAAATACTGGATGAGGTATCCTGTGTAAAACTTTTGTCGGATCCTTTTTGTCAAGTATAGCAACACCAGCAGTATAAATTCTCTTGTCAGATACTTTATCTTTTTTGGATGTATGATAAACAAACAACCAGCCATCATCTATTTCTATAGGTGGCGGCCCTGAACCCAGCTTGTCTTCCCAGCCAAATTTTGCTTCCATAACTGTATATTTTGACTTATCAGCATTATATTCTTTCATATAGTTTTTCCAGTATGCATCGCCAAGATCTTCTGGTTTATCAAAATATGCTACCTGTATGTCGTGCCCAAGACGGTGCATCATTGCCATTTTTCCGTTAATCTTACCTGGAAATAACACAACATCTTTATCTTCCATATTTGGCCCTACAAGACCATATCTTTTGAAACCAGCATTTATAATTGGGTCAACCTGATCCTGTATACCCTGCAGCTCTAATTTTCCAATAGCTTCTTTCAAAACTTCTGGGGTTTCAAATTTTTGACCTATTAATGTTTCCAGCTTTTGCTTCTCTTCAGGAGTCCTTATTGTACCCTGTTGCTCAAGACTATCAATACCATACTGGGTAATCTCATATTCATTTCTAAAGGTTTTAGTTGACATCAAACCTAACCTAGGCCCTTTAGGTGAGTATGCACAATATGCTATATAATATGTATCATCTATTTTTGTTATTCTTGGATCTTCTATTCCCCATACTTCATAACCTGTTTTAGGTAACTCTATAGGTAATTCTGTTATTTTTTCAATACTTACACCATCAGAACTAGTAGCAAGCCCCCACCTCGAAACACTTGGCTGATTAGGATAACAACAATCTGATGCACGATATAGTATTTGAAATTTAGGTTTATCGTCCCCTGGTAACTTATCATATATTGCACCGGGGTTATAAACCGCTATATTTTGCCAGTCTCCTTTTTTATCAGTAGGAAATAAAACTGGTTTATTACCTTCTGGCTTTATAATTAATGGTTTATCTTTAGCTTTTGAATTCAAGGCTTTTTGAACTTCCTGCCACCAGTTTTCCTTCTCATGCCAGTTATATGTTTTCTTCTGACCAAGAAACGCTAATTTATTTAGCATTGCTAATTGACTGGTTTT
>JBFMGH010000584.1:0-3882 GCA_040752795.1 Cyanobacteriota bacterium
CTACAATTTATCAGGATTAACAACTTCAAAAACCATTGTATTATCTTCCAGTTTTGGCAAATAATAAGTATCATTTGCTTTTACTAACTTATTACCGTTGATATCAATATTTTGAGCACCATCAGGAGTATACGGAACTACAATGCCAGCTGGCGGAGATTCAACAATGTATTTACTTGTAGTATTATCCATAATATAGAATGTGCCTAAATAATAATAGTAATCAATACCATTATATGATATAGGAATAAATCCATCAGGAATAGTAGTAACTTCTATTCCTGGTGATGGCTGTGTTACTACATAGCCATTATCAACTTTTTGGTAATAAACACCTTCATCATAATAATAATTATTGCCACTTGATGATGCTATTGTTGCAACAGTCAGAGGCAATGTTCCAATAAAAGTTCCAAGAGCAACTCCTGCCACTGGATAATTATAATAATATCCATGATAAAAACCATTCCAGTAGGAGCCATTGCGGTAATGATAGTAGTTATAGTCAGGGTGGCCAGGTATATAATTCGGTGTCACAGGATGAATATAGTTATTATTTGAATTGATAACAACATTATTTTTGTTATTTATATTGATATTATCATTATTAAAATTATCTCTATTAATGTTGTCTCTGTTGATTTTGTCTCTGTTGATGTTGTCTCTGTTAATATCGTCTCTATTGATATTATAATTCGAGCGGTCTGATCTAATATTACTGTCAGAATACATAATACCCGCACCCGAAGATCTTGGATAATTTTGTTTAAAACTGGAAAAATCCGATGTATAATTTCTGCTAAAGCCACCTGATGACCTACCAAAACCACCTGATGACCTGCCAAAACCACCATCCCTTCTTAAGGCTATTAATTTTGTTGATACATTTAAAACCTTCCCAGGGTTATTATCAAAAATATTGTTAACTGAATAACTTTTTAAATTTTGACCACCACAAAGCAATAAACAAAACATTAAAGTTAGTGCCATTTTATTTTTTATCATAATCATTATTCCTTTCATTATATTAATTATTAAATTATTGTTGTTTAAATTTTTTAGCCTGGTTCACTTCTGTTTGCTGAATTTCATTCATAACTTTATCATTTTCTGATGATGAAAAAGAAAAGTGAGAACTTACAATTTTCCAATCATTACCATATTTCTTAAACACAATAGTATGTCGTCCAATAACTTCATGGGGCTTATCATTTGAATTAAAAATTAAATCAAGTATAGAGTTAAGCCACGCTATATCGCCTTCCCCCTGAATTGTAATACTTGGAATACTTATATTTAGGTTATTTATATTTTTAAAATCCTGTTTAAAAGCTTCTTTGATATCATCTTTTCCTAAAAGCATATAACGACTGCCAGTTCCAAAAAAGACAACGTCATCTCTATCTGCTATTGTCTCAAGTACTGTATCCATATTTTCGGTGTTATAACCTACAATCATTTTATTATATGCTTTTAAAACATCCTCATAGCCTTCTTGAATATAATTACTTATTGTTTCCTGTTGTTTTTCTTGAGTGTCAATATTTTTAGGCTTATCAGCAAAAGCATAAGGGCTAATAACGAAAATTAAAGCTACAACAATTAATAATATCGATTTTTTATTCATAAATATACCTTCCTTTGACTATTTGATCTAATACTTACAGCTTGAAAAATAATTATTGCAAATCTTCTATCTCTTTTTAATTAAACATATATACCGCCTTTTATTTTGAGAGACAATAATGAAAAGTTATACCGGATAAATGAGTCACTGATTTTAATTAATTTTGACCTTTTTTCTCATAATTAATATTCTTGACCTTTATAGTTAGCTTTTTATTTATTCTTCGATTGCATTCCTGACATTTAACAGTTGATTAAAACTTAAATAAGATTAAAATTCAACCGTAGAAATGCTTTATGATAATAATTATGAGGTTTTAAAATTTGATTTTACCGGTTGCATAGGATAATATAATTAAAAAAATTTCTTTTTGCAAATAGAACTTTAAAAATAAATATATTGAGGAAAAAATAATGTGGAAATATATATCTATTCTAGTTTTAATAACATGTTAGCTTCTGTTTAATAATAATGCTCTCTCAAGAGAAATTCATTTTGAAACTTTAATAAAAAACTATAACAACCTGGAAATGTGGCGTTATTAATTATACCAATCCACGGAAGTAAACAATATATGGCTTTAAATTATTATAGGGTATTTTTGCCTGCTGCGCAGGCAAAAATACCCTGCCTCTATAATCTGGAATCAATAGATTACTTTCAAGGATAAGTATATGTGTAATATTTTATTATATTAATTAATACAAGAACTACTTAATAAAGCTTTTTTTACTCATTATAGCATCTATACCAGCTATACTTACTTGCTATTAATAAATTTGTACCACTGATTATGTTTTATTTTTTTAACTTTCTCATGTTTTTCATTCTTTTTGCATTATTATGAAGCTATATGTAACTATTGTAATTAATATATTTTTTCAATTTTTTATATTATTCTATTAGATTAAACCCTCTAAAACAAGAACCCAATTTTCAAAATGTTAACAAAGATTTTTATAACAGAATCATAAAGGATAATTATATTTATTGAGAATCATATTTAATAGCTTTAAGGTAGTTTTTAAACTTTTCTGCCACTAATATAGCATCTTTTTCGGTTATTGTAGAACCAAACCTGTATGTTTTATCTTTATAATCAAACGCTACTTTTCCATCATAAAACTTAAAATGAAGCCACCCTCCAAGTACAGGTGATTTAATTTTTTCCATAAAACCAGCAACTCTAATATTTGATACATCTTTTATTTCAAACTGTTTAGTTAATCCCAAATTGTGTATTTGATCTGATATAGTTATAAAATCATTATCAATAGTCACAATTACTTTTCCATAAAAGTTACAAAACTGTAAATAAGCTATTATTCCGAATCCAAGAGCCCAGATTATTATTGCATAGTATGGATATGTTTCATGTGGAGCTTTTAAGGCATAAAAGAGAGATAAAGTGATACAAATAATTAAGAATATTCCAAAAATTAAAAACTTTTTACTTCTTAGAGGGTTGATTTGAAGTTCAATATAACTCTCTTCAGTAACTAATTTAATTCTGTCTGACATTATTGAATCCTTGATTAATTATAGTATTTAGATAATTTTCAACCAAAATTAATTAGATTAATTTTTATTTTGTAGGATTAATTTTACAATAAATATATTATTTTTATCATTTAAATAATGCCTTTATTAAAAATATGTATTTGCATAATTTTTTGAAATTTTTTTCTTTTTATTTTTTTGAAAAAGAAGTTGAATTGGAACAGAAATTGAAAAAGCAAATCCTGCAAAAAAATCTCCTGTTATAAATTCAGTTATAAAAAACGAAGCAAGGTTATACAGAATTATTAGTATAAAAATTAATATGATTAGAAATAAAATAATTCCATATATTTTATCATTCCTTGTTTTTATTCTTTTTATTCTAAAAAATTCTACCAATGCTACTTACCCCCTTCTTAAATATATTTGTATTATTTTTTGTATAAATACATTTTTATTAGCTTTGCTAGTTTTTCAGAATTTTTTGCATTAAAATATACTATTTTTATTGCTTTTTATTGCTATAATTAAAAGTGATTTTCTCATTATATTTTTCAAGTTTATTTTTACACTAAAATAATCAATAATAATTTTTTCATTACAAATAATCTTTGATTTTAAAATATATTTAGGAATATTTGATAAATTATCATCAAACATATCTTCCTCTTTGTATTTAGCAAAATAATAATTTGTTTTAATAAATGCTAAGTCTTTTACAATTTATTAAATGAAACAAATACCACTCTCAGTTA
>JBFMGH010000585.1:0-12257 GCA_040752795.1 Cyanobacteriota bacterium
TTCTTTTTGTTAGCCACTCTTTTAAGTCTTGTTTTCCAGATTTAATAAAATTTAAATACTCTTCAAAATGGTTATTTTTTATTAGAAATTCAGCCAATTTTTTTTCATTAATTATGTAGGCAATTTTTTTTGAATCATCGAAAACATATTGAGTTTTGTTTAAATCAGCTTCATATCCACCGCCAATAAAAACAGGGCTGAGGGTAGTTAATTTCATTTTGTGTCTTATTAAGTGACCAATTTCTTTTTTTTCTTTCATTTCTAAACTCATTTTATATACCTACCATTATTGCTTTTCCGTAACGATAAACTTTGTGGTTGTTAATTTTCCTGTCTTCTTCAGAACGAAGGTCTAGAAGATTGCCGTTTAATCTTTTAGTAAAACAGGATCCAGTATTGAACATTACTACAGGTTGACGTTTTACTGGTGTATCACTATAAGTAGAAGAAGCAATAAAACCTTTTCTGGGAATTAAGGTATAATAGGCTTCCTCTAAATGATTTAAATCTTTAGAATCAGGTGAAATAACAGATAATGACATTTTGTATTTTTTACTATCAGCATTAATAATAAGGCTGTATAGTGTTTCCTCCATATCGCACTTACTTCCTGTACCAAGTTTAAATACTTTATGAATTTCAAACTTACCAAACCCAGAGCTTCTTTCGCCCCCTATTCCACTGAACTGAAGTGATTTTAGAATTTTATCAAAGGCTTCTTTGTTAACATCATCAATATAAATGACAAAGTATAAACCAGCCTGTTCTTTATTGTTATTGCTATTATTTTCATCAATGATTTTATTTTGATAAACATAAGCTCCAACAGAATACAGGTCATTTTTCTCTTCAGTCCTTGTAATAGAAACTTTTGGGTAGATAACTTCTTTATAGAAGCTTTCATCTTCTCTTGGATCAAAAGTATCTCTTTCGGCGTTTATATACTCGATAAACTGTTCCCAGTACTTAACAGGAATAAATTTAAGTTTTTTCATAAGTTTTTTGTTTTGTCTAGCATCCAGTTCACTGGTTTCATCTTCTATTTCAACTTTCTTTCTTGGCATTACAGGTTTAGGAAGGTATAAATATTCCCCATAATAAGGAAATAAATCAGAAAGAAGAAATTTGTTTTCATCAACTAAATTTGCCCATCTGTTTAATTCTTTTTCACCGTGAAGATATAAAATTTCCTGACACAGTGCACTAAAAAAGGTATCAGCATGGCAGGTAGGTGAACATTTTTCAACCCCAATACCTGCAACATCTGCACCAAAGTGCACAGGCGTTGTGAATTTTAATTTATACAGGTAATAATGCATATTTTTCACACTCCTTTTATTTAGTAGTTGTGCATAAAGCAAAATTTTGAGCTTTTACAAGTATATCTTGAAGCTCTTTTTCAGTAATGTTTTTTTGTTTATCAGTAATTTGCTTGAATACAACTTTAAAGTTATTAAGTTTAACTTTTCCATAACCTCTTGTGCCGCTACCACCAATGTAATCAACTTGTATAAGCTTGAAGGCATCTTTTAAAGCTTGAAAATCACTAAATATTTCCTCTTTTTTATCAGTTTCAAGATTATAAATTAAATTAAGTTTAAATAACGCACCAGCAGGAACTCTTTCAATTTGTCTGGGCATAGCAACAGCAGTAGTTCTGTTGATAGTATTTTCGAATTTGATTTCAGACAAGTATAAATCTGTATTTCTTTGCTCTATTTCCGGAACATTTAAAAGAAACAGGTCATAAAATTGAAGTCTTGATTGTACTGGTGGATCATTTCGTCCTTTTTTCTCATTTTTATACCCGTGAAACCCAAAAAGCCTTTGCAGGACTTCACCATCATCTTCAAAATTCTGTACAAAAGTTTCGTTATCTTTATTTGCTTTTATTTTAGCTAATAAAGTTCTCATTTTCCCTTTTAAAGAACTACCAGGTATAATTGGCTGTTTTGTTAGTGGATCTCTAACAACAACACTATCAACTGCACCAATAGGTGCAAAATCATTTGATGCACCAATATGCATACCTGTTATTAGTTCCAATTCTCCTGTAATTTCTATTTTATCAATTAAAGATCTGATTACATTATTACTCATAACTATTCCCCTCCTTCAAATTTATGATATGCAACAATAGCTTCAATTAATCTTGAGAATTTTTTAAATTTATCAGGGTTATTTATTATTTTTATAATAGTGTCCATTTCTTCACGCATATTTTTAAGAGCCACAGCTTTATCTTTATCTGCACGCCCTGCTTGATATGCTAATTTAATTCGTAAATACTGAATTTCATTAGATATTTCTGTCCATTTGTTTTCGTATTCTTCATCATCTTTATTTAAAACGGATATTTGGTTTTGCATAGCATTAACACCTGATAAAAATTTTCTTATCTGACTGGTAGAAATTATAATTTTTCCTTCTTTTTTAAAATACTTGATAACAAAATCTCTACCAAGATCATTAAGGTTAACATTTTGGTCTTCAAAAAAGTTAGATTTAATAAGTTTTGTGGATTGTATTGTTGTTGACATCTAATTTACCTCCATTTTATGATGATCTTTACTATATTTTTCCTTTTCTTTATCGGCTTCTCTGAACAAATAAATCAATAAGTTTATTGCAGTTAATAATTGTTTTTGATCAGTTGATTCTAATGCCCAGGTTTTTATTTGCTTGAAGATTTCTCTGTTATCGGATTCTACTCTTGCCATTAAGTATGCTAATCTTGCAAGGTTTATAGAATATTCTCCTTCAGTTATTTCATCCTCAAGAAGATGATTAAGTTTATATAAAAAGCTGGTTGAAAGCTCAAGTTCTCCAATAGAATTATCATCAGAAGGTTTAACAAACCTATCCAAGAAGAATTTAAGTTTCTCATAAACTCCAGTTTCAAACTCTTCCCAGCTATATACGTGGCTTATACTGCTGTGTTTATCTAGCCCAAAAAGTGCTACAGCATCTTTATCAGGTTTTTCTTTGTCTGGATATTCTTTAGCCTTATCTTCCAGCTTGCCAGTCATATTTGCCATCTGATAAATAGGAAATGAATGGTTAAAGAAACCAATACCTGCAGAGAATGTTAGTTTATCATTAGTAAATTGTTTAAATGCTCTTCTTAAATCTACTGCAAAGTCTAAAATATCATTCCAGGCTCCAACAATAAAGACATCATCCCCTCCTGAATAAACTATTACGATGTTTTTAGCAGTATTCTTGATTTCTTCAGAATCTTTTCCTGTTATTGAAAAATTGCCCGGATTTTCATTACCAGTACCATAAATGTTAGTTTTACATACCCTATTAATGTAATGTTTAAAAAATAAACTTAGCTGTCTTGATAACGTTGTATATCTTGAAAGAGTTCCATATTTATCATCAAACCCACTAACAAATGCCATTCCCAGATTATCAACATCGGCCCTCATAACGGCTAATCGTTTAATACCAATACTTTTATTAGCCAGTTCTTCAAATTCAATAAGTGATTTTTGTCCTTCTTTATCAAGTTTCTCTGGTTCCTTGTTATAATCACCCATCCACAGGTTAGTAGAAAGTTTAAGGCCAGTCATCCATTTATTTTTAGTATAAAGACGAACATATTTATTTTCAGAATGTTCTTTAGAATCTTTTTTAATCCATCCCGCTTTTTCAATTGTCATTATTCTAACGGTTTCATCTAGAGATGGTAATTCTATAAATGCTTTATCTTTTCTAACAGGTATATAATACCTAACAGTTATCACTTTAGGGTCTGTTTCTTCAGCTTTAAATACTAGTTCTTTGCCAAATTTATAAAGGTTTAAACAATTCAAGCAAATATTTTCAAAGATTATTTCATCAGGTTTTTGTGGATTTGTATATTTATCTAAATCTCCCTGTGACGTATGACAAATATTACATTCCCTGAAGTTATTCTTTTTAGGAATTGTATTTATATCACTATCAGGATCAAGGAGTTTTTGTAACTGTTCTGGTGTATATCTTTGCAACTTTTTTTGAGATAGTTTTTCAGATACACTCCTGAAAACATCTTTAGAAGTTCTTTTTTTAAATTCTTCTCGTTTATCAGTTATGTTTAACATAAAGTCATATGAACAGCATGGCTCCCAGGCAAGAGCCAAGTAAAGTGTTATACCATATTTATTAATAAACCATTGATTTATTTTTTCTTCAGCTAATTTTAAGAGCTCGTTAGTTTTTTCAGTATTAGGTAACAACATATAAAAATGTCCGCCACCTGTATAGATAAGGTTAGCTCTTGATAGTTCAAGTTTTTCAAGAATTTCATCAGCAATATGTTCCAGTAAAATGTCTAAATAAAAAGATCTTGCCCTTAAAGATTTCAACGCACCTTTGCTTGAAATTGTGTAAATGAAATCCTGAACACCTGACAAATCTCCAGAGACAAGTAAAAAATAAGGCTCTTCTCTTTTTGGGTTGTTATAACAAATGTTTTTATATTCTTTTATTCCTTTTTCTTCAAAATAAATATACATACAAGAAGCTATTGCGCTTGTAAGTTTTAAGTGATCATAAAGTGAAATATCTGCTAGATTACCTGTCGATGTGTCTGAAGGTATATATGTAGTAGTTGCTTCAAGAATTTGAAGTAATGAATTAAGTGTATCTTTATTAATTGGCATTCCTTTAATTTCATTAAGTTTATCATCTTTGAGATGTTGATTGAGAATACTTTCTATCTTTTGATAACAAGCTTTTGTAGCATTACATTTAGTTTTGTTTACAGGATAGTTAAACTCTTTTCCTTCTTCTAGGGTTCTTAAATAATATGCTTTATCAATTTTTGTATCTGTATTTTTAGTTTTCAAAATGTTAAAAATAGACTCGAGCGGCGCTTCCCTTTCAAAAATTGCATCTTTAGGGTCTATTTCATCATTTGTTCTTCTATCCGCACCGGCAGCAATGTTATCTGCTTCATATACTATATAGCAAAGATCTTCGGGTTTTATTTTATCCTTTATTCTCTCGATATGATCTTTGTGATGATACATTACACATTTAGATATGTCCCATTTATCATCCAGAAGTAGTCTTTTTACAAATCCATAACCATATGCACTATGTGACATTTTTTTGTTTTTAAAATCTTCTTCATTAAAGAAAATACCTCCAGATCTTTGTAGGAGCTTGCCAATATCATGCAATAAAGCTCCTATCTGAAGACTTTGAAGCTTTTCATCCATATTCTTCCCCTTCCTGAAAATTAATAGCAAAAATAACCCTCCTATTACCTGTCATAGCAATAGTTGGAGAGTTCAAGAATTAATGTAAACATATTTTACTTAAAAAAATTATTTTGTTACAGGTATATTTTCAATTTTATGAACCTTTCAATTTTTAGTTTATTTGAAAATTACCGAAATAATCTTAAATATTAATTCTATGCGTGAAATATTTTTTTAGACTATTTATTCTTTTATTTTTTTTCTCACCACCTTTTATTATGATTATTAACAGGTATTATCTGTATACTTAAGAATTATTTAAACTTATAACTATTGATTATTCTTAGATTAGATATAGAAGAAAAGCTTATACTATAAGCACTATTATCTTTCTTATAATTTTTAAATCAGGCCAAGAAACAAAAAAGCTCTTATCAGAAATATCATAGCTTTTAAACAAACCAAATAAATTGTATAACTCCCTTGAAAATTTATTAGATTTAGTGAGACTAAGCATATTTGAGCTTTTTATAAACTCTTTCTTAGATAGAAACTGAATTATTTGAATTCCCTGGTCATCTTCTACCTGTTTATAATACATATATTTTAGAGATTTAGATATAATAGATTTTGCAAAAGTATCAATAAATTGAATATTTAAAGACAAGTTATCGTCTATTTGATCCCTTCTTTTATCTAATTCTTCCTTTCCCTGAGTAGTTAAAGTAAGTATCAATATATCTGAAGGTAATAGATCATTATCTTTAATCAATGTTAAAGCCTGATCTAAAAGCTTTGTAGTTTTACCTGAACCAGCACTTCCTTTATATAACTTATTCATAAGTCCTCCAAAATATAGTTTTGACTAAAAAAGCTTTATACACTGAGTGCTTTTTCTTGAGTTAATTCAATATAATTATATTCAGCTTCAATATGTTCAAGAAAGTCTTTCATTTCAGGATGACAGCTTAAAAATAGAATCTGATAATCTTTAGATAATTCTTTTAATGTATTTAGAACAGCTATAAGCCTGTAAGGATCAAAATTAACAAATATATCATCAAAGATAATTGGATATTTAATATGATTCTTACTATATTCACGTATATAACCCATTCTTAAAGCAAGATATAACTGTTCTCTAGTACCCTGGCTTAACTGATCAATAGTTTTTGATCGTTGTAAACAATCTTCAATTCTAAGTTCATTATCTTCAATAGATTTAATAATTCTGCTATATTTATTATTTGTCAGTATATTAAACACTTTATTGGCTTCAGTTATAACGAGTGGTTGCTTGTTGCGTTCATAATCACGCTTGGAATAATTAATAAAAGTCAATAACATCTTATCAATTATCCATTCTTTGGCATATTGATTTAATTCTTGAATTTTTGCTTCTTTTTGATTATGTAAATCGCTCATTGTTGAGTCTTGCATAATGCTTTGAGCCTTAGCAGTCAAAGAACCCAGAGTAGTTTGAAGTTTTTCTTTTGATTCTTCTAATTCTTCAATAGCGCTATTTAGTTGAATTATTTCTTCTTCAAGTTCAGAACGGTTTTTATTCTTAATTGAATCAATAAATTGATCAAATTCTAAATTTAATTCAGTTGCTTTTCTGTGAATGACAGTTTTTAAATTATTAATCGTTTTCTCCAATTCTTGTTTTTGAGCTATACGAGAAACATTATTTTTTAATTCATCTTCGTTTTGAGATGATGTTTTAACTAAAATATCAGTCAAATGTTTTTCAGCAATTAATTTATTTGATTTTAAATCTTCAAGATCACTGTTAAATTGTTTAACATCTTCTTTTAAATGTTTCAGTCTGTTATACATCTCTGTTTGTTCGTTAAGAATATCATCTATTAGCTTAATTGCTGTAGAAAAATTATCTGTATCTATTGATAAATTTGTTAACTCAAGAAAATCTTTCAGCTCTTTTTCGCCATTTTCTTTTTTTTCTGTAAACTGGGTAATTCTATTTTCAAAATTAGTAATGTTATTTAAACACCCCTGAGCAACTTTAATATCATCATATAAATCAAGAAAAGTTTTTGGAGTAAATGAATCATCCACAGAGATAGATTTAAGCCAGTTAATCCAATTATTCTTGCCTTCCATTTCATTATTTTTGCATTTATTAAGTTTTTCTTTTTTATCTTGTAATTCGCTATTTATTGTTTGTTGGGAATTTAAGAATTTATCTATTGCTGTAATACATTTATCAGCATTATTTAAACTAGCTTCTATTTTCGCAATTTTTAAATTAATAAAATTCAAATCTACTTTTGATTCAACACTTTCGTTCAGTGATTGTTTCAATGTTTCAGTTATTTCAACTTTTATCTTTTCAATATCCTGCGTAGATGTATCAAATTTATTTGTATTCACCTCTTTACTAATGCCTTTTGATGAAAAATAAACGACTGGCATCAAACAAATTATTGAAGTAATACAAATAATAACAGTAGCGAGTAAATCTACAATACCCATAATTGCTAATGCAAAAGAAATTATTATAATAAGAACCAGGGCAATTACTGCAAATATTCTAGATTTAGAAAAGAGATTGTTATAAAAAATTGTTTTATCTGATATTTTTAAATCTTTTGACATTTCTATAAGCTCTGAATAAGAACTTCTCAAGTACTTTAATTTTTCTAATATTTTTATCTTTTTATTATAATCTTCTCTATTTCGAATATTTAAAGTCTGTAATTGATCTTTTTGAAACTTGAGTTCATCATTAATGCTACTCAATTGAGATTCTTTATCACTTAGATCTTTTTCATATCTACTTATATCGCTAGAAAGACCTTCTAAATAATCCATTGTTTGCCTGGCATAATTTTTTACATCAAGAGTAGTGTTAAAAGTTTTAATTAAATCATCAGACCAGTGAGTCCCAATTACCAGTCTAATCTGTTCAATTTTATTATTTTCATTATGAATGTCTTCTTTTCTTTTTGGCAAACTACCAATTGCTTCATTTACATATGTTTCATTTGCAACAATCCTGAGAAATTTTGCCTTATTTTCTATAAGAGAATTGTTAATTGTTATATTATTTATCTCTTCAGTTTTACGGGTAATTTTTTCTTCAAGGTCTTTGATTTGGGTTTCACTATTTTTATAATCTTTTAAATATAATTTGTATTCATCGTAAAGATCAACATCAAAATTAGGTACATCTCTAAGTAAATTAAGTTCATCAATATAGTGCTGATAATCAAGCACATTATTATATTCTTCTTTAAAAGATTCCTGTTTTCTTTTACTTATTTTATAGTTCCTTAATTGTATTTTTATACTATCAATATTTTCTTTGGCAGATAAAATTTCATCATTTAGTCTTTTATATTCATCTATATTTCTATATTTATTAGCAAGCAACGTGTCTAATTGATTAATATCACTTCTTATGTCACTAATATATTGTTTTTTACCGCTAGGTTTATATATTTCATCAATATTATCTGTTAAAATCTTTTCTGATTGTCTTAAAAGGTTGCTATCTATACCTAAACTTGTAGAATATATATACTGTTTAATTTCTTCTTCTTCAAGCGTATCTAGATCTCTTAATTCATCGAGACCAAAAGCAAAAATGGTTTCAAAAAAGAGTTTATTTCGAAGGGATAATAGGTTTAAAAGATCATTTTCATTTAGCTTATTACCATTCATATCATAATAATTGCTTTCATTTTTCTTTCCAAAATAACGTTCAATGGTAAACTCCTGATCATCTTGTTGTACAACAATATTGCCTCCGTGCTTTCCGCCAGAAACTGGTAAATATGGAAAGTCTTTACCTCGTGGTTTACTCATATTAAAAAGGCAGGCTCTTAGGAAAGCTAATAGAGTGCTTTTACCTGACTCATTGAGTCCATATAAAAAGTTCAAGCCTCCAGATAAAGCTTTACACGAGTAATTATTATATATACCAAATCCATCTATATTTATAGTTTTAATAATCATTTATAAGTCCTCTTACTCACTAAATAAATCAATACAACGCTCTTCAACTTCATTTAATAGTTTTCTAATTTCATCAGGGTTAGTTAAACTTTCATCAAAAAAGTTTTTTAAAGAGCTATTTTGTATTAGCGGGTTCAACTCAGCTTTTATCTGATTGAATAAATCATCATTTGTCCTCGCTTCATCAATTTTATTTAATAGATAAGAAATAAAATCATCATTTTTCTTTAAATCTTCAATACTAGTAATGCTTTTGGTTAATAAATTTAGTTTCTGAATATATATCTTAGGAAAAGAAGCTTCTGTTTCACAATAATCATTAATTAAATCAATTATTTCATCTCTTTTTGCAACTAATTCTTTATGTAGATCAGATTTACCATCTATTGATAAGCCCAATAAAATTGCCTCTAAATTATAATTATCAGATCTTAAAGCGTTTAATTGCTGGTCAATTAAATCTAACATTTCATTAAATGACTCAATATTTGTAATATCTACTTTGAAATCAAGCCATCTAATAACATCTGTAGTTGTAAATTCAAAATTTGATATCGTGTTATTATCAACCTCAACATAATAGCAACCATGTTCGCCGCATTCTTTTGAAGATCTTCCCTGAGGCGTTCCGCAATAAACAACACAGGGGTACTCTTGTTGAAGTATTTTAGGTTTATGAATATGACCAAGTGCCCAGTAATCATAGTTAAGTAATCTAATATCATTCATACTACAGGGTGCATATGTTGAATGCTCTTCATCATCACCTACACTACAATGTAAAAGACCGATATTAAAATAATGATCATCTTTTTGTGGAAAATTATTTACCATATTGATGTTACATTCTTTATTTCTAAAACTAAGAGCTCGAATAGTAGCTATTTGTATATCATTCTTGTCAGTAACAGGAATTGATTCTATGTCATCACAACTAATGACAGTAGCCAAAGAAGGATACTTAAATGACGAAAGCCATTCATTTGTTGGATCATGATTTCCATGCACAATATATGATCTTATATCATTCAGATTAAGATCTTCTAAACCCTTAAAAAAACTACTCTGAGCTGCAAGACTTCTTATACTACTATCAAATATATCTCCTGCAAATAAAACAAAATCTACTTCTCTTTTGATCGCAATATTAATAATATTTTTAAATGCATTAAATGTAGAATTTTTGCATAATTCACCAAGTTCATCATTCATTCGTGAAATGCCTTTAAAAGGTGAATCTAAATGTAAATCAGATGTATGAATAAAAGAAAACTTGCTCATTTTCCCTCCTGTACTTGAGTTTTGTGCTTCAAATTAAAACATAATCTTAAAATCAGTAAATACAATTGTAATAAAAAAGTGATTTAAAATGAAATTAAACTTGCAGGCTATTTTGTTAACTTATAAGCTATATATTATTACTAAATTTAAATAAATGAGTAATTAATCTATCAGTAGTTTTTTAATTTCAATCCATTTTTCACAAGAAATTCTAATGCTTTATCTTTAGCCTTAAATATTTTTCGACCAGTACCCATATTAATAACAATTGTATTTTCAACATGTAGAGATGCTCTTATTTGCATATCTTTAGAAAAAATGCTTAATCTGTCAGAATTACCATTTTCCCAGCAGGTAATATAACCAATATTTGAATATAGTTTTTCAAAATCATTCAATATAGAAGTGTTTTGAGCGTCTTTTAACCTGTTGTTTTCCCTTCTTGAATCTTTGTTTTCAGAAGCTAAAGAGCCTCTCTCTGCAAGATTTTCAAAATTATACTGGACTTTGGATAGTAATGATTGAATCATCATTAGAGTATTTATTAATTCCTGATGTTGATTATTATCCATCATAGTCTCCTTAAATCATTTACCAAACAACTTATTCCTAGAATTCATCATCATAAGCCAGGGATTCAAGATCGTCGCAATCAGAATCAAGAACCTTGTTACTACCATCATTATTTCCAGAGATAAGTTCATATCCAACAAATATGGCTAGTATGGTAAGTAAGGTTCTAAACATTAAACACCTCCTAAATTTATTAGTTATGTCCAGAAAAAAACTTAAAAACTTATTAAGCTTTTTTAAAGAAGAAACTATTTTATTTGACTTATTCTTAAATTGTTTTCTTTTAAATAACTTGGTTCCTTCTAAATTGCAATACAACTAGAATAAGTTCTCCTAAAGGATACTTATACTTGGAAGAATATCTTGGGAAAGGAACTTTATTAACTCTATACGTGCTATCACTAAAAACAGTTATGTACCTATTATCAGGCCAGCTTCTATTAGTATTTATAGCATTCAGGTTTTCTGAAAAATCAGGATCATATTCAGAATAAGAAGAAAGCTTTAACTTTTTAAGTATCTGGCAAAACGTTTGATCCTGGTTAATATAGTTATAAGCACGCTTTATTAATTGGTTAAGTTTCTTTTTCTCTTTAGAAGTTTTGGGGTTCAGATATGTGGCTTTTTCAGTTATGCTTAGTTTACAAAATTTTTCATTTTGCAGATTCTGATTTGTATCAAGTACAGGATTCAGATCATTTTCTATTACTGAAAAATGGTTACTATTTAAAATAATCATTGTATCAGCAGCTTGTTTAAATGAAACCGGAATATAACCTTTTTCTTCTGCCGATACAGCAATACAAAATGACTTTATGAAAAGTAAAAGAACAAAAATCATAATATACTTTCTTTGCATCATTGTTTTTCCTTCTTTGTTTATCGACCTAAGAGAAAACCAAGAACTGCTCCTATACCACCACCAATAGCAGCATTTCTGGCACGATGTTTTTTGCTAAAAGCTGCGCCAGAAGCTGCACCAACACCACCAAGTGCTGCTGCAGTAATGATTTTCTTTTTTATAATTTTTTTCTTGTCAGTTTTATTATGATTCTGGCAATACTGAGAATTAAGGTAATATCTTTCATCCTGTACATAATAATCTTGCTGTTGAGCATTATTAGGTAATTCTTGAGAATAGTTGTTTTCGTAAGGATTATTGTAATAAGGTTGCTGATAATATTGATTATTTGAATAATAATTAGGATTATAAGTTTGTGGTTGATT
>JBFMGH010000586.1:0-10695 GCA_040752795.1 Cyanobacteriota bacterium
CATTAAAGGTTTATTTCCAGTACAAAAACTGGCCGTTTGTCGTAAAATGGAGGTTGATAAAAACATCATTCAAGTTGCTTGATTTTTTGTTAAAGTGTCACCCAAGTGACGACTTATTACATATAATGCAAAAGGAAAAATTTATACAGATAAAGAAGGTATAAAACAATACACTAAAAACTCAGAGTATTGCGACTATGCTAATTTTGAAGAACTTAACAAAATTATCGCCCCGCTTGGCTTTAAAGCAGGTGCTGGCGGAGGAAATGTTAAAATCAAAGATGTCTATATTTGCAATCCATGTATTAAATATTGGGGGCCTAATAAACCTGACTCTGACGACATGGAAGCAATAGGAGACCTTTATTCAATGTTATCACCTCTCTATAATATATTTGCAAGTGGCGCATCATATGAATATTGCACACCAATTTAAAATTTGTGCCCGTAGCAAGGCTTCTGTATCAATTTATTTATAACTTAAAAAGGTATTACTTTATAAAATAAAGTACAGGCTAAACATGTCATTTAAGACTATCAATACAATCTGATATATTTATTTAATTCAATTTTATCTTCTGTATTCTAGATTTTAATACCATATCTCTGGAGATCTTGAGCCATATCAGCCAGAGCTGTATCAACCTCACCTGTCAAACGCTGAACTGGAGCATCGTAAGCTGTTAAAACTTCTTGAGGTATTTCTGCTTTAGGCATATAACCTTTATGACCATTATTGTTATCAGTTTGAGGTTTTTTACCAGCAGCGTCAGAAGTATTATTATTTACGGGTTGATTATTAAGAAGATTATTTTCACCCTGATAGTTTTTTACTGCATTAAATTGATCTCTAGACCATCCAGTTTTGTTTAAAAATTCATCCATATTGGTTTTTTGTTTATTTTTATCGTCACCTTCTTTGGTCGGTTTGCCAAATATCTTATGAGAAACTTTTTGCAATATTGTTGAAAGAAGCATAGCACCGATCAGAGGAACTACAAATGTCTTACCTGGAACTTTATTTACAACTTTAGCTATTGTAGGAAGGATACCTGTAGCTGTAGATGCTGGAGCAGTAAACTTCTGCAAGCCTTTGAGAATACCATTAAATATGCTAAAACCACCTAATGAACCTACCCAGGTACCAAGAACATCTTCCATTAATGTGCTGAATTTTTCACCTTTTTTAGCCTGAATAACGCTATTAACTGTCATAGCAGCAAATAAACCGTTAAATAAGCCCATTGAACCAGTTAAATGCTTTCTTAAGAACATACCGGTCTTGCCAAATGTTCTACCAAGAACACCCATTTTATTGATATTTTGCAGTGTTCCATTAACATTTTTTAATTGCTCAGCACCTTTTTTTAATGCTTCTTTTGCTGTACTAATGCTCTCTGCTGCAAACACTGCATGTGCTTCAGGGTTCTTTACAGAATTTTCTAAGACTTTCTCAGCATATTCTAAAGCTTTTCTGCTTGCTCTTGTGTTTTTAAGAATATTATTAGCTTTTGCTGTTTCTAACATTTTTTGTGGATCTAAGAGTTTTCTAGCAGATCTTAAAGCACTTTTAGCTGAATCTACCGCTACTACTTCAGATCCATTTAATCCTCTACCATATTTATAACCACTTTTAAATTTTGCCAGATTATCACTTGAAAATGGTCTTTTTAATGGGGCTATTAACTTACCAAATTTCTCTCCAAGTTTTAAGCCTGAAAACCATTTATCGAAGCCAGGAGTTTTATTACTAATGCTTTGAGCCATTTTTACTAATGCACCATCCGGACCGGAAACTGCATTCAATCCTTTACCCAAAGCAGGCCCCAAGCCTGCGCCAGCACCCATAACAAGCATTGAGTTCATTGCTTTGTTTCTGTCATCTGCAATTTTACCTGCAACAGGAATATGCTCAATTGCGCCTTGATTGATATTTTGTAAATACTGATATCCGCCTTTATAAGTTGTAGCTGGTGCTGTAGGTAGTTGATTAACCATTTTTATACCCCAAATTTATGTTTTATTAAGAGAGAGAAATTGTTCTGATTAAGAAAACCTCCTCAAGGTATTTTTGGAATAGTTTCGTAAGAAAAAATTAACAAAATTTTACGTTTGTTTTATTTTGGATAAAACACATAAAATGGCGCAAATGCGTTCATTATAAGAGTTATAAGAAATACTCTTCAATTACTTGTTCACTATTTTTTTTCATTTGAAAAAAATTTATGAACAACACTCGATTTAATTTTTCATTAAATACTGGTTTTTATTAAATTTTTATCTAAAAAATACTTTCTTAATTTTGATTATTTGCGGGTGGCATTTCAGCCTGTGCTTTTAAAGAATTTTCAAAATCAGACATAGTCCAGCCAGTTTGAGTTAACCAGTCATTAAAACTGTTTACAGAGTCTATAACTTTAGGTTCTTCTTTTGTAGGCTTACCAAACAGTTTATGAGAGAGCTTTTGCATCATTGTCGATATTATCATAGCGCCTGCCATAGGAACTATAAAACCTTTAAAAGGTACTTTATTAACAATTTTAGCAACTGTTGGTATTAAACCTTTTTCAACGACCTTGTTTGTTTTAGGGTCAATAAACTTACATAAACCTTTTAATATATTTTCAAACAGCCTGAAGCCTCCTATTGAGCCAACCCAGGTTCCTAAAACATCTTCCATGAAGGTGCTAACTTTTTCACCTTTTTTAGCATTAATAACACTGTTAACTGTCATAGCTGCAAATAGACCATTAATAACACCCAGCCCACCAGTTAAGTTTTTCTTTAGAAATATTCCAGTGTTACCAAGGGTACGACCAACCACACCCATTTTGGCAATTTCATCAAGACTGTCTAAGGTTCTTTGTGCAACTGCCTGTTTTGCTTTATCGCCAACTTTTAATGCACTATCTTTGGCAGCATTGGCTGCACCTCTTAAACCTCCACTGGAATAAAAGCCTTCTTTAAAAGTATCAATATTTTTCACTTTAAATAGTTTGTTTTTAATGGGGTCAAGAATTTTTTTAAGCTTTGAAGATAGATCTAATTTAGCTAGAGCTTTATCAAATGTTTGGGTCTTATCACTTAGCTTATAAGACATTTGTATTAGTTTTCCGCCGGAACCACTTAATACATCAAGATATCTGCCAGCCAATGGGGCCATTGCAGAGCCAACAGCAAGAACTGCCAGTGAGCTAACTGCTCTCTGTTTTTTATCATTAATCTTCTTGGCAATAGGTATTTGATTTATTGCCAATTGATCTTTAACATCAACAGATGTTTGCTTCCCTGTGTATGCTAATGGGCTTATTATAGAAACCCTATTAAGCAACCTTCCCCTCCAAATAGATTTCGCTAAGCTCTAATAATTAAAATAAATAATACAACTGCTTGAATAGGTTTTAACGGCTATTAATCTTTTTAAAATAATCAAAAGATAAAAAGTATTTTCAGTAACTGCATTTTAGCTTAAAAGTATTCAAATGTAAATTTTTCAATATAAATAAATTAAAAAAATTTTCATTTATTCACAAATTATAGTACTTATCGATAAAATTAATTTATTTCATAAAAGAATGAGTGACTATTTATCTTTACAATAACCATATAAGCTTATTTATCCCGGTTAATTCGTGAATTTGTTACAAACTCTCAAGGCTCAAGTAATGACTTAAG
The DNA here is from genome assembly GCA_040752795.1 of Cyanobacteriota bacterium. Taxonomy (GTDB): domain Bacteria; phylum Cyanobacteriota; class Vampirovibrionia; order JBFMGH01; family JBFMGH01; genus JBFMGH01. Next base: position 3,676 of record JBFMGH010000586.1, read on the forward strand.
TTAAAGATTTATGCATTTAACACACTGTAAATATTTAACAGGGATCAGGTTTTAGAGGGCCAGATTCAAAAGGCTTTTATAAATATACAAATTGAAAGATACAATTATATTTAGTTATTTCGAAATAGTTTGTGAACAATTGAGAAAAACAATTGTAATTAATTTTTTCTTTTAATGAACCTTTTATAATGCTTTCATCAAATCAAGTCCTATTTATCTTTTCTAGCAAGGTTTTTGCAGCAATCAAAAGAGAGGATTACAGCTCTAATATTAATATTTTACCTGCAAGAATCCTGGGGGTATTATGGGTCCTGACAGGTAACGTTTTAAATTAATAAATAAGTGCAACAAAAATTAACTGGCATTATGCAGTTTTTTTTTTCTTATGATAAAATCTATCAATGACAAAATTTAGATAGGAGACTAGTCAAATGTCAAAAGCTATGGAAGTTACTGATAACACCTTCGAGGCAGAAGTAAAACAATCTCCTATGCCTGTATTAGTAGATTTCTGGGCGCCATGGTGTGGGCCCTGCAGGCAGATAGCACCTCTTATTGATGAAATTGCTAAAGACTACGAAGGAAAAATTAAAGTTTGCAAATTAAACACAGATGAAAATATTAGAACTGCTCAAGAATACAGTATTAGTGGCATACCAAGCCTCATTATTTTTAAGAATGGTGAAGCTGTTGAAAAACTTGTTGGCTTAATGCCAAAATCATCTTTAGTAGGTTCTTTAGATAAATATCTGTAAGTATTTATCTTAAATATATTAACTAAGAGGGTTTTTTTAAACCCTCTTTACTTATAAGATTAATTCGAGGTAATTAATGCAAAAGTCTCTCCCAATCATTATTGGTATTACTGGGGCAAGTGGAAGCATTTATGCTTTTAAATTAATCGAATTTTTGCTTAATAACGATTATAAGGTTCATATAATAATTTCAACGAACTCGTTCACTATTATAGATAGAGAATTAAAGCTTTCTCTTTCTTATAATTCTGAAGAAAATAAAGAATTAATCATTAATTATTTAAAGATTGATGAAAAATATAACAATCTGACAGTATTATCCAACGACAATATTGCTGCAGGAATAGCAAGCGGATCTTACATTACTAATGGAATGATTATTATACCGTGCTCAATGAACACACTTGCTTCAATAAAATCAGGTATAGCAAATTCACTGATCACCAGGGTAGCTGATGTATGCATCAAACAGAATAAAAACCTTTTACTGGCCCCAAGAGAAATGCCTTTAAGTTCAATACATTTAGAAAATATGTATTCTCTTTCTTTAAAAGGTGTAAAAATTGCTATACCATCTCCAGCTTTTTACAATGATCCACAGAGTATTGATGATATGATAAACTTTGTCACAGGCAAAATTTTAGATTCATTCGAGGTTCCAAATGATCTCTACAAAAGATGGGAATAGAATTATAATAGCTATTTCAGGCAAACAACTATCTGGCAAAGATACGTTTGCAAAACTATTATTAGAACTATTACCAGATTTTAAGCGAATTGGGCTCGGTGATGCAATAAAGCAAGAATTTGCTAAAAAAAACAACCTCTCTGTTGAAACAGTGGAACAAAACAAACACCTCTACCGTCCTGAACTTATAGCTCTTGGAAATAAAGGAAGAACCCTTGATAGCGGGCTTTACTGGATTAAAAAAGTAATGGAAACAGAAGGGAATATTATCATTCCAGATATGAGAGTAGTCTCTGAATTTAATGCTTTTAAAGATTCTGGGGCTATATTGATACGGGTTGAATCTGACAAAGATGTTAGAGCTTCCAGAGGTACACTTGTCAGAGAAGATGACCCTACTGAATGTGCTCTTGATAATATTGAAACCTGGGATGCTGTTATTTATAATAATTCAAGCTATGAACATTTAAAGCTTCAAACAGAAAATTTCTGTTTATTATTACCTATTTTGCTAATGCCTAAGAAATAATTATTTATGAACATTAAACAAACAATACATATATTAATCATTTTTCAGTTACTGACGTTTACACCGGGAGTTTTTGCACAACAAAGTGAAGATAGCCTTGCTTTTGAAAAACTTCAGGAAATGCTTACTTCTTCTGATAAAGATATAAAACTAAACACTATTAATGAAATATCTAAATTGCCTGGTTCTACATCAATACCACTTTTACAACAAGCTCTTACGGATGAAAATGTATGGGTTAGAGTTGCTTCTATTATAAATATTTTTAACATAGAAAGAGAAGCAAGTGTTCCAATATTAAGAGCAGCAGCATATGATAAAGATCCAAGAGTTCAAATAGCATGTTTATGGGCATTAAGTCAGGCTAATGACCCTTCCGTATTAAAAATATTTGAAGATCAAATAAAAAATGATAGCGTTCAGGTAAGATTAATGTCAGCCTGGGCTTTAGGCAATACCAATAATACTTTAGCTGTACCTATTTTAATTAATGCTCTTGATGAACCAGATGCCATTGTAAATATTGAAATTTCAAAAGCTTTATCAAAAGTAGGTAGTAAAGATATTATCCCAGCATTAGAAGAAAAGCTGAACTCTGATAATCCTAAAATCAGGTCTGCTTTTATTAATACAATAGGCAATATTGGTGATTCATCATCTTTGAAAATTATTCTGAAAAAAGTTAAAGACCCCGATTCATCTGTTAGGACATCTGTAATGGGTGCACTTGCAAAACTTGGAAATGCTACAATAATATTTAATATTGAAGATGCTTTAAATGACTCAGAACCTGACGTTAGATCAAAAGCGGCTTTTGCACTTGGAGAGATCGGACAAAAATCTTCTTTACCGGCACTTTCAAAAGCTGTAACAGATACAAATCCTGATGTTTCTTTAAATGCTTCAATAGCAATAATTAAAATAAGCTCAAAATAAAGGATAAATATGATTAATCTTAATAAAACTTTCTTTTATACAATATTATTAATAATTTTTCTTTCTTTTTTTATTAATGGATCTGTAATAGCAAAAAAATCCGACTATTCTAAAATTAAAAAAGATTCCTATAAAGCAATGGCAGAAGCTTTTTATAATTCAAATACATATAAAAAATACCGTGTTGAAATTGTAGAAACCCTGCGTAACCTCGCAGACCCTACTGAAGAAACATATGACAATATGAATACTGAACAATCATTAATTGATAAAACTTTAAAAGCAATACTTGCTGCAACTGTTGATAAAGTAACTAATAATAAAAGTGTCTATTTCCCTGAATCTGAAGAAGAGCTTAAAACCAAAGTGGATGTAATATCAAATAAAGGTGACTCGGCCATTATATATATGCTCAGCGAAGCTATATATGAACCAAATTATACTATACAAATGTATGCTGCTGCTGCTCTTTCAAAAGTGACAGATAAATCGACCTGTCCAATCTTCCTTGATTTAATTAAAAGCAAGAAAAAACAACATAAACTAGTAGCAATAAATGCTTTATCTAACCTTAAATGCAATAAGGCTTTGCCAGAAATTATAAGCATAATAGAAAATGAAGATTTACCTATTAAAGTTAGATCTGCTGCTTTTAGTGCTCTTCAAAATATTGATAAACAAAAAGCTATTGAATTTTCACTTAAATGCCTGGGTGTTTCTTCAAAAGGGTTTAAAAAAGAAGCTATAATATTCCTTGCATCACAAAATAACCCTGAAGGCCTTGAAGAATATAAAGATTTAGTAACCAGAAAAACAACTATTAAACAATATCTACCTTTCCTTGCTCAAATAGTTGAGCCGTTGCAAGAAAAATCCGTTGACTTACTAAATGACCTTTATCAAAAAGATGATGTCATTACAAAAATAACTGTTATTGCAGCCTGTAATAAGATGAAAGACTTGACATCTGTTTCAAATATAATAGAAGAGGCTTTAAACAGTGATAATCTCCAGCTAAAATACACTGCTTTTAATATTTTAATTAATAACAAGTCTGAACATTCTTTAAAATGGATTGAGACTGTAAAATTTAACAAACCAGAAGAATATATACCTGCAACTAAACTTCTAATAAAAGCTGAGACTGAAAATATTGATACAATTTTAAAACAATATTTAGAACTTAAAGACGAAAAATTAAATTTCTTAATAGCCAGTTATTTTATTTCTAAAAAGATTAACTCTGACCTTGCTAAAAATATTCTAATAGATATACTAAATTCAGAAGATATAATGTATAAAAACGGTGCTGCACTGACATTAACAGATTCTGGTTTTAATAATGAAACGGCTTTAGAATTAACAAGAAAATTACTCGAATCTGATAATTCAACGCTGAAAGCTAAAGCAGCTATAGCTCTCGCAAAAGCTAACGATAAAAGTATTATTCCATACTTAAGCAAAGCAATTAAAGATAATAATTCTTCTGGAGGAGCATATGGAGCGGCGTTACTTCTTTATAATCTTGGTGATGAAACTTATTTAGATATACTTATCAGATATTTGTCAAGAAATGATATTGATGCAGTTAATGAAGCCTTCATAAATAAGGATCTATTTAAAGAATTAACAAATCACTCAAATAATTGGGTAAAACTAAATAGTGCCAATAGTCTTATCAACTCTGGAGATATGTCTGTATATGATACTGTAACCCTTCTACTCGAAAATGAAGATGCTAAGATACGATCTGGCGCATTAAAAATAATTGGCAAATACGGATCCATTGATGATATTCAATCAGTTCAAAAATTGTTAGATGATGATTATGTAAGAGTTAGAGTAAATGCTGCAGAAGCTATATTAAGAATTATTCATAGAGAAGAAAATAATCACAGGAGTTAATATGATTAAAAAATTACTATTATCTATATTTACTGCACTATTAGTATTCAATATTTCATTTTCACATGCTGCAAATGAAACAAATAATTCTGTTAACCTTAAAGAAAAAGCTTTTAAGACTCTCTCAGATGCATTATTTGACGAAAAGATACACTACAACATTAAAATTGATATTTTTGATATTATAAACAATTTCATAACCGAAGATTTACCTCCAGAAAGTCCTGAAGATTTAGTTCAGGATTTTTATCAAAATATGATTGATAACCCTGATCAATCAACTTTTACCATTGATTTATTAAATAATGACCAGCAAGAAAGCTCTGAAGATATAAAGAAACCAGCTGAAACAGATAAAAACATTATTGAACTATTAAAGAAAACTGTTGAAAGTGATAATGACAATATTATTCTTTATGGGCTTGATTCAATTAGCAAGGGAAAGGTTAAAGAGCTCTTACCAGATGTTATTATTAAGTTAAAAAACTTTGACAGTGATGATTTAGAAGTTGAAACATCTTTGATATCTACTATAGGTAAAATAGGAAATGATTCAGCCATCGAAACCCTTCAACCTTATCTTGACGATGAAAATTTGAGAATTAAATTAAATGCCCTTCAGGCAATAGGAGATATTAAAACCGAAAACGCAAATAAAATACTAAAGGAATATGTTAGTAAAGACTCATTAGAATTAGCCTTATTAAGCTCTGGAATACTAGTAAACGAAGGCGATGAAAAAGCTCTTAAACTATTGCAGGAAGGGATTGAAAGCCCTATTATTTTAACACAACAAAAAACAATGATTGCAATTTCTAATGTTACCAATCCTGTTATTTTGCCTTTAATAAAGATCGCTCTTAAGTCAGATAATGATGTCATTAAAGCTTATGCACTTAATAACCTGGGTAAAATTGATACTATTGAATCAGTAAAGTTGATTCAACCATACATCGAAGATGAAAAACTAATGCCCAGAGCGATAATTGCTTTAAGTCAGAACTCTTCTAAAGAGGCTTTTAGAATCTTAGAATCTATGATGAAATCTGATAATAACATCCAAAAGACATATATTATCGCCGTTCTTTCAAGAATTAAAGATAAAAGAATTTTACCACTATTAAAAATTGCTCTTGACGATAAAAATGAAAATATCAGTATTGCAGCCGCTAAAATATTACACACTTTTGAAGACGATTCAGGAATTGATGCACTAAAAATTGCAATAAAATCCAACAATGAAGATATATCATTACGTGCAGCAGCATTTTTAGGATATATAGGTGATAATACTGGCCAGTCTATTCTTTTAAATGCTATTGACGACACCAATCTACCTTCCTGGAAAAGACTTGATATATCTATTATACTTGAAAAACTCGGAGACAAGGGGATTGTTCCTAAACTAAAAGAACTATTATCTAAACAAAGACCTAAAACATTACCAAAAGATCTTAATCCTTCCGCTAAAACTCTAAAAGAATTTATTAAAGATGATTCCGTTTGGGTACAGCTCAATTCTGCTGTTTTTCTGATCAGAAATAAAGATTCCGATTGCTTACCAATACTTGAAAAGTTAAGCAATGACCCTGATTTATTAGTCAGAACAACAGCTGTTGATCTTTTAGGTGAGCTTGGTTCAGAAAAAGCTTTACCAGTTTTAAACAAAAGCCTTGAAGATGAATCTGTAAGGGTTAGAGTAAAAGCAGCAGAGTCTATAATCAAAATTCTTTCAGCTCAAAAAACACATAAAAATATTAAAGAAAAATCAAATACACCAACCTGATAAGAATTTACTTATCAAGTTTTAACTCATTTTTTATAAAATCTATTTTTTTTGAAATAGCTTCTGCTTTACGTGTAGCCTGTCGATCATAAGAACGTCTATATATTTTTAAAACCCCTTCATATCTTGGCAATGCTTCAATATAATTACGTAAAGCAAAATAAGAATCTGCAATTTCTTCTGAAAGATTGCCATGATATGGTTCAAATGGCTGATAACTTTCATAATATTCAATAGAGTCCTCATATTTTTCAAGTTTATAGCATACCATGCCAAGTTCCACGTAAGCTAAATTAATATAATAATCATTGAATGAATCTGTAACCCGTTCTAGATGTTTTAAAGACTTATTATATAGTTTTATATCCTTATAAAACACTCCAATATAATAATTCGCAAATGGATCATTTCGAAAGATAAT
>JBFMGH010000587.1:0-7151 GCA_040752795.1 Cyanobacteriota bacterium
AAAGCGGGCATAAAAGGGGCCGCTCTGCGCCCATTTTCAGCCCTCGACAAAGATCTATTTCCGAAACTTTGTGAATAATCCGGGATAAATAGTTTTCCCTGAAGGCAAGATTGTAATGAAAAAAATAATGTTCATAAAAAAATGATTCCTGAGAACTATACAAAAAGAGGAAAAATAGTTCTGATGTCCTAGAAATCGAAACCTCTTGTTTGTTTTTATTAATATAGAGGTACAAAACCTGAGGAGGATTTTATGCAGATAGGGCAAGTTGCACAATCGAATCAGCAACGCCCACAGGGTCCACCTGCTTACATAATGCAGAAGCTACAGAAATATGGCTTGCAACCACAGGGTAGTCTACAGGCTGATCTTGCTGCTATACAGTCTTATGAGCAGCAGAATGGTATCAACAACAATCAACAAGTAAATGGCCAGAACAAAAAGAAAGGTAATAAACCACCTGGCCCTCCACCTGAAATTATGGCTCAGCTTCTACAGTATGGACTCAGGCCACAGGGTAGTTTGCAGGCCGATCTGGCAGCTATTGAAAATGCCAAAGCTCAACAGGAAAATGGCAACACTAAAAAAGACACAGTAAACAATCTTAATGGAGGACAAAACGCTAACCCTTTTCAGCAATTACAGCAGATAGTTGCTTCTATGATGTCCGGCCAGAACAATGGCCTTAATGATACAAATTTGAATCAAAAACCACAACCTGCTTTGAACTTTATGGCATAACAACAAAATACTACATATGATTACCCTTTTAGTCTATATTAGACTGAAAGGGTTTCATATTGTTTATAATAAAACATTACAAATTTATATTATACTGGTAATAATTATTCTTTGCTTTATTAATTGATAATACGCAGTTATTTTCTCTTAAATCTATTTATTATTCACAAAAAATTTAATTATATTGATCCTTGAAAGTAATTTATCCCGGTTAATTCGTGAATTTGTTACAAACTTTCAAGGCTCAAGTAATGACTTAAGTTAAAGATTTATGCATTTAACACACTGTAAATATTTAACAAGGACCAGGTTTAGAGGATCGGGCCCAAAAGGCCAGCCCTGCGGGCTTTTTGGGCCCTTGGCAAAGATCTATTTCCGAAACTTTGTGAATAATCCGGGTTATAGATTCCAGATTATAGAATCAGGGTGTTTTTACCTGCTACGCAGGTAAAAACACCCTGGAATAATTTAAAGCCATATATCGTTTACTTTCGTGGATTGGTGTATTTCTGATATCACGTTACGTAAATATACGCTGACAATGAATCTTTTTATTGATTATAAACATTTAGAGTGGTAAACTTTATTCGTATAATATATTATCTCTTGTGAGATAAAAATGTTTAAAGTATTAAAAACCAGATTCCATATAAACAAAACACCATGTTTTGCATAATAGTTTGATCTGGCTCAGTCAACAATAGGAAGGTTTCAAAAATTAAATTGAACTGCCAGGTAGAACACATAAAAAATGTGCCTGAAATAGTTAACAGAGAAAAAGTTTCATACCTGCTTAAATCTGTAAATCGCCCGGGGCGCTATGTGGGTAATGAGATAGGTTCTAAAAATAAGGATTTTAAAAATTCTTCTGTTTCTATTGCTCTGGCATTTCCTGATTTGTATGAAATTGGTATATCTAACCACGGCCTTAAAATAATTTACAATATCGTTAACTCGGAATCAAACTTTATTGCTGATAGAGTCTACGCTCCTGATAAAGATTATAGACAGGTGTTAATTGATAATGATGTACCATTATATGGCCTTGAAACATTTGTGTCTCTGAAAAGTTTCGATATTATTGCTTTTTCTGTCCAGTACGAACTAAATCATACTACGATGCTTGCTATGCTCGATATGGCTAAAATACCAATCTTTTCTAAAAATCGTTCTAATAATGATCCTTTAATAATTGCTGGCGGGCCTAGTTGCTTTAACCCTGAGCCTTTCGCAGATTTTGTTGATGCTGTTGTTATTAATGATGGTGAAGATGTCATTATTGAAATAATGAAAGTTATTGAATATAATAAATTAAGTACTATCTATGATCGAAATATCCTGCTCGAAGAACTCAGTAATATTGATGGTGTATATGTACCAGCTTTATATAACTTTAATGAAGATGATAATACTTTAATGCCTGTTAAAGAAAGTATTCCAGCTAAAATTGTTAAAAGATTTTCTAACCTCAATGCAAATAAACATCCGGACCTGTTTCCTATTCCATTCGTTAAAACTATTCACGATAGAGCAGTAGTTGAAATAAGACGCGGATGCGCCAGAATGTGCCGCTTCTGTCAGCCATGCTTCGTTAACCTGCCTGTAAGAGAACGATCTCACGAGGAAGTTAAAAATCTCTGCTATAAAACTCTTGACCTGACTGGATATGATGAAATTTCTTTACTGTCACTCTCAACAAGCGATTACTCTGGCCTCGAAAATCTGGCTCTCAGCCTTAACAATGAACTCGCTGATAAAGAAATCTCTATTAGCCTACCAAGCCAGAGAGCTGACCATTTTAATCCTGAACTTGCCAGACAACTTCAGGCTGTTAGAAAAAGCACGCTTACATTCGCTCCTGAAGCCGGCTCTGAAAGGCTAAGAAGAGTCATTAATAAAAACCTATCCGAAGACCAGATCATCCATTCCATTATCTCTGCCTATGAGGCTGGCTGGAATAAAATTAAACTCTATTTTATTATTGGTCTGCCTGAAGAATCATATCATGACCTCGATGATATTATTAACCTCATTAAAACCATTAAGAAAGAAGCTAATCTCATTAAAGCCGAAAATAAATCTATTAATAAACCACTGGAAATTACATGCTCATTATCTATCTTTATACCTAAACCTTTTACACCATTTCAATGGTTTGGCCAACTTCATTCTGATGAAATTAATAAAAGAAAATCTTACCTCCTTAACGCTGCAAAACAAATTAAAGGCGTTAAACTTAACTTTCATGACCTTTTCTCTTCTAAACTTGAAGCACTCTTCTCAAGAGGTAATAGAAAACTCAGCATCCTTATCTACAACGCTTACAATAACGGCGCATACCTCGATAGCTGGACTGAATACTTCTCAAGACAATTATGGCTTAATTCTATTAATGAATCTCAAATTGATATCGAATTATTAACAACTAAACATTTTCTTGATTATGATATCCTCCCCTGGGAAATCATTGATACAGGCATAAATAAGGATTGGCTACTCAACCACAAAAACCTCGCTTTGAAAGAAATTAATTCAACACCCTGTGAAGATAACTGTACAAATTGTGGTGTTTGTGTAAACTTAAATGTAAGTCCTGAATACAAATCTCGCAAAGACTTAAATTTGACTTTTTTTAACTCTCAGGCTAAAAAAAGTTTTGACCAAAAATTTAAATTTAGATTAAAAATAACAAAACAAGGCAACTTAAAGTTTATTTCTCATCTTGATTGGTTCAGACTAATTTATAGAGCATCAAGAAGAGCTAAAATACCGGTTGCCTATAGTCAGGGGTTTAACCCTTCACCCAAAATTTCTATAGGAATTCCCTTGGGGCTTTTTATAGAAAGTACATCAGAATTTATGGACATTGAACTACTAGATAATTTAAATACTGAAAGTATTAAACTTAGATTTAATAACGTCCTGCCAGATAACTGCCAGGTACTTGATGTTAAATCGGTTGACAACAAAACACCTTCATTGTCAAGTATTGCCCACTGGGCTGAGTATGAGGCTGTTAAAGAGCCTTATGTCTCTTCAGGCCTTGACTTTGATAACATTAATAATCAGATCAGTGCTTTAATGGCTCAGAATGAAATTATTATTACTAAAAAAACTAAATCTAAAACAAGACAAATTAATATTAAACCACTTATTTTGTCTGTAAATGTAGGTAATGATAATACTGATAAAATCCTGTTTACTCTTAGCTGCTCTAACGAAGCTATGATAAAACCTGACGAATTTCTGAATCTTTTTTCTGACTGTAAAGACTGGTCTGTTAAAAGAATAAAACTTATGGATGAAGATCTAAAAAGTTTGTAGTTTTAAGTATTCACGTTTTAGAGGAAAAAAAATGGGAAACAACGGTTCAAATTCTGCTTCATCTAGAAATATCGTAATAGCTGAACGTGATAATATTGCAGCAGTCGTCGATGATGGAAAGGTAGTTGAATTTTTTATTCACCGAGGTGATATGCTACTCGGTGACGTCTACCTCGCTTCAGTAGAAAACATCTTACCAAGTATTGATGCTGCATTTGTCAATCTAGGTGCAGATAGAATGGGATTCCTGCATGCCAGTGACGTTCCTGGCAAAGGCGACTTGAAAGAAAGACTGGAACCCAAACAAAAAGTTTTAGTTCAAATTATGAAAGAACCTACTGGACACAAAGGACCAAGAGTTAGCACAGCTCTCAGTATACCCGGAAGGTTCGTTGTCTTAATGCCAGAAGAAAAAAGCATTAGCATTAGTAGAAAAATTCTTTCTCCTAAAGAAAGAAGTAGACTCAAATCTATTGTCAGCTTAATTAAACCTCCTGGTGTTGGTGTTATCATTAGAACAGAAGCAGAAAATCAATCTGAAGAAGAACTCAGAGAAGATCTGGAAATATGCCTCGAAAAATGGCATAACATTGTTACTACTGCAGATACTGTTTCACCTCCGGCTCTTATTCACAGAGACCAGGATCTACTCTATAGAGTTATACGTGAAGCCTGCACAGAAAATGTTAAAGAAATCTTTATCGATACCCCGTTTGGTCACCACAGAGTTAATCAGTTAATTCAGACCTGGAACCTGGGCAAAGATATTAAGGTTAATGTGTATAAAGGCCCTGATTCTCTTATTGTATCAAAAAGTCTGGATAAGGAAATAAAAGCCGCTTTGCAGAGCAAAGTTAATCTTCCTAGTGGTGGTTATCTATACATCCAGCCCACGGAAGCTCTGACAGTTATCGATGTTAACTCTGGTAAATTTACCAGCTCTCAAACTCAAAGCGAAACAATCAGACAAACTAACCTAGAAGCTGTTGACGAAATAGCCAGACAACTCAGATTAAGAAATATCGGAGGCATGATTGTTATAGACTTCATCGATATGGACAATAGAGTTGATCAACTGGCCGTATTAGAAGCATTTGAAATGTCACTTCAACCAGATAAAGCAAAACCTCAGGTCGGACAATTATCTGATTTAGGTCTTGTTGAACTGACCAGACACAGACAAGGACAAAGTCTTGCAGAAATATTTACTAAAAAATGTCCTGCATGTGGTGGCTCTGGTCATGTCATTGAGGATCTTACATTTGCGCCTGCTAGTCTCGAAAGTGATTTGAGGGCTAGAACCTCTAAATCTAAACCAGTTCCAAGAATTAAACCTGCTGTATCGTCAGCGAAAACAGAAATAAATCAGGCTCAGAAAGCCTTAAAAGTTAGACCACCTAAAACAGACCTAACTACTTCTCCAACTATTGCCAGCGCTGTTTCAAAGGTTAAAGGCACACCTGCACCTGGGTTCTCTAAATTTAGATACAATAAACCTGGTGATCAACAAACTGAACATAGGCCAGACTTGCTTAAGGCGCCTCAGCGTCGTGATCAGCCCAGTGCTATTACACCAGCTGCTCCTGCTGTACCTGAGCCGGTTGTAGCTATTGAACAGCCTGTAATAACACCTTCTGTTACTGACTATGAACCTATTTACTTTAAAGCTAATATCTCTGAAAATGTTGATCAGCTTACTTATGAAAAAATGCGTAAAGTAAGTGAATATAAAAAATTCTACCCTGAAATTTCTAAAGTAATTAGATTCGCTGGTGTTCCGCTTCGTTATGCTCACCATAACTTTGATGAAGATGTTAATATGGTTGATGTCTTTACAATCTTAGATGAAATGGAAGCTGCTTTTGCAAGAGCAGCAGCTAATGTGCCAAGGGCACCTCAGGTTCATCGTGTGGTGCATCATGTTGAAGATATACCTTCTCCTGAAAAACTACATGCTGATGACATAAAAGAAGCTGAAGAATTTAAAGGTAGATATGGTATATCAACTGAAGGTGAAAACTTCGAAGAACTTTATGAAGTCATTGATGAAGAAGAAAATGCAGTTGAACCTGAGCAAGATGTTAAACAACAAAAGGTTGTTGTTGATGAAGAAATTATCGATACACCTGATGAATCCGAACATGATACAGATAATATTGATGAATCAGATGAAACTGATGACGATGAATCAGTTGACGATGAATCAGATGACGATGAATCAGATGAAACTGAAGAATCATCACAAAATGATCCGAAAAAACCTCCTATTAAAAGAGGTAGAAAATCTAAAGCAACATCTGTTCGTAAACGAGGTCGACCTAAATCTAAATAGTTAATTTAAGGCCTCGCTTAGCGGGGCCTTAAACAACACAAAGGGGTTAATTATGTCTTTATCTAAATTAGAATCAATAATTCTATATGAAGAACTCCTTCATAAAATAAATGACCTGACAACTCAAATTAAACAGGAATATCCTGATCAAATTAACTGTAAAATTGAATGCTGCGAGTGCTGCAACAACATTTTTAATATCAGTATTATAGAAGGCTATTATCTACAAGAAGGCTTCGATAAACTTGACCAGGAAACAATTAATATTGTTAAAGACAATGCACTGTCAATCAAAGAACAGATAACCTTTCAACATAAAGATAAAATTGACCTTAAATGCCCTTTATTGATTAATAACAAGTGTGTAATTTATGACTACAGACCAATAATATGTAGAACTTTTGGGTCTCCAATGCTGGATGAAAAAAGTGGTCAAATAGCCACCTGTAATTTGAATTTCCAAAACATGCGGGATAAAGAATATTCTTTAAAAACTATATCTTCAAAAATGTTGTCAACCCAAACTGTTTTGCTAAGCCAATATTTATTAAGAGAAAAAGGCAAAGATATTCCTGATGATTATGTTCCACCATTATATTCTGTTTTAGAAATAATAATAAGCGAGATTTAACCCCGGATTATTCACAAAGTTTCGGAAATAGATCTTTACCGAGGGCTCAAAAGGCCTGCAGAGCGGGCCTTTTGAGCCCGATCCTCTAAAAACTGGTCCCTGTTAAATATTTACAGTGTGTTA
>JBFMGH010000588.1:0-2401 GCA_040752795.1 Cyanobacteriota bacterium
AACATTTAATACATTCTTTTTAAAAATTTTTAAATATGATAAAAACATATTAATATAGTAGATATTTGTTCATTATAAATAATAAAATAAAACAAGACTAATAAGATATGAGGGTTATATATTGAGAAGTGGAATGTTTAAATTTGCTGTAATAAGTTTCATTATACTGATATCAATTGCAGTTATATCCTGTCAAAAAGGTCTATTGACTCAAATAAAAAAGGTACAGGCAATAGAAAATAAGTCTACATGGACAAAAGATGTTGATGATGCAACAGATCAATTCAGGAAAATATATCAAAAAGCCAGAGAGTTACAAAAAAATAATGAATATCAAAAGGCATATGATCTTTTTAGTGTTTTAGATAAAAATTATGAAGTTCTTTATGACTTTGTATTATTTAACAGATCTGAAGTAGCAAAACAAATACCAGATGAAACAGCTGTCATTAATGATTTAAAAAAATTAATCAAGGATTATCCTAAAAGTATAATACGTGATGCGGCATTATATTCTTTAGGTCAGGCTTATGTAAGAATAAAAGATACTGAAAATGCCAGAAAATATTTTGAAGGATTAGTAACTAAATATCCTGAGTCTAATTATTCAATAGGGGCAAGTTATTATCTTGGAGAAATGAATGTTGATTTATCTGATGGTAAAACAAAAGCGATAAAGAATTTCAGGTCTTATTTAAAAGAAGCACCGGATGGGAAATTTGCAGTCAATTCTGCCAATGCTTTGATAAAATTAGTTGGTGAAAATAATCTTTCTAATGAAGATAAGGAATTAATTGGTCTTGCCTTTTACAATGGTGCAGAATATTCAAAAGCAGTTAAATATCTTGAGCAGGTTTATAATGAACGTACCTGGTATTCACTGGGAAGAAGTTATCAATATTCAGGGAATAAAACAAAAGCAATAGAAATATATACCAGTGCATTAGGTTCATTTGAAGGTCTTGACCCTGAAGAAGTTGATAATTCAATAAAAGCAACAGCAGCGATTAAAGGTAATGATTATAATGCCTGGACGTATTGCGAAAAAGTTTTTCCAAGATATGCTGATGTAGCTTTATATTTTAAAGCTCAGAAGTTATATAATGATCAGGCAATGCCATTTTATGAAAAAATAGTAGAGAATTATCCTGAAAGCAGGTATGCACCGGAATCAAACTGGTCAATATTATGGAAACAATTTAATGACAAGAAGTATGATTCAGTTATAGCGCAGGGTAAATTACATGTCAAATCTTATCCTGATGCAAATTCTACGTCAAGAGTTGTTTTCTGGGTTGGTAAAGCTTATGAAAAAAAAGGTGATATGGCAAGTGCTATAAAAATATATGAAAGAATGGTAAACAAATTTTATGGTGATTATTATGCTTATCGTGCGGCAGGAAGACTAAATGAGCTAAAGTATAATAAAACTGATTATAAATGGAAAACAAAACCATATGATTATAATTATACTGCAAATTGGGTACCGCCCTTGCCCATTTCATTAAATGAGGTTGCTAATAATTATGGTAATAATGTAGCTGAATTGCTTTATTTGGGTGATGTTGAAAGTGTAGAGAATGTTTTAAATAATCAAATTGATCCCCGTATGGAGAGTTATTTTAACCTGAAAAACGGTATGAAATCAAAATCAATAGTTGTTTTAAGGGATAATCAAAGTCAGTCTATAAAAAACCCTCCCGGTGGTGATTTAAGTTGGGAATTATTATACCCTTTGCATTTTTCAACAATAATTAAACAAAATGCAAATAAAAACTCTATAGATCCATTACTAGTTCAGGCATTAACAAGAGAAGAAAGCTATTTTAACCATCAGGCAGTAAGTTGTTCAAATGCAAAAGGTTTGATGCAGTTAATACCGTCAACTGCTAATGCAGTAGCCAACTGGGAAAAATTACCATCTTTTTCTCAACTGGACTTATTTAAACCTGAAATAAACATAAGACTAGGGGCAAGGTATTTAAAATATACCCATGATCAATTTGCAGGAGATTCAATGCTTGCAGTAGCAGCCTATAATGGTGGGCCAGGAAATGTTAATAAATGGTTAAAAAGTATGTCAAAAGATGATTGGGATCAGTTTGTTGAAAACATTCCACTTTCTGAAACAAGAAATTATGTCAGGAAGGTATTTAGAAGTTATTGGGCATATAATGACATTTATGCCAGAAACAATAAATAGGTATTGTTTAGATAGTCATCTTAATTTAGAGACTTTAGTAGATATCAGGGTTATAAACAGGCATGTCAGAGTCATTAGGTTCTGTTGAAACAGGTGTAATATAAGGTGATTTCAGTGCTGATTTAATTATACTTTTCCTTGAAAGTAATGATAGATTTCAGGGAATTAAGGGGCGGGTGTTTTTCGGTGCTGTGCACC
>JBFMGH010000589.1:0-2022 GCA_040752795.1 Cyanobacteriota bacterium
AATTTTATAATTAATTATATGAACGGCTTAAAAAGATTGTTAATTTTGCATATTGAAATGAAATTTTCTAGCAATAAATAAAAAATCTGCTTTATTAAAGCAGATAATATAGGCGTTAATTTGTTTTAAGGATAATAAACATTTTAAACTCTTCGATAATTATAAGAAGCCTGACAGAAAAAAAGTGCTAAAAAAAATACAAATGTGACAATTTTATTATTGAACTAAATGCAATTTGAATCAGCGCATTAAATATAAAGCAATTAATTTCTTAATTGTATTTACTTAATTGCTTATTAGAAGATAGGAAAAATTATATTTAAGTTAAAAATAATTGTAACAAAAGCATTGCTTTAACTACATTTTGAAGAAATAAAAATGCGAATACATAGTGTTTTAAATACAATTAGGTATTTAATGTTACAAAAATCCTGTTATCAGGTTAACTCGTGTTTAATTCGAATTATGGTAATTATTCTGGTCACTTTGTTGTAATCTTTCATGGCATCATGAGAAGTTCTAAGCATAATAGCTTCTCTTAATCTGTCGAGTAGAAAGACATCTTGAAACACTGCATTTTTTTCTAATATTCTATAGCTACCGAAGTTCCCTTTTGAGTCCATTAATTTAGCAAGTTCACGTTTAAAGATATGTTGATCAGGAATGTATCCGCTTTTTAAGTCTTTTTTAGCATTTTTCCATAAATTTTCAACATTAAATAAAGCTTCTTGAGCATATTTTCTTTCATCAGAATCGAAGGGTCTTTTAGCAATGGTTTCTAAAGCATCCAGTGCCTCTTTAGTGGCAATAGCTTCCAACCCTTTAATAACTGCGTTGCGTATTTTTTCATTTTTTTCAGTTTTAAGTAATTTAACAAAAGGTTTAACAGCGTTTGGTGAGGCATACCATTCACCTAGAATTCTTGTTGCATTTAATCTTATGTTAACAGTTGGAGAATTTAGAGCTTCAAATAAAATAAGTTCAGAACTCAAGTTTCTTCCAAATACTGTAAATAAGAAGATAGTTTTAAATGAATCATTTTCCGGAGCTTTTAAAAATTGAGCATTGTATTTTAATTCGTAGTTAGATTTATATTTCTCGCTTAAATCAACCAAAATTAAAAACAACAAATCTTTATCAGTGATAATTTTTTCGATTCTATTAAAGTGACCTACAATAAATTCATAATTAGTTTTGCCCCCAATTTGTATAAGAGCCCATGTTGCCATATAAACAATATTTTGCTGAGTGCTTTTAGTTAATATATCTTGAATAATATTAATTGATTCATAATTTTTAATGGTACCCAGCGCTCTTAAAGCGAGCACTTTTTGATCTTCTCTTGTATTAGGAGATTCTACCATTTCTTGCAGGTTTTTAATTTCTTGATTTGTAGCTACACGAACTAAAATTTGAAATTCTTCGTCTTTTTCTTCGTTTTCAATGACATTTTTATAGGTATTATTTTTTATAAATTGGATTAATTCTTCTTTAGAATATGAAAAAGCCTGTAAAAAGTTTACTTGTATACATAGAGATAATATTAAAGATACCAGGAGAGTTTTTTTAAACATATATTTAGCCCTTTAAGTTATAAATGTGAATAATGAGATAAGTTAAAATTAAAATAATAAAGTGTAAAAATCAAATGTTATTTTATTTATTTCTCTAAAAAGTTTGCTCAATTATTATTACTTAATTTAGAGGAGGTAAAATGTTGCTTCAAAATTTAATATGTTAATAAAGAAGGGGTAATTTTACAGGGGTTTATTGATGAAAAATTACATCGATGATGAACTTAATGATGCAATTAACACATTAGAAGTTCTGATTAATTCTGAGCATAAAGATTTAATGCTGGATGTGTTAAGTTCTTATGTCAGAAATAAGTCAATAGATAAAGTCAAGATGCAAAAAGTTTCTACTGCAATAAAAAATATGACATGTAAATAATCTAACTTGGATTATTCACATATCAGGAATCAGCGAGAAGGTTACAGGGTGTGTTTTTTGTTTCGCAGA
>JBFMGH010000589.1:2032-7916 GCA_040752795.1 Cyanobacteriota bacterium
GTTGGTTTTTTTTTTTTGCGCCCCCCACACAAAAACACACCCTGTAACAATTTAAAGCCATATATCGTTTACTTCCGTGGATTGGTATAAATGTAACAAATTCATGAATTAACCGAGCTAATTATGCAAAACTAAATAAACGTGACTTTAAAAGCCACGTTTATTTAGTTAAATGTTATATTTATCTATGCAACAAAGTGTTTTGTTGGTAGATGAGATTCAGTGTATTGTTGCAAGAATTTTTCAAACGCAGGTGATGCAGGAATATTAGATGCTAATGAAACATTTAAATTTTGTCCTGTTGCATCTTTTGCATCAGTTTTTGTAGCAGCTGGAGTTTGTTCTTTTGCTTTATCACTTCTTGGGTCTTTAATTAGTTTATGTTTAATCAAGAAAGAATTTACTTTATCAGCTAAAGGTGTAGCAATTACAGGGCCTAAGAAACGGAATACTAGTGTGAAAGCAGCTATAGCCATCATTTGTTTGATTCCGCCTTTTAATAAGGCTTGTTTGTCAGCGCTGGTAACAACTTTCTTCATATTTTCAACCATGCCTATTTGCATAGCGTCAAATAATTTAGCAACTGTCATGCCAGCAATAGTTGATATAGTACATACAATAATGTCATTTATAAGTAAAGGTGTTTTACGCTCTTTAGGGATTTTGTCAGATTTTAAATTATTGATTACATAGAAGGCTGAAATCCAGATTGGTAATAATGCAGCCATTGAGGGAACTATTTTAGCGCTAAAATTATTAAGGGATTTACCTAAAAGATCTGTTTTAGTTGATTCTTTTGCGCCCCATTCAGCAATTCTACTAGCTGTTCCTGTGTGAGCTAAAGAATTAATTCCTCTGGCAGCAGCATTTTCAATAGGACGTATAATAGGACGGGTAACTTTTGATATTGAGGATTTTATTCCACTTAACATACTCATACTATGCTACCCCTCCTTTCGCTTTTGACAGTTTCATGAAAGCGCCGTAGACTTCTTGTTGTCTTTCGTTCAGATTAGCAGCAGCTATTGGAGGATTATAGTGATCCATTGGTTTTTTCTTCCTGTTAGGGAAGAGTTTATTCATAAGCCATGGAATCATCTGGAATGTTGCCATAGCATAAGGAATTGCAATTAAGAATTTTGTTCCATAATTAACTATAAAGCTGAACGTTGCAAACTGAGGCGTACCAGCTTTAAATGGGAATGGCTTTTTAAGTAGATGGTCATAAGCCCCTTTGCCGAGTTTTTCAATAACATCGCCCAGTGGTTTGAAGGCAATATAAGATATTACATAGCCAATTACACCTGAAGCTATTGATTTAACTGCAGCATATTGCTTGTCTTCTTTTTTAGCACCCGGTACTATTAAAATAGTAGCAGGTCTGATTGTACTGGTAACACCTAAAGCTGTTAATGCTTCAAACAGACCGGGATAATTTTTAGCCTGTGTTGCAACATAGTTTAAAAAACTACCATTATAGAAAGATCCAGGAATTTTATCAGCAAGTTTCATGCCCCATCTCTCAAAAGCTTTGAGCTTGGCAGGGTCTACTGCCATCCCAAAACTAACATTGTTGCTATTACTAGCAACCAATTTCTTGTTTTGAAGGCCTATTCCCCTATTTTGACCGTACCGATCAGAAATTTGGCCTGGTTGTACTCGATTAAAGTGCATATTAAATCTCTATTTTTGTAATAAACAAGTAACTTCCCTGGGTGTGTGTTTAGAAATTGTTTTAAATTAAGCATTAGTATTGTGTCCACTTAAATTAAGGCTCCTGAAAATAAAATGTGCTATTTTATAAAAAAAATTTTACAATTCATTCACAATTTATTCATAAATGGTGGTTAATAAACGATTTTTTATCCTGTAAAAGTGCTTCAAATAAATGGCTTGAGCTAATTGTTACAGGACACAATAATTTATTTAATGTTAAATTTAATTTTTAGTCAACAAATGATAGACTGTTTGACGTAAAACACCGATATTACATCTTTTAGCAGAGATTGTTTATATGTACCAAAAATGTAAGTAATTATTGTTCAGTGTTTATTTTTTGAACAATATGTGAATTATTACCTGATTATATTAATAAAGCCGGGTGAAACCACACCTGGCTTAAATGTAAAATTTTTTCAATAAAATTTATTGATTTCTTGAACTTAATTTTTCCTGAGCCCTGCCACCGAGAGAAGCACCTAGAGTCATTAATACTGCTGCTGTAACAACAGGTGCTAGCATTGTTATAGCCTTTACTCTTCCTGGTAATTTAGTCCAGGCGTTAGATACGCATTCTAATTTTACTTCATCGACAAAGGAAAGGCTTTTCCTATTTATAATAGACTTGAAGAATGGTACATTTTTTAATTGTTTGCTGACTTCTAAATAATTTTTATATTCAGGAAATAATCTTCCTATTTGAGCAGGTAAAACTTTTGAATTAAATGCTCTGGTTGCAACATAGCCTGTGCCTGCACCAATAAGTTTTCCTGTGGTATTTGATTTTTTATTTTTACCTGAAAATGAAACAGGTTGAATGTTAAGAGGATTAACATTTACCATAAAAGCTCCTTTTTATTGAAAAATTTTGTATTAGATTGAAGAAAGATTTTGATAATGAAATTATTTACTTAATTAATAGATACTCCTGAAAATCTTTTATTGCTAAAAAAACATTTATTTTTTACAAAATTTAATGCCACAAATCAAAAGCCAGATAATTATTATTACCTGGCTTTTGTAGACTTATAATATTATATTTATTTACAGGCAGTACATTCTTTTTGAAGTGATGTCAGCTCATCTCTTGATTTTACTTTTAGTTTAATTCTGCCATCAACCGCCATTGTCTCACCTGTTTTGTCAGTAATAATGTAAGGATTAATATCTAATTCATCTATATAATTAAAATCAGCAATAAGTTGAGACATACGCATTAACTGATCTTTAAGATGTTCCATATCAACCCCTTTGAGGCCTCTATAACCTTTAATCAGTTTATATGATTTGGTTGCTTTTAGCATGTCTTCAGCATCCTGTGATGTAATAGGATGAACCTTAAATACTACATCTTCCATGGCTTCAATGAATATTCCGCCTAAACCAAACATCATCAGTGAACCATATTGAGGATCAGTAGCACTACCAATTACAATTTCACGCTGTCCTTTGATCATTTCCTGAATCATAACAGCATCAATAAATTGTTCGACATTGTTTTCTCTGGCTCTGGCTAAAAGGTTATTGTATTCCTGTCTTAACTGGTCACTGTTTTGAATGTTAACAATTACGCCACCAACATCAGATTTATGAGAAACTGTTTTGGACAATATTTTCATAACAACAGGATAACCAATTTCATCTGCTTTTTTTACAGCATCATCAGGGTTTATAGCCTCAGCATACTTACAGGTATCTATTCCATAGCTTTTAAGAACATCCATGGATTCTAGAGTAGTAAGCATATCACGTTTTTCATCAAGTACTTGATTGATAATCTTTTCTGCTGCATTTTTATTAACATCGCTAAAATGTTTTGGTTGGTTCAGTGGCTTTTGTTGCCATAGTGTATAATTATACATTTTTGATAATGCATATGCTGCTTGTTCTGGTAATTTATAGAATGGAATAGCATCAAGGTCTTTAACAGCAAAAACTTTTTCATAATCTTCGTTGGTAGCCATTAAAACACCTAGAACAGGTTTATTATATTTTTTTTGAGCTCGCATCATTGCCTTAGCAGCGTCTAAACTTGGCAGATATAGAGGAATTAAAATTCCTATAACTGCATCAACATTTGGATCCTCTAAAAGTATATTTAATGAACGTTCATATCCTTCTAAATCAACACTTGCAATAGTATCAACAGGATTTCTAACGCTTGCTGCTTCGGGTAAGAACTCTCTTAATCTATTTTTGGTTTCATCTGTCAGTTTAGCAATTTCTAAACCATCAGCTATAGTTGCATCAGTGGCCATAATACCAGCGCCACCACCATTGGTAAGAATTGCAATCTTTTTGCCCTTTGGCAATGGACAATTACCGAAAGCCTGGGCAACATGGAACATTTTTTCAAGCTCAGGTTCTCTAATAGCACCACTTTGTGCCAATAGGGCATTTGCTGCTTTGTCAGCACCGGCTAAAGAGCCAGTGTGTGAGGAGGCAGCAGCAGCGCCGGCTGCCGATGTACCTGCTTTAAGCACTATTACAGGTTTTTTCTTGCTTATTCTTGAGCAGGCTTCACGGAATCTTACCGGGTCATCAATTGATTCAAGATATAAAAGTATTAAGTCTGTATTTTCATCAGTTTCCCAATACTCAATAAAATCATATTCAGTTAAACTGGCTTTATTTCCTATTGATACAAACTGTGACATACCTAAATTAATATCTTTTGCAGCATAGAAAATAGCTATGCCTAAAGCACCAGATTGTGAGAGGAAAGCTGCTTTGCCAGGTATAGGAGCCTGTGGTGAAAATGTAGCATTCATCATTACTTCAGGATGACCATTAATAACGCCCATACAGTTAGGGCCTACTGCTTTCATACCGTATTTTTCTAATTGTGCTTTAAGCTTTTTCTCAAGTTCAGCACCTTCGTTACCTGTTTCTTTAAAGCCTGCAGATATAACAACTACGCCTTTAATACCTTTTTCAGCGCATTGATCTACAACGCTAAAAACGCCATCTCTTGGAACAGCAATAAGGCCTAAATCTACTTTGTCAGGTACTTCCATTACTGATTTATAAGCTTTATAGCCTAATATTTCAGGTGTTTTTGGGTTTATCGGGTAAATTTTACCTTTGTAGCCAAATTCCTTAATTTTATACATTAAGTCATAGCCAATAGAACCAACTCTTGCAGAAGCGCCTATTACTGCAATAGACTTAGGAAACATTATCTCATTAATTATTTCCTTCATATTTCCAACCCTTTCATACTGATACAACCTTAAGAATATTATGAGAAGTTGTTTTTTATCTTAACGCTTCCTTAAATATTTAAGAAAAAGTTATTGATAATCAAATATAAATCTCAGTTAGCATTATATGACAAAAAATATTCAGGTCAAAACATTTCTTAATATATTTTTTGAAAATTTTATTAAAAATCGGTTTAATTTTTATTATTGCGTATCCCAATGTTTGATAATTATAAACAATGATGTATTGTAATAAAATGATTATTAGTAAGTAATAGTTCTAATGTTACTGTTCTTTTTAGTGTAATTATTCTTAAAATATACTAATTTGAGACAATTAACAATGATAAATAGTATAAAAGAGACCTTACTAACGTTGTTTTTGAGAAAGTAAATTATTAAATTTAATTTTAAATGTATTTTTGATACTTTTTAATTGGCATTAAATTATGAGGGTTAAAATGAAAGTATTTCTAATTGGATCAGGAGGCAGAGAAAATGCTATTGCCTGGAAAATATCACAGAGTGAAAAGCTTACAAAGTTATATTGTGCTCCTTCCAATCCTGGTATAGATAAATATGCAACCCGTGTTAATATTGATGTTACTAATATTGAAGAATTATGCAAATTTGCACTTGATAAAATGATTGATTTAACAATTGTTGGCCCTGAATTACCATTGTCATTAGGTATAGTTGACCTTTTTGAATCAAAGGGTTTAAAAATATTTGGACCATCAAAGGTTGCAGCACAAATAGAAACTTCGAAATGCTTTACTAAAGAATTACTAAGTAAATATAACATTCCGACTCCAGAATATAAAATTATTAAATCATATGAAGAAAGTATAAAATATATTGATAACTCTAAATTTCCACTGGTTGTTAAGGATGATGCACTTGCAGCTGGCAAAGGCGTTACTGTCTGTTTTCATTATGATCAGGCAGCAAATGCTTTAAAG
>JBFMGH010000590.1:0-2871 GCA_040752795.1 Cyanobacteriota bacterium
GTTATGAAAAATGTAATAAAATATTTAATGAAATAAAAGACTTTTCAATGATACCTATTTTGTTAACCTCTATTGCAAAGGTTTATTCAGAATGTTATCAGCATGAAAAAGCTTTATCACACTATATTGAAGTATTAAAGTTACCAGAAGAACAGTTGACAAACCAGGTTAAAGCAAGAGCATATCTTGGTATAGGTGAAATTTATGACTACAGGCATCAGTTTAACGATTCTTTAAAATATTATATTGAATCTCTTAAAGCTTTTAAAGAGATTAATGATATATCAAATCTGGCAATGATATATTCAAGAATAGCTTTAATATATGATGATCTTGGAGAATTTGAAAAAGCAATTGAAAATTATGAATTATCATTAAGGTTAGACAAACAACTTGGTCGAAAAGAAATGTATGCAGCTACATTATCAAATCTGGCAGCCGTATGTGATGAAATAGGACAACGCTCAAGGTCCTTAAAATATTACAAACAATCTCTTGTTATTGACAAAGAACTTAACAACTTAGAAGGCTTATACAAAACATTTAGTAGAATAGGTACAATATATAGCGAAATAAATAGAACTGATAAAGCATTAATTTATTATAAACAGGAACTCAAGATAGCTAAAACAGTGAAAGATCCATACTGGATTGCTATGGCATATTTAGACCTAGGAGATTTGCATTATTTTATGAATGATTTTGTTAGAGCTGCAAAATATTTCTTTATCTCTCAAAAAGTTATAAGCAAATCAATATCTACTGATAGTCGAGAAAAAATTGAACGAAGAATAAGAACCCTGTTAGATCATATACCAAAGGAAAAATTAGATGAAATAAAGCAACAGGTGTTAAATAAATAAATGTTTAATGAATTTCTAAATCAGATTGATAAATATAATCTGAAATTATCTGAAACAAAAATTGATTTAATTAAGAAATATTATAAATATCTTGTTGATGTTAATTCAAAGATTAACCTTGCAGGGAAAATGGATGAAGAAACATTTTATCTTGAACATTTAAGTGATTCATTAAGTTTTAATTTGATTAATTTAAGAGACCACAAAATATTAGAAACATATAAGCTTTTAGATATAGGTACAGGAGGCGGGTTTCCTGCTGTGCCACTGGCTATTGTGTATGAAAATTCATCTTTTTCGTTAACAGAATCTATAAAAAAGAAAGCCCGATTTCTTAGTAGCCTTATAGAAGAAATTAATCTGTGCAATGCAAATGTATTTCCTGAAAGGGTTGAAATTATTGCCAGGCAAAGTTGTCATAGAGAAAAATATGATATAGTAACCTCCAGGGCGGTTGCAAACATTAATACGTTGCTAGAATATGCAATTCCGTTTTTAAAAATGGGCGGTATTTTTGTTGCTTATAAGACAGAGAAAGAATTAGAAGAGATTAAATCTTTATCAAGAGTTTTTAAGATCTTTGGAGTAAGTTTTGAAACTAATTATGAATACACTTTAAAAGACAAACACTTAAAAAGAGAATTATTAGTTTTTAAAAAGGTTGTTAAAACTTCCGATGATTTTCCTCGGGAACCTGGAGTTGCTGCAAAAAGGCCAATTAAATAAAAAAAAACCTGTTAAGGTGGACAGGTTATAAAAGTTGAGTGGTATTTAGAAGGATTAAGTTCATTATAATAAAATATTTATCGAGTGTAAAATTGTAAAGTATTATTATAGAAGCTTTTTCAATTATTAATATCAGTTTAATTTAGAATTTAAAACAAAGAATATTTAATAATAGAATCAAGATTTGAATAATAAAAATAAAAACATACAAAAGATTCTTGATATTTCTAGCATTTGCAATTGTAACAAACAACTTGAAATGTTAAGAAGCTTTCGTATTAAGAAAAAATGAGATATTAACTTAAATTAACTTTTGTTAATAAAGGAAATAGGATTAGTCAGGTATTGAAATTTTATGACCAGGCAGGTACATTTTCAGGAATTAATAAATCTGCTAATTCTCTAAAAGCACCATTTCCACCTGGTGCATCTGTAATAAAAATGCCGGGAATAGTTTTAACTTTATAATTAGCATTGTTAACAACAACAGGCATTCCAGCACATTTAAAAGCAGGAATATCATTAATATCATCACCAATGAAGCATACATTATCTAGAGATAGTTGATATTTGTTAATCAAGGAAAAAATACATTTGTCTTTCTCTTTGGTGCCCTGAAAAACATCATCTATTTTTAGTTTTGAAGTATAAATATCTATGATATTAGATTTTTCACCAGAAATAATAGATACAATAAAGCCGTTTCTTTTAAGTCTGGCTATTCCCATAACATCTTTAAAAGAGAACCTCTTTGAGATTTGGCCAGTTTCAGAAAGATATAAGCCACCGTCAGTTAGAGTACCATCGACATCTGTTGCGACAAGTTTAATTTGATTTCGTTTTTCAAGAAAAAGTTCTAAGTTATTCATAGGTAATACCATTAAATAAATAATATCAAATATAATACAATAGAAATAATAATTTGTAGAACTCAACTAAAGGTTGAAAGCTTTAATATAACTGAACAAAAAAATAAAAAGGAACCTAAATTTGAACGGTTCCTTTCCTTCTCCCCCCACAAAAATAAAATTTACTTTACTAATCCCCAACTAATTGATTTACTATATTAAATTTTCTTTAATTAGAGTTATTCTCATCTCTTATCCATTTTTTAAATACTTCTAAAAGGAAAAAGTTGCTAATGAAATCAGCAATATGAAACAAAACTTAATAAAAAATAATATAAAAAGTATATAATAAGATGGCTGAAACGCACTAAATTTTAAAAGCGTTAAATATAAATGATATAAACTACTAAACGTTTAGCAGTTACTTATTACAA
>JBFMGH010000591.1:0-15841 GCA_040752795.1 Cyanobacteriota bacterium
AAGTGTATATATTCTCAAAAAAGCAAAGGTAGCAGAGAAATAGTGTCGGGTTTAAAAGGCCCGCTGCGCGGGCCTTTTAAACCCTCCCCTTGTTAACCACTATTCCCTGATATTTTATAAAACATTAGTTATGCAGAGGTCTTTAATCTGGAATCTATAGATTACTTTCAAGGATAAGTATAACCGGGTTAACTGCACAACTCTTAATTTATCAATTTATTTCTGATAAATTATTAGAATAAACTTTAAATTAAATGGCTGGCTTTAAATGGAAAATGAATCGATTTTTATAAAACAAAAAACACTTGCTATTGGCGTATCACCACTACAAGTTTTTTTTGAAACTATTGAACCTATGCCCGAAAACAATTGGAATACAGATTTTAAATCGCTTGTTAATGAAATTAAACAATCTGGATATTCCAGAAAGCCTTTCCAGCAGATCAGAAAGATTCTTATTGATGATAATAATCAATATGATTTAAGCAAGCTGGTAGTTATTCTTAAAGAATCTATTAAACACTTAGATAATATTGGACATATCAAGTCTATAGCAGAAGAAAATACAGACTCCAGCTGGGGTTATACTCAAAATATAATAGAATATGTTAATATCAGGTCTCTTGGAATTAATGATAACTCAAATAAAACTGTCCGATCAGGCACTATTCTTGATTTAATAGTGTATTTAATTCAAAGCAGATCTTCAATAATTCATCTGGCCCCTTTTCACAACTGCTCAATGAACTTACTATATAGCCCATCTGATACATACTCAATATTAACATCACTTGTTTCTGAAGAACTTCTTTGTTCTGGCTTTAGCCCTGAAGCTCAACTTAAATTAGCACTTGATTTTGGCCACGCAAGAAAAGAAAAAACAGGTTTTATTATTGATTGCCTTCCACATACTTCTGACCTAAGTCTTAATTATATTTTTAAACCTGAATCCGCCAGATGGATATCTTTAAATCCTGATTATATTTCTGAAAACAAAAGAATATTTTGCAAAGGGAAAAAAATAATTAATCTAACATTAACTAATTCTGTTGATCAAATTGATTTAAAAGATTTATCAGAAATTTTTAACCTCAATATTCAACAATTAAATAAAATACTTGATAATTACTCGCTAAAAAGCACTGATAAAAAAAATGAACTGGTTACAAAATTGTTAAGAAAAAAGCTGATACTAAAAACACACCTTGTGGAAAATAAAAATGACATTAGTATCTTAATTAAAAATGCTGAAAAACAATGGAATAGTGGCCTAAACGCAGAATATACTTTATTAATATCTTCAAAAGAACATTCTGAAAACTGTAAAAAGGTTACAGATATTCTTCAAAACAAACTGGGAAAAAACTATAGTTATGAAGATATTCAAAAAGCTTCTGAAAATTATAATACTTCACCAGGTAAAAAATTAAGAGAGCTTTATTATATTTACAACCTTCCAGTTGGAGCCTGGAATGGTGGCCCACTTGAACTCGTTGGATTTCACATCAGGGATAATTACCCTATATTTGCGACAAGAGGTATTGGCCGCTCCTACTGGAGATGCCCTCATGACAGGAAAGGCATTGATGTATCTGACAAAATATTCGGTACAAATTCAAGAAGAAAATTTAGATATGAAACCGGTGAAAGAAATTCGGAAGCAATAAATGAATTTATAAACA
Organism: Cyanobacteriota bacterium; assembly: GCA_040752795.1. Lineage (GTDB taxonomy): Bacteria > Cyanobacteriota > Vampirovibrionia > JBFMGH01 > JBFMGH01 > JBFMGH01. The sequence goes on from JBFMGH010000591.1 coordinate 1,683, forward strand.
CATATGTATACTGGCTTGTACTTGGATTTGACGGCCTCAGACTCGATCAGATGAATCATGTTTACCATGATGAATTTAAATACACAATTAATGGTCAGCAGGAGCTACAGGAATACTTTAGAGATAATGATTTTTCTTATGACACAATGCTAAAAGAGGATATTGAATATTTTATACATTCAATTAAAGAAAAGATCTCTTATGGTTTGTATATTACTACAGAAAACATGATGCATTATCCTATACCAGCATCAAATACCGTTTATGAGCAATTAAACTATCTCGGTGCAGACTCGATTATAGGCAATTTTCAGTTTATGGAAACAATGCCTAAACTATTATTAAGATTACAGGAACACAATTTAATTAAAATGTATCAAAAAACAAATACACATTTACTGGGCACAGTAGAATGTCACGATAATAACCTGACTCTTGGTGGCACATCTCCAGTATGCAAAAGTGCTGACGGCTTAACAATATTCAGAATAAGGTTGTTAATTAACTCAATAGGTTTACCATATATTACAACTCAGGCTATACAAGCTATTAATCATAACAAGCATAAGGATTGCCAAATTCAAAACAGCATTAATAACATTTTAAATCTGAATTTTAAAGAAAGCTCAGAATATTTCATAGGAGACAAGAAGTATTCCTTTGATAATTTCAGACATAACTATTTTGATTTTGTTGAAAGGCCAGAAATAAAGACAATTTTAAAGGGGGGTATTATAAAAGTACACAATAATAAGCTTACAGAAAACTCTGGTAATAATTTACTCTTTTTTACAGTTCATAATAAGTCACCAAACTATTTATTATTTGTCATTAATGCATCAGAAGAAACAAAAGAAGATGTATGGCTTAATAATACTAACTTTGACTGGTATAATGGCCCCAGAGAGGTTATAGAATATAAACTTGATAAAACATATTTAACAAAAGTTGAACCCATATATGCTCAATTAGTAATGATTAACGAAGACAAAAAGCACCATGCTTTGAGTTTTGGCACAATGCTATCCGGGGAGATAAGAATTTATTTAATATAAACTGTGGAACTAATCTTTATAGTACTAAATTATGCTAGGCAATTACCGATTAATAATGATTGTGTAAATTAATGTAAAATATAACCTGCATAATGGACCTAAATTACATTGTTATATTTTTAAAGAAACATAACTAATGTAGACCTTTTTTTAAATGATTGAGATTACTTCAAATATTATTAATACTAAATATAATTGTCATTCCAAAAAGCCCGGGAATGCTAGTTTATATTTCCGGGGTAATCATCAAACTTCTGACGTTTTTTTATCAAGTACGATTCAGAACAATCATAAAATTAATAATAATAATAAAATTAACCAATATAATATCTTAAACTTATTGTCTTTTAAGGGCAAAAATGCTCCCAGTCAGGAAACCCTTGATTATATAGCCAAGACAAGACAAGAATATTTTGAAAAGTATAATACGGAAATAAATAGTTTAGACACTTTTGATCTGAATAAAATAAGTGACATCTGCAATGGAATAGAAGTATTTAAAGATTGGTCATCTAAAGACCTGTTTATTGCTACGAAGAATATTGATAGCATTCTTTTAAGCAAGGGGTGCAGCCATCAATGTTCACATTGTGGGGCTTGCGCAGGCAATAAAATTACTCATATGGACTGGGATAACTTTGTTGATCTTGCCAATGGTATTGGAGAATTAAAAAACAGATTGGGCTTTAGTCCATTTAGAGATCCTAGTTTTCATACAGCAAACGCTATTTATCCTTTTAATGATTCAGACCCGATTCATTATAATGTAAAAGATAGCAAAGGCATAAGACATAACATCTATGACGCTGCAAAACTTTTCTATGAAAAAACTGGAACCAAGTTTATCATTACAACTGCCGGGTGGGGTAAAAACAATGATTTATCACAGAATGCTGCAGAAAGCTTTGCAAAAGACCCTTCTTGTATGTCTATGCTAGGAATATCTATACATCCATTTCACTCTTTTATTCAAAGAAGCTTAAAATATAAAAAATTAGCAGAATTTGAGAAGCTTAAAAAGGGGAAAGATAGAAGTAAAGAACATGAATATCTTCAAAAGTCTCAGTACTGGAGAAATAAATATATTACAAGAATGCAAAATGTTGTTTCATTTATACCTAAAATGAATAAAGATTTTGATATTTCATCAATAATTCTTCAATACGATAACAATGCAAAAAAAGGTTCTGGATTAACCAAGAAAGATGCAGAAAAGTTGTTAGAAGAAATTCTTGAAATTTTCCCACACAAAGAAAGAGAAAAAATAAGAGTTTCTTTAAGAGCTATAGCATATTTAGGAAGAGCAGAGCAATACTGCAAGGACAGTTATAACAAAGATGCAAGATTTTATACTGATTTTGACTCATTAAGACCTGACGATATTTACAGAGGAGTCAAAACTATAAACACTGACGGCAAAATTCTTGTTTGCAGAGAAGGCCCCGGTGGGCTTCCGACAAAATATGCTGAGTTACCTGTAAAATTAAATTTTATAAACCCTACACACTGGAGATCAAACAATAGTAACTATATAATACCACTGGAAAAATATTATAAAGCAAAGAATCGGTAGCAATATTACGAAATGGCTCTCAGGTATTACTGCAAATCAGATCAATGCTTAAGCCACTTACGCATAACTGTATAAATTCTCAAGAAACCTTCGGTAACAGAGAAATAGAGTCAGGCTTCCTTAGTTGCTAATTCCTGATATTTTTCAAATGTTACTTCTCATAATTTTTAATTTGGCCATCCAGATCAATATCTTTCTGGTAAGTCTGTTCAAGAAAGCATAATGTTTTATATAACACCTGACGTGTCTCCTGAAGCTGTTTTTCTAGCTTTTCAACCCTCTGTTCAAGCGAAAGTGTTTTTGCTGCCTGCGTTTTAAATACTTCATTTAATTCATCAATATGGTAAGACTGAAGCATATCATAAAAAAACCCCATAACTCCTCCTGGTTAAATCATTGGTGTTGAAAAAAATACATTATCCAAATGTCTATAAAATAATTATACATAACCTTCTTTAAAGATTTAATTGTATCAGTTATGATATTAATTATTAAAAATATCATATAAATTAATAGCCAGAAGGGGATATTAAATGGGTATATTATCTAAATTTGAGTCAGAAAAGAAATTAAATAAAAAAGAATACTATAAAGAATTAGAAAAATATCAGCTTCGCCTCACCTTTCTTCAAAGAGAAATGCGCTCAAGAGGAGTGCCACTAATTATGGCTTTTGAAGGATGGGATGCAGCAGGCAAGGGCGGTGCTATTAAAAGATTTACGGAAAAACTTGACCCCAGAGGTTTAAAAGTATACCCGACAGGAGCACCAAATGACGATGAAAAAGCCAGAAATTATCTCTGGAGATTCTGGTCAAGATTGCCCAGAAAAGGTGAAATAGTTATTTTTGACCGCACCTGGTATGGTAGAATTATGGTTGAGCGGGTTGAAGGCTTTGCAACAGAATATGAATGGAAAAGAGCCTACCATGAAATTAATGAGTTTGAAAAAACTTTAATTAATGACGGCCATATTCTTTTAAAGTTTTTTATACATATAACAAAAGAAGAGCAGCTTAGAAGATTTACAGAAAGACAAAATGACCCTTTTAAAAGCTGGAAAATAACTGAAGAAGACTGGAGAAATAGAGAAAAATGGGAACTTTATAAGGTTGCTGTTGAAGAAATGCTTGAAAAGACCGAAACAAAACATTGCCCCTGGAATATCATAAATGGAAATAATAAACGTTATTCAAGAATAAAAGTTTTAAAAACTATTACCAGCACAATAGAAGAATATTGTAAAATCGATGAAAAATTGCTGTATCCACCCGATGCTCAATAGCATGGTAATAATATCAGCTTATATAAAGAATACAGTGCAGTGTATTAAATTTAATAAGCCCCTGATTTCTCAGGGGCTTATGGACAAATAACATTTCAAAAGTTATGATAGTATGTTAATTCTGGATTGCTGACCGTGACTCCAGCCTGAAGTATTGGCATTCATTTGCCCTATGGCTCCAAACATGTTATTAATATTAATTTGTCCACCATAATTAGAATTCGCATTCATATTGCCAACACTACCCATATTCTGGAAGTTAATTAAGCCACGAGCACCGTTGGCGGTAAGATTAGCATTGTTTACTCTTCCAGCATTAAAGATATTAGTATCATCGTTCTGATCTAAAGCTCTCAGATTATTAATAAAACCATTGTTGGCAATGTTTGTGTGAGCAACCCGGGTATCAGAATTAAGATTACTCATTGTACCGTTATTTTGAATGTTTGTCGTTCCACCTCCTCTGTTGTTTGAATTAGTATTACCAACATAACCATTATTAAGTACGTTGATATTACCACCCTGGTTTTGCAAATTTAAATTTCCAATGTAACCCATTTAATTGTTCCTCCCCTTTTCCCTCTATCCAAATATATCTGGCATATAACCAAATTAACTACGTTTATTTATTCTCTTCCGCTGTATATTAATAAAAATTTTTTGGGTAAAAAGATTGCCCTTGGTTTCTTTATACCTGTAGATGTTTGTAAAAGCTTTTATATGAATTTGAATCATTACAATATAACTATTATATATTTTCATAATAATGTTTAGTTCAAGTTAACCTTTAAAAGTTAACAATAGAGTAAGTTAACATTTTGAAATATTAAGTTAAGAAACCTCGGTATAACTGAAGTTTAATAAAATATCAGAGATCAGCGGCCCTTTTGGGCCTGACACTATTTCTCTACCACCTTAGTTTTTTTGAGAATTTATCCAGTTATGCATAAGTCTAGTTAAAGTATTATTGATAAAGAATTGATATAAACCTGAGTCAATCAAGTTGAAAAATAAAACACACAAACGTCTTGTAGTTTTTTTTAGATATTAATCAACACAGAATATTCTTACCAAAACATTATTTTCTTGAAGTATTTAAATAATCATTGAAATCAATTTTTGATCAATTTCCAGATGACCTACTATTATTTACATGCCACTGTGAATGTAGTGTTGTTAAATATGCATTAAAATCAACATTTGGTCTATTATTAACAATTACTGAATTTTGAACTTCTGGTGTCATTACAACATTAGGATTATTATTTTGCACCACAGCTCCCTGTTTTTTAGCACTATTCTTATATGCATCATTAGCCGCAAAAATGCTAATAGCAAGCGAACCAAAGAAGCCCAGAGGCCTTGATATGTTGCTTAAAACAAGAACGCCAAATAATTCGGCACAAAAGTATCCTAAAGCTTTACCTATTTGGCCATTAATAGCCTGACCTAATCCGGGTATTATAAAACTGCTAAAACCTGTCCAGAATGAATTAGGCTTTGAATCTGTTTCGTTGCCTTTAAAACTTATCTGGTTAGATTTATTGGTCTTTAATGGTGAAGTTCTGTTCTTTTTTATAGTTGCATTATTATAATTAACTTGTTGAGAGGTAAAATTAACAACCATTTTATAATCCTTTTAAGCACAAAAGTAGAGATATTTAATTTAAACTTGTAAATATAAATAATTACTATTTGTTTATAGAAATATAAATTTATTGTTACATTAATTAGAATGTTATAAATTGAAATTTGTATTCAACCCTGATCATATAAACCATATAAGAGATCTCTGCATAACTAATGTTTTATAAAATATCAGGGAACAGTGGCTAAAGAGTGCAGTGTTTATAAAGTAGTTTTCTATTAATTTTTGTATAAAAAGTATCTTTTTCTGTAATTTTAAGAGTATAAAATGTTTTTAAATATATAGACGTAAAGATGGAATTAATAAAAAATTAGGGGCGTATTATGACAATAAATTTTGATAATCTGGGTCTTGATAATTTGCTTAATAATAAAACCGGCAATAAACCTAACACTGCAAATAAAACTACTAATACTGACGATAATTTTTTTACCAGTAATAACAATTCATCCAATTATGGCCTGGACAGTATATTAGGTGATCTATCATCAGATGTTGATCAGGTTTTGAGTGATTCCAAAACAAATCCGCCAGCTCAAACAAATTCAAATGACCCGTTATCAAATTTATTTAAAGAGGCTTCTGAAGGTATGAAAGAGGCTAAAAAAACCTCTGAAGATGTTCAAAAATCTTTAGAACAGCAAAAAATTGAAGCAGCCCAAAAACAGTCTTCATTACAAAAAGCTGTAGACTCTGTTCCTGTTATTAATAAAGCACTTGAAAATGGCGATGGTAAAGCTTTGATTAATACTCTTGAAAACATGACCCCGGCTGAAAGAGGAGAAGCCGAAAAGGCTTATGCACTAAAACATGCTAGAGGTAACCCGATGGCATTAAGGACTGAAATAAAAGATAAATTATCAGGTTCAGACGAAACTAAAGCTATGGACTTACTTAACGAAGGCATTCAAAATGACCCTAAAATGGCTGTAGTAGCCCTAGCAGAAGCAATGGAAAATAACAAAACAGACAACAAAACAATAGATCATATTATAAATAATTCCAGTGATAAGCAATTGACAGATATACAATCTACATATGATTCAACAATGAAAAAACCTGGCGCTCTTAAAGAAGCCGTTAATGCAAAGTATGAAGGTAATAACAAAAATCAATTGCTAAATAAACTTGATCAAACAGCTATAGCATAAAATTAATTTAACCCTGCATAATTCGTGAATTTGCTACATTTACGAAAACCTGCTTCTATTGACATATTTTTAAAATACTAAATTTACACACTGTTAATTCCGTGTGATATTTCTCAGAAGTACAACCTCCTCGCTAATTGCTGATTTGTGATAAGCAGGGTTAATAAACTCAATCCGAAGATTTCTTCTTAATCTTATTAAGAAAGCTTTTTATAATACTTTTATCTTCTTTTTGAACATTAGCTGTTTCTTGCCGGGTTTTCTGAGGAGCATCAGAAGGCTGCTCCGTAGCAGGCTCTTCTTCGGGTATTTCCTTAAGTTCATAATTGCAATTATCACAAACTTTTTTTAACATATCAAGTCCACATTTCGGGCAAACCGCAACAATTTTAGGCCTCTGTGGTGGTTTATATTTGTTTTTGTCCAATTTTTCATTAACTGCTTTTTGCCTGTGCTCAAAGCGGACTTGTTTTTCTGCAAAAAGCAAGTTGCTTTGAGCTTCTTCATATTCAGGGTCAATATCAAGTGCTTTTTGCTGGCATTCCATTGCCTTATCGTATTCTTTCAATCCACAGTAAACATAGCCCAGGTTATACCAGGTTTCTTTTCTACCCGGGTCTTTTTCAAGAATAATTTTAAAATATTTTACTGCTTCTTCTTTCCTTCCAGAGCTTCCCAGCGCTGAGGCCATAAAGTTCATTGCCTCAAGGTCTTGAGGGCTAACAGATAATATTTGCTCATAACAACTAACCACATCTTTATAACGTTTAAGCATTCTAAGACAAATACCTTTAAAATGTAGTAATTCAGCATCTCTGGGTTTTAATCTTATTGCTAAATCAATAGTTTGTTGGGCTTCACCAAATTTTTGTAAGTTATAGAGAATTTTTGCTTTATATAATATAGCTTCAAAATAATTTTGGTCATACTTTATCGCTTTAGATAAACAATTTAAAGCTTCCTGATGATTTGATAGCAACTCATTTATAAGTCCTTTTTTATACCAGGCTTCAACATTCTCCTGGTCAATCATATGTATTTGATCATAACACTCAAAAGCTTTAATATTATCTTTTTCTCTTGAATGGACATCTCCTAAGCCAAGCAATGCCTCTGGAGACTGTGGATCAAGTATACGAGCCTTTTCAAATAATGATGCTGCCTGCCTTACTTTATTTTGCATTAATAAAATCTTACCCTTAAGGCATAAAGCAAAAGCATTATTTATATTAAAAGAAAGTGAGTCTTCTATACAAGCCAGTGCTTCTTCTACTCTATTTAAAGCCAACAAAGCTTCAGCCTTTTTAGCCCTGATAAAATCTGGTTTATAATTTGATTTTATTAAGCTGTCATAATAACCGGCAGCCTGTTCATATTTTCTGACATTTAATAATACCTGCCCTTGATCAATCCAAATATCAATTTTATGAGGGGCTAATAATCTTATATTATGCAAACAATTCCACTCAGATGTAGAATCCTTCATAAACTTTGCTACATCAAGTCTTTTTTCCCAGAGCTTAAGGTCTTTAGGATCAATTTCCAGGGCTTTTTCGAAACACTTTACGATGTCATTTATCTCACCTAATTCAAGATAAGCCATGCCTTTTATAACCCAGGCATCTTTATTGCCAGGATTAATATCTAAAACAATGTTTGCCAGCTCAATTGCTTCTTCATTTTTACCAATTTTAATATAATGTTCAGCCTTGAGATTTCTGGCAGATTCATGCCGTGGATCAATTCTAATGACTGTGTCAAGGGCGTTAAGAGCGTTATTTGCAATTTCAAGCTCAAACAAAACCCTTGCCATTTCTAGCCAGGCTTCCTTGTTACCAGGCTTTGCTTTTGTTATTGCTTCTAATTCGGCTAACTTTTTTGTTAATTCATCTGTCATTAGAAAAAATTGAGGTATTGTTATTAGGTAAATTTTTTATGTACTTTTTTAAATACTTATATAAATTTTAGTGATAAAATCAAGTTAATTCAATTATTTAACCTGAATAATTCATTCTTTTTTGGAACTTTTTATTTAATAAATTATCCTTATTTAACAATATCATTTTATACTAACTCAGGCAAATTTCAACAAATGAAAGCAATAGTAATAATAAATCCTGTTAGTGGAACCAAACCTCCTGATATAATCAAAAAAGAGCTTATTAATAAGCTTGATAACTTAAGTTATGAATATGAAGTTAAAGAGACTGAAAAGCCAGCACATGCTTATATTATAGCTAAAGAAGCCGTGGATAATAATATTAATCTTGTTATAGTTGTTGGGGGCGATGGCACTATAAATGAAGTGGTTAATGCTATTGCCTGTACTGATGTTTGCCTTGGAATAATACCAAATGGCACAGGAAATCTTCTTGCAACATCATTAGGAATACCAATGGACTTTTCAAAATCAATAAATATCATTTTTGAAAATAACAGAAAAAAAATAGACCTCGGACGTATAAATAATCAATATTTTTCTATAATCGCCGGTTGTGGTTTTGATGCAACTATTATGAAAAATGTTAAAAGGTCTGATAAAAAAATATTAGGATTTTTAGCTTATTTTATTGAAGGCTTTAAACAGGCTTTATTTCCTCGCAGGTCTATTTTTAATTTACTGATAGATGGTAAAAGAGTAAAAAAAAGAGCTTTAACAGTATTATTTATTAATAGCGGAAACATTCTAGGAAATATAATTACTATAGTTCCTGATGCTTCAATGACAGATGGATTATTAGATGTATGTATTTTCTCCCCACAACACACCGGAGAGTTTATCCCTGTTTTATGGAAAATTTTAACTAAAGAAAATACTCAAAAAGACCCAGATTTTGATAGAATTACACATTTAAAAGCCAAAGAAATTAAATTTAAATGCAGACCCCGTCTTCCAGTGCAGGCTGATGGTGATGTAATAGGCTATCCACCACTGGATATTCATGCTGTACCAGATGCTTTAAATGTCATAGTTCCTAAAAAGATTTCAACTTTTGTCATGAACCCTGAAGAATTTTTTAAATCTCTTATGGAAGAAGCTTTTAATCTATCTGAAAATAAAAGTTAACCAGCATGCTTCATGAGGGCTTCAAAAGGTACTTTAGAAAACCACATACATCAAGCAACCCTTAAACCAGTTAATTCCTTGAATTTGTTACATTTACGTAAAACCTTCTCGCTGATTCCTGATTTATAATTTGGGTTAAAGTAATCTTTTTAACTTTTCATAATCAATTTTAGACTGATGCCTTGAATCTCTGGGTATTGTGTTTAAATATTTTATTTCATCACAGGGTATTTTAATTTTTTCAATATATTTATTAATAGTTTCTTGACTTTTACCTGATTTTGCCTCAATAGTAAGAATAATTCTATTATCTTTTTCAATCAGAGTAGCTATTTCTATTTCACTTATACCAGATAAAGCCTTTTCATAAGGAAATACAAAATATATTCTATCTTTATAACTAAATTTATTCTTGCACCTGCCCATTAAGAATAAATTGTTATCACTATCTAAATAACCTGCATCACCAGTCCTATGCCATACATATCCATCGCAATAAATTTTATTTTGCCTCTGTGCTTCATAATTATTATAGTATTCTTTAAGAACATGCTTTCCTGTAACGCATATTTCACCTGTTTCACCTACTGGCAAAACCAGGTTGTTAAATTCAAGTTCATTTGCAGCTGTTATTGGTAAATCAGTAATTTTAATTATTTTTACTATTGCGTCTTTTATAGGCCTGCCAACAATTAAACCCTCATCAATACAGGAATTTTTGAAAGTAAGCATTTCATTTGCACTAATAAAACTAATAGGTTCAGCTTCCGTAGAGCCATAAACAATTTCTACATATGTATCAGGAAATGCTTTTATTAACTTCGATGCCAGCTCAGCAAAGACCGGAGCTCCCCCCAGAAAAATCTTTTTAAGGGTTTTAACTATTATATTATTTTTAATGCAGTATTCAGCAAGAATATCATAAAAAACGGGTGACCCAACTGTTGAGCTAACTTTGTTTTCAATCATATTTTTAATAATTTTTTCAGGTGATATTTTAGATGGTCTTTTAGGGTTAAAATCCGGAATTATACTGGTTATTCCGGTAGCAAGGTTATTTAAAACAAAAATGGGTAATGTTGAATAATCAACCTCATTTTCAGAGTGATTTAAATGTTGTTTAAGAACTAAATGCTGATTTAGTAAAAACTCATGAGTTCTGTTGGCCCCTTTAGGTAGCCCTGTGCTACCTGTTGTAAATGTTATTAATGCAGTATTATCTCCAGTAGCAATTTCGCATTCTTGCATCTCTTCATATTTGCTTATAAAAAGCGTTTTTGCAAAAAGCTTTACTGGTATTTTTCTTATTTCAGAAGATGTTAATCTTAATATATGAGCTTTATTACTTCCGATAAAAGCATTACAATCTGCTATCTTTACAGCCTGTTCAAGCCGACCTTTCTCTGCCCATGCATCTACAAATACTGCTGTAGCACCAATATAAAACAATGCCAGAAGAATTTTATATAATTCTATAGACATTGGAACAAATACCAACACTCTGTAGCCTTTGGTAATTCCAGCATTAGACAAGTATATTGACGTTGATTTAATACTTTCAATAAAATCTTTATATGTAATTTCGGTATCTAATTCTTTCAGAGCTACTTTATCAGGATTTCTGGAAGCATTTTCTATGACTAATTCAACTATATTTTCGGTCATATATTTCTCCCAAAAAGTAAATAAAGATGATAAGGATGACTGATATTTTTAAGAATGTTTCTTGATGAATTCTTTTCATGCATCAATGTATGAAATACTTCACTATAATTATTTTTAAGTGCTGTATGATGAATTCTTTCAACTAGATATGTACCCAGCCCTTTAATTTTTTTATCTGGAACGACAGCAACGGTTTTAATAACCAGAGATTTTTTATTTTTTTCAAAAAGGTTTTCTAAAGCAAAAATAAATCCATATGGTTTACCTTCTTTAGATTCTGCAATTAGAGAAAATTCTGGATCCATGAATGTTTTGATTTCTTTATACATATTATAAAATTCATCAAAACTAACCGGTGTATAGAGAAAATTGTTAATAAAACTTTCAACACTGACTTCATAAACCTTCTTAAGATCATCCTTAAAGTTGTTTAAGTCCATTGATCTAATGATAACACCTTTTTCATTCATTAATAACTCAAAGTTTTTCAACCGATCTAAAGAAACATTAAGGCTATTAATAAGTGAAGAATGATATCTTGCTATTACTTTAAACTCATTATTGAAAAATTGCTTTGTATACCATGGTTTATTGTAGTTATCTAAAAAGAAAGGTTTATTATTACTGGCAACAGTTAACCTATAACTATGCCAGGTAGAACCATTTAATGGGCCTATTAGATATTTGATTCCTTCCTTTTTAAAATATTCAATTATTTCTTCAAACAATTTTCTGGCTGTTTCTAAGTTATCTTCAGATTCATAAAAACCAATAAGACCGGTTTTTAAATTATTATATGAAATATCAGGATTTATAATAGCGCAGGCCCTGGCCACTGGTATATTATCACGTTTCATGATGAATACTTTTGTATTATAATCTCTGGCCGGAAGCTTATTAAAACCGGTGTAATATGTGTCATTGCTATATAAATATTTAGCAACTTCAATAAAATCTTTTATTTTGTGACTGTTGATATCAAATAAATCTATCTTATACATAGTAATATATATGTAATTTTTAAGCTCTCCTGTCGTGAATTTTTTTTGCGGCCTGAGAATCCTGAATTAAATCTATAAAAGAAGCAATAAGTTTATCTTCCCAAGATTTACCAGCACCATCTTTAAGTGTTTTAAGTATTTCTTCATTTTCTAGAGCCAGTCTATATGGTCTATTACAAAGCATCGCCTGATATGCATCAGCAATGGAAATTATTCTGGCACCTATATGAATTTGCCGTTCAGATTTCTGATTAGGGTACCCTGTGCCATCCCAGTTCTCATGATGGTCTAAAATTATCGGTAAAATATTTTCAAAAGATTTAATTGGTTTTAGGATCTTTTCAGTAGCTATTTCAGGGTGTTTTTTAATTAAAGATATTTCTTCATGATTCAGAGGGGTTCTTTTTAACAACACATCTCCAGGAACTTCCAGAAGCCCGACATCATGCAATAATGCTGCAAGGGTTATTTCTCTAACATAGCTTTCTTTTATTCCAACTGATTCTGCTAACATTGAAGCTATTTTAGCTACCTGCAATGAATGCTGCTCTAAATATTCATCTTTAGTAGCAAAAGTAAACAACAATGATTTAACTGTATTTTCAATAACCAGATCAAACTTTTTTCGAGAAACTGATAAAGCATTATTTGCTTCTTTCTCCCAGCTTAGTCCTTTTCTAATCTGAGATATTGTTGTTATTTCATTACGACCCTTTTGTTGTGATTGAAACATGGCATATTTGGCCGCCAGTATAAGCTCATCTGAAGTTCTACTATCACCAGGATAATTTGCTATTCCTACTGATACTTTTGTTTTAACATCTTCTGATTTCAAAAATGGTAATTTTTCTATAATTCTTCTTATCACAACTACTGCAAGTTTTTCAGTTGTGTCATGAAGAAGCATTATAAAGTCATTTCGTTCGTCTATAGAGGCGATATCAAGGTTTCGAATTGTATCATTAATTGCTTTAGCTATATGTGGTGTAAGAATATCTTTAGGGTAAATAATTTCTTTAATCTTTGGGGTTTCAACATGAATAACTGCCACACTAAAAGATGACCCCTGCCTATCCGATCTCTGCATCTCAGTTACTAACCGGTATTTAAAAAAGTCCAGTTTTGCAAGGCCTTCTTTTGTATAGATATTTTCTTTATTGTTTTGACTCAATTCTTACCCTGATCTTTAAGCTTTCATAAATAAATTATAGTTTATAACTCATATTTTGAGTACTAAATGAATATTAATACGTAAGAATACATTGAAAGTTCCCTGATTATGATAGATTTGAAAAAGAAAGTAGCCTGATCATATTTGTAAATATTTAAATATTGTTCATTGTCAATTATTCTTATAACTAGAATAATTAATTAGAAAATAGTTTATTTAATTAATTTTCACCGTTTAATATAACAAATTAACCCGTTTATAAACTTTATGCAACTGTTTGCTTCCCTGAACTTGCTTCAGTAACTGAAAAACTACAATAAATATAATAACCTCGAAATAAGTCTGCATTTGTTAAATTTTTGCCTTTATTCAGGACACCCGATTACATGTTAATGATAAAATTCTTAAGTAAAATATTTAATGACCTGACATAAAAAAATGAAATTTTTTTTAAACATACTATTTTTAATATTTATAATTCTTATTACCCCTTGCTGCGCTATTGCAAAAGGGCAAAAATATGTTTCTATCGAGCCTCACCTTGG